>JAYZPA010000044.1:0-29807 GCA_036150515.1 Planctomycetota bacterium
CGTCTACGGCTGGGGGTTCACCGTCGTGGTCCCTCAGGACGGATCTTTAGCCAATCGAAATACCCATTATCTCGGATTTACCGGATTCCAAAATGCGTTCATGCTCACCGGCGACGAGCAGTACATTGACGTGTGGCGCCGGCAAATCGATAAAATCAACTCGCAAGGCAAGATGATTGACGGCCAAATGCAATATCCCAGCATGTTCGGTGATGATGGCTGGTATGGATTTGGTCCTTCCAAGTACAACGCCAATGCGCTTGAGATTTACTATCTCGGACAGCAGAAGGAAGATTACAGCCGCGTTGCGGCCAACGCCTGGCTAAAGTACCTCGCCGGAGATGACCCAGACTATCCCATGCAGGCCATGGCCGCCGACTTGAAACACGTTCGCTCGCAGGTCCTTGCCATCCATGCAGACAAAACCACACCGGACACTCGGTTGTCCGATGACAGCATGGTCAATAATCCCGTCGCGATTCGATCTCTCATCCATCTGATGCTGGGCGGGATTGATCCCAAGCATCAGGGGAATGTATTATTTTCCAACCTCAGATATTTCGATCCCGAGCAACAGCGCGCCGGAATTCCCCGCGACGTCGCTGCTCTGGTCTCCCGACAAAATGGTACCTCACTCACACTAACCCTGGTGAATACCAATCAACTCCAGCCCAGACGCGTCACGATCCAGTCCGGGGGTTATGCCGAACATCAGTTTACCGAACTGAAGATCGGGTCGATGAAGGTCGACATAAACCAAACCCAATTCACACTGGATTTAGCACCCGGAGCCGGTACGACACTCGACATTTCACTGAAACGATTTGTTAACCAACCCACGATGACTCATCCCTGGAACCGATAGAAGTTTCCGGATTTGATCCGCCGCATTCATTCAAAAGGTACTTTGCTAATGACGATTCGCGCTTTGGTACTGTTCGTCACCGTGGGGATTCCGTTTCTCCTGTCCCCATGTTGCACCGCTGCCCCGAACATTGTCTTTATTTACACCGATGACCAGGCCCCGTTTGCCGTTCATGCCGCCGGCGATCAGCGATTTATCACACCGAACATTGACCGCATTTTCCACGAAGGCGCACATTTAACCAACAGCTTTGTAACCACGCCCGTATGTAGCCCCAGTCGCGTCGGGTTAATCGCCAGCCGATATGCCTTTGAGTACAACATCACGGACTGGATTAGCCCTGGCGCCGATAAACAACTTGGCCTTCCCGCCGATACCGTCACCTTTCCCTCGCTCTTTAACCAGGCCGGATATCGAACGGCACTTTTTGGAAAATGGCATCTTGGAATTCAGGACAAACATCACCCGACCCGATTCGGTTATCAACAGTTTGCGGGGATTCGCAGTGGAGGATGCCCGCCAAAAGATCCGGTTATGGAAACATTGGAAGGTGAAACCAAGAAGGTAACCGGATATACCTGTGACATATTTACGGATCATGCCCTGGACTTCATCCGCCAAAAGGACAAACGTCCCTTTCTGCTGAGCCTCCATTTTCGTGCGCCTCACGCTGCATGGCTGCCCGTCCGCCCGGAAGACTGGGAACCCTTTAAGGATCTGGACCCCGAGATTCCCAATCCGGACTACCCCGACCTCAATGTCGCTCTGGTCAAGAAACGAACACGGGAATACCTCGCGGCGGTGAAGAGCATCGACCGCAATGTTGGCCGTCTGCTGCAACTACTGGAGCAACTTGAACTGGTGAACAATACCATCGTGGTGTTCACCAGCGATCATGGCTATAACCTGGGCGAACATGGTGTTTGGTTTAAGGGTAACGCCATCCGGGTACTCAACAGCAACCCGGCAAAACAATGGGATGACATCCCCGCAGCCCGACGACCGAATCTATGGGATACATCCTTACGTGTCCCGACGGCAATTCGCTGGCCTGGCACCATTCAACCAGAAACCGTCATCCACCAGACCTTTTCTAATCTGGACTGGTTTCCCACGCTTCTCGCAATGGCCGGCATTAAAACAGACCGAAAACTTTTAGTGCGGGGAGAGGATTTCACACCCGTCCTGCGGGATCCATCCATGGCATGGGACCCTGACATTTTCCTGCAGTACAGCATGCGACATGGGGCAACCACTCATATGCGAGGGATTCGCACACCGAATTGGAAATGCATGATCGATCTGCAACACCCGGGACGTGTTGAACTATACGACCTTAAAAAAGACCCGGCGGAACGGACGAATCTCGCTGCGAATATTTCCGCCGAACACCAGATGACGCTCGAGCAATTGACCAACCGCATCAAAGACCATATGGAAAAGGTCGGCGATCCCTTGCTGCATAAATTTGAATAATTGCCACCTGCTTTGGGCGCCAGAGTGATTTCAAGCTCAAGGCACGTACGACCAACCGGATTTGTTATAATATCGACCCAGCTACTAGCCACTTTTTTAACTTTCACGCGTGATCCCTGTTATGGCCACAAAAACTCTCCTTGTTTGTCTCTTTTCCTTATGGTTTTCGATACCCGGACAAACCGAACCGGTTGAAATCGGAAATCGAGTCCAGTTGTTTGTGGACGATGCGCTGGTGGAATCCCATGTTGGCGACGTCACATTCCAACTTCAGCGACCTGAACCGAAAGAAATGATCCTGCGAACCGATGCCCCCTGGGAAGGCAATGTCAGCGCTTACTTCACCTTCCTTCAGGATGGCAACCAGTACCGGGCCTATTACCGCGGTGCTCACTGGGACACCGAACGCAAAACCATGACACACCGCGAGGTTACCTGTGTTGCGTTAAGTAAAGATGGTATCCATTGGACCAAGCCCGAATTGGGTATCTTTGAATTTGATGGTTCTGCGAAGAACAATATTGTGTGGGATGGCATCGGTACGCACTGCTTTACCCCGTTTTTGGACACCAATCCGGACTGCGACCCGAAATCGCGTTATAAAGCGGTTTCCCGAGGCCGGTTTGTTACCGGTGACTTTGAAGTTCCCGACCGTCAGAAAGGCATAACGGGACTCTACACATTTGCTTCCGCAGATGGATTGCACTGGAGAATCACATCAAAGGGACCTGTCATCACCAGCGGAGCTTTCGATTCACAAAACCTAGCTTTCTGGGATTCCAACCGCAAGAAATACGTCTGCTACTCGCGACTGTTTATTGATGGAGTTCGCTCGATCCAAATATGCGAATCCGCCGATTTTACAAACTGGACCAAGCCTCTCAAGTTGCAATATACGGACAGTCCCAATGAGCATCTGTACACCAATGCCATTGGCCTTTATTTCAGGAATCCGGAATACTACATCGGACTTCCCACCCGTTATCTCCCTGCCAACAGTCGCGTCGAACCCCTGTTCATGTTCAGCCGCGATGGCCACAAATTCACCCGCTGGTCCTCCGCGATCATTCCCGAAAGTGCACCTCAGGATCGCGCCGGCAACCGCAGCAACTATGCGGCCAACGGGATCCTTCAGCTTCCCAACGACCCGGGACACATCTCGATCTTTGGAACCGAAGCCTACTATACGGGATCCGACTCTCGAGTCCGGCGTTTTGAATATCGAACCGACGGATTTGTCGCTCTGCAGGCCACCGCCGGTGAAATCACCACCAACCCCATTTTTGTTCGGGGAAATACGATTTACCTTAACTGTAAAACGTCCGCCGGTGGATCCGTCGTTGTCGATCTCAGTGATCAGGATGGCAAGCCCATTCCGGGCTATACCCACAAAGAAGCGGTTCCCATCCAGGGAGATTCCATAAGATCCGCCGTCACATGGAAAGGGAACCGGACCTTAAAGCCACTCAACGGCCAGGTGATTCGAATCAACATTTCCATTAAAAACGCTCAGCTCTATTCCCTGCAGGTTCAATAACATGTTCCGCCTCCGGCCTGTCTCGGTTTTTCTGGTTACCTATGCATTGAGTTGTGCTGTGGGAACCAACATTGCAGCTCAGGATTATGAGAAGGACATAAAACCCATTCTGCGAGCGCGGTGTTATGCCTGTCATGGCTCCCTAAAACAGGAATCCGATCTCCGCCTTGATACGGGAGCGGATTTAAGGCAGGGGACCGAACAGGGGCAATTGCTCATCGAGCGAATCACCAGCGAAGATGAGGATTTTCGCATGCCACCGATGGGCGAGGCTCTCAGCAAAGCGGAAATTGAGATGTTCCGGCTTTGGGTGCAGCGTGGTGCCTCTTCGCCGCCTACGGAAGCACCTGAATCCGACCCTCGTGACCACTGGTCATTTACGCCTCCGACCCGACCTCATATCCCCAAACGGTTTCGGGGTAATCCGATCGATTTTTTTATTGAGCGTCGTCATCGTCAGCATCGACTAACCGCAGCCAGCGTCGCTCCGGCAGATGTTCGACTGCGGCGACTCTATCTTGACTTGATCGGAGTCCCACCCACGCCGGAGGAACTTACCGACTTTCTGACCGATCATGATCCCGCTTCCGCATGGACAGACGCCGCCGACCGCTTGCTTAACGATCCGCGCTATGGCCAGCGATGGGCGCGGCACTGGATGGACGTCTGGCGGTATTCGGACTGGTATGGTCGGCGCAATCAAAACGATGTCCGCAACAGCTCCGCTCAAATCTGGATGTGGCGCGACTGGATCGTTCAATCACTTAACGAAAATATGGGGTATCACACCATGGTCCAGCAGATGCTGGCCGCAGATGAAATGTCACCTCTTGATGACGCTCATTGGCCCGCCACCGGATATCTGGTGCGCAATTATTATTCGCTCAATCCAAATGAATGGATGCGTCACAATGTGGAATATACCGGCAAAGCATTCCTTGGCCTCACCTTTAATTGTGCCCATTGCCACGACCACAAATATGACCCCATCCGTCATGAAGACTATTTCCGAATGCGTGCATTTTTTGAGCCCATGAGCATTCGCCAGGATCAGGTCACCGGTGAGTCCCGTCCCCTTCCGTTTGTGGAATACAAATATGCCGGTTCCCGCGCTCCGGCTCTGGTTGGAATGTCCCGGGTCTTTGACAAGAACGAGGATGCCATAACGTATTTTTATCATGGCGGTGATGAACGAAATCGGGAACCTGATCACACCCCGATCCTGGCCGGTGTTCCCGCCTTTCTACAGGAATTACTACCGCCGGTAAATTCCATCGAACTACCGACGCAGGCATGGTACCCCGGATCACGGGAATCCATCCGCCAATATGAATTAAATCAGGCCCACCAACAGGTCGCTCAGGCAGAAGACCATCTCCGCCAGTTACCTGCGATCGATCCCTCAATTCTAACACCGCTCGAAGACAACCTTGTCCAGACGCGTCAGGCCCTGGAACGGGCTATCCAAACCGAAAAACAAGACGGCGCCAGCGGTGCGTTGGATGGACGTTATTCCTTGTTATTGGATGCCGTTCAGGGACGACGTGTTGTCAGCAACACTTTACCCGATCTAAAGAATTTAACCGATGGAACCACGATCGAATTCCAATTGCGAATTCTCGTCGACGGGATGGCTAATTTTCAGTTAATCCGTGATCTCAAAGGTTCCCTTACGGCAGGCTACGTCGGATTTGAAAATGGCGAGATTTACTCATACGTGCCGGGCGGATTCTCTCGTGTCCTAACCGGCAAATACGATTTTTCCGGTGGCGAATCAGCCTTCCATGTCCGGCTCACGATCCACCCGGAATCCGACACCGCAGATTTACAGATCACGATTCTTAATCCCAGCCAAGAGACGGATCGGATACTCGAAAGTCAATCCATTGCCATCAATGGCTGGAACCCCATCGACACGGACAACAAACCAATTCTGCTGGACTGCCGCACCGGTACACGCGTGCTCTTTGATGCCATACGTGTTCAGCAGCCCGGTGAAAATCCAATCCTGCTTGGTTTTGAAGGGGACAAATATGCCCACGGTCAGGACATTGATGGGATCGACCATTGGCGCATATCCACCAGTTCGGTGTCACCTGCGGTTTCCCACGTGGTGGAAATACTTGATTCCGACGAAATTATTTCACTACGGCGTGCATTGCAGGATGCAGAATCGCGAATTACGGAGACCACGATCGCATCACGAGCAGCCACCGCCTCTCTTCAGGCCGCGCGCCAATCACTAAAATCACTCAAGTCAGTGATTGCCGCGGATCAGGCACGATACGCTGAACCGTCGGATCCATCTGCACCAAAATACATTGCCCAGGCCGTTGAACAACAACGAATTGCAAAGCAATATCAGGCTCAGGCGTCGCTGCTGCAGGGGAAACTACAAATGGCGACTGCCATGCAACTTGCGGAAAGCGATTCCCAACGTCAACCGATGCTCGACGCCGCGAAGAAATCCATCGAAATGGCCAATCAGGAACTTGCGGATACCAAGCACGCTTCGGTGTCCCCACCGGCGGATTACGAGCCGTTGAGTGTCAAAACGTCGCCCACGAGCACCGGACGGCGCACCGCCCTGGCGCAGATGATCACCCACCGGCGTAATCCGCTTACCGCACGGGTGGCGGTAAATCACATCTGGATGCGACACTTTCACGTCCCTCTGGTGCAAACCGTGTTTGACTTCGGCCGCAACGGGAAAACACCGACTCACCCTGACCTGCTTGACTGGCTGGCCGTCGATTTCATGGAAGCGGGATGGGACATGAAACACCTCCACGCCCTCATTGTCACCAGCAACGCTTATCAACGCCGTACCGGGACGATTGACAAAAGTCTGGCTCTGGATCAGGACAATCGCTGGCTTTGGAGAATGAATCAGGGTCGTATGGAAGCCGAAGTTGTGCGTGATACGCTACTTTGGGTAGCCGGTGAGCTGGATCTGACTGCGGGCGGACGATCGCTTCCCAACAACACTGCACTCAGCACCAAACGCCGCACGCTGTACTATGAATCTTACCCCGAAGACGGAGGCACCAATCCGTTGGGAGTCTTGTTTGATGCGCCCAACCCATTGGAATGCTATCGACGCACCAGCACCATTCTGCCTCAACAGGCATTAGCACTTAACAACAGCGACTTTGTACACCACATCGCGTCGTCCGTCGTGGAACGACTGGAAAAAGATGCACCCGAAATGACGGATCTGAATTTTATTTCCTTTGCCTTTCAGTTAGTTTTATCCAAAATGCCTAGCGAACAAGAACTTTCCGTCTGCCGTGATTATTTGAATCACACCGACTCGGAGGACGCGGTTCCCGATTCTCGCATTCGCCGTCAGGGATTAATTCGAGTCCTCATCAACCATAACGATTTTGTTTCCATACGCTAACTTCATTATAATAGACGGCGACGTCGTCTTATTTTTCAGGTCACGCTCATGATGCCCTCCCTCAACCACCGACGCGACTTCCTTGCCAATCTGGGCATGGGTTTTGGCGGTCTGGCGCTGGGTTCACTGCTTGCCGAAGAAGGAATCGTCAAGGGCTCGGACACCCATGTCCCCGACGGTCGGGCGCATCATCCAGCGCGCGCTAAATCTGTCATCTGGGTCTTTCTGTCCGGCGGCTACAGTCATTTGGAAACGTTCGATCCCAAGCCCGCCCTGAATAAATATGCAGGCAAGACCTACTCACAAACTCCCTTTCCAAATCCAGTGGAATCACCATTGCACGCCAAGCGTTTTCGCAGTGTGGCATCGCAAGAGATCAATGTGCGGGATGTCTATCCAACGATTTATCCAATGCAGATTGGATTTCGCCACCACGGCCAGAACCAGATTGCGATCACAGACTGGTGGCCCCATTTCTCGACCGTGGTTGATGATATCTGCTTTGTCCGAAACATGTGGACTACAGACAACGATCATGCCGCCGAGAACCAGATTCACACGGGCCGACACCGTCTGGATGAGGTTCAACCAAGTGTCGGGGCCTGGGCACACTATGGCCTGGGATCCATTAATGAAAACCTGCCTAAATTTGTGGTCCTTGGTGGGCCCACCCGCACCGACACGCGCGCAAGTATCGACTCTTATTATCTGGGACCATCCCACGCGGGTGTACCGATTGCATTGGACAAGTCAAACCCGCTGCCTTTCGGGGTTCGCCATAAGAATCAGAGTGCCGATGCGCAAAATCGTGAATTTACATTAGCCCGCCGACTGAACCAATTGACACTGGCCGACAACCCCAACGACGCACTGCTGCGGGCCAGAATAAAATCTTATGAACTCGCATTCCGCATGCAGTCATCGGTACCCAAGGCCGTTGATTTAAGTCAGGAGACCGAGGAAACCACCAAGCTCTATGGTTTAGATCAGCCGAACACCAAAATTGCCGGCGAACGTTTATTGACCGCACGACGGATGGTCGAACGGGGCGTTCGTTTCGTTCAGGTATTCCCTTCGTCCTACGGAACATGGGACTCGCACCGGGATCTTCAAAAAAACCATTCACGGTTGTGTGCCACCATCGACAAACCGATCACGGGCCTCATCAAAGATCTCAAGCGGCGCGGGCTTCTCGAGGACACGATCGTGGTTTTCTGTACTGAATTTGGACGAACTCCCGGCCTGGAAGAACGAAGTGGCGGGACAACCGGTCGTGATCATCACCCCAATGGTTTTACCATCTGGATGGCAGGGGCCGGTCTCAAACGCGGTTACGTGCACGGAGAAACGGACGAACTGGGATACCACGCATTAGGCGAAGCCCATTATGTCACGGATCTGCATGCGACCGTCCTGCATTTACTGGGCCTGGACAATCGGCGACTGGCCATACCAGGCCGCAAACGCCTCGACATTGACTTTGGGAAACCCATTCACGACATCTTTTCTTAAAGCCGTGACCGTTTAGAACAACGCAGCAATGGGTTTTCCATGATAGATCTGATGAGGGCGGTCGGTATCATCCATCCAGGCGGCGGTTTGAGGAATTCCTAAAGCGTGGTAAATCGTCGCAGCCATTTCCTCCGGGGTATGCGGATCCGTTGCCGGATAAGCGCCGATTCTGTCGGACGCCCCAATCACTCGTCCCCCCTGTATCCCGCCACCGGCAAAAAACACCGACTGCACGGCACCCCAGTGATCCCGGCCTGGTCCGACAAACGATTCCGTCAGTGTAGAGATTTTGGGAGTCCTTCCAAATTCACCGGCCATCACAATCAGCGTTTCATCCAGCAGTCCGTTTGATTCCAAGTCATCCAACAGTGCACAGAGGGCACGATCGGTCGGTGGGAACAATTTGTCTTTAAGTCGCGGCCAGGCATCACCATGAGTATCCCAGGTCTCGTTATTCCCCAGATTAACCTGAACTAAATTAACGCCCTGTTCGACCAGGCGATATGCCATCAGCAACGACCATCCAAAGCTATTGGCACCATAACGTTGCTGCACCCGGGCATCCGCGCTGGTCACATCCACCGCATGTCGGATTTTAGGATCGGTCAGCATGGCTACCACCCGTTCTCTCTGACCATCGTACCCCTGTACCGTAGCCGATTCTTCCAGCGCGCGGCGCTGTTGATCAATCACCTTCAACAAACCCAGTCGGCCTCCAAGCCGCTGGTTGGTTAAACCGTGAGGTAATTTCAGGTTGGGCGCCTGATAAACGCGTGCATCGGGTTGTTCAGGAGGCTTTTTCCCCAGATTTGGATACGTGTATTCAGGATACGCACCACGCCACATCGGATCTCCATAGGGTGACGCTTCGATAAAAAACGGATCCCGACTCGCGCCCATAAGTCCCCCATAGGCACCGGGAATCACGCCCCCGGACCAATGGACGAGTTTCTCCGGCAGGACAATCGCCGGCGGCAGATTATTGTTTCGAGTTTCTAATGCATCCCCAACGACCGAAGCAACCGAAGGCCAGTCGCTGGGTCGCGCTACACGATCCCCCCGAAAACCGGGTGATTTCTCGCTCCGGCCGGTCAGCATATAGTAATGACCCTCGGTATGACCATTGGTAGGGTGGGTCATGGACCGCACGACGGACCATTTTTCCGCGCGTTTTGCCAATCCAGGTAAATGTTCACAAATCTGGAAACCGGGAACCGCCGTTGCAGCAGGCTGAAACGAACCACGAATTTCCTCGGGTGCATCCGGCTTAAGGTCGAAACTCTCGTGCTGAGCCAACCCACCTGAAAGGAAAATATATATTACCGATTTTGCTGTCTTCCCCGGCCGACTTCCCACGGACTCTGCAGCCTGCAGATGGCCCAGATGATTAGCGCCCAGTCCCAGCATTCCCACCGCGCCTGCCTGCAGCGCGGTGCGACGTGAAATATCCGGATGGTGATATCGAGTATGGTTCATTTAGGTAATTAACTCATTTACGATTTTGGGGGTAAATAGATCCGTCAACTTTTCCTTCAGGCCGTTACGTTCATAAAACAATTTTTCGTGATCCAGCCCTAACAAATGTAAAACCGTGGCATGCCAATCGGCGATACTGACCGGTTGATCCGCCGCTGCATATCCGATTTCATCGGTCGCGCCGTAGCTGACACCTGGTTTAATCCCGCCTCCGGCCATCCACAACGTAAAACCGCGGGGTCCATGATCTCGCCCCGCACCGGTAACATCCTTCTTGTCTCGCAGCTGGGCAATCGGCAGGCGGCCAAATTCACCTCCCCAGATAACCAGCACTTCATCCAGCAATCCACGTTGTTTTAGATCCGCCACCAGTGCCGCCACAGGTTTATCCGTTTTACCCGCCGCACTGCCAATGGACTTGGCAAGATTGGTATGGCTGTCCCATGGCTGAGCACTCATGAAAATCTGCACATAGCGCACTCCGCGTTCAACCATCCTTCGTGCCATTAAGCATCGACGGCCATAGGAATCGGTTTCCTTGTCACCTACGCCATAGGCTGTGAGTGTCTGCTGCGATTCCCTGCTGATATCCAACAGATCCTCGGCTTCCAGCTGCATGCGGGCAGCCAGTTCATAACTGCTGATCCGTGCGTCAAGCTGTTGTTGGTTGGGTCGTTTACTGCGGTGAATTTCATCGATCCGGCGCAGTAAGTCCCGTTGCAATTGTGAAACGGATGCCGGAGCAGGTTTCTCCGCGTTCAGATTCAAGATGGGGGCCCCCTGCGACCGAACCCGCGTTCCCTGATACAACGGAGGCAGAAAACCATTTTGCCAGCTCTGAACGGTATTCACCGGAAGTCCCGACGGGTCATCTAAGACCACGTAGGCAGGAAGATTTTGATTCACGCTACCCAAACCATAGGTCACCCACGCACCGATCGACGGCCGACCGGGAAGCAAACGACCTGAATGAATTTTGAATAACGCCGGTTCATGGTTTGGATGATTGTTGAACATCGATTTTATAAAAGATACGTTATCCACCACCTTGGAAAGCTCGGGCAGCGCATCGCTGACCCAGGCTCCGCTCTCGCCGTGCTGTTTAAATTTGAACGGGCTTTTCAACAAGCCGCCGGCCTGTTGCGGTGAACTGATATCTTCAGCAATCTCATTGAAGTATGGCTCTCCATGGTGTTTATCCAAAATCGGTTTAGGCTCGAACAGATCCATCTGACTTGGACCACCATTCATGAACAACTGGATGACCGCTTTGGCTTTGGCCGGATGGTGTGTATCCCGGGGTAACGTATCAAAACCCCTGCGTGGTCCGCCACTGGCCGGCAGCAAGCTATCACCTGTGGGAATGCTGCCCTCTGCCCTGAGATCCTGATTTGCCAGAAAGGCCAACGCCGCCGCGCTAACTCCCCCGGCAGCGTGATCCAGAAATCCGCGCCGTGATAAATTGTACGAGCCTGTTGGCTTTGTAAACATGATTCTTCCTGTCAAACCGCTTTTGCGAATGTCCCTGTGCCGCGGCACTGCATTAGTCACTAATCAACATACAAAAAACCCGCTGAATTCCACAAGGTGTGGCCCATGGTCTCCAATGCCTTGACAGCAGGATCCCACTCTTTTTGTTGTTCATCGGATAACGTTTCGATGTGTGCTTTCCACTGTTTTTCCAACTCGTTTAACTGCTCAAGCGCGATTTCCAGTTCCTCGCTGTCCGGATGGACACCGGTGACGGCCAGATACATCTGGGTAATTTGTTGGGGTTTTTCGCCAAATCGTGCATGGACATCCTTTGCGAAATCAGATGCCAGCCCCCGAACCATACTGCTGTTAAGCAAATAGAGTGCCTGTTGAGCAACGTTGGATGTGGGACGCTGTTGGCAGGCAGGGTTCATCTGAGGCAAATCAAACGTTTCCAGGAACGAAGGCATTTCCTTTCGCCTCTGCCGCAAATAAATACTACGCCGGTAAACACCGTTCTCTCCCACGGCCGTTACCAAACCATCACCGCGAACCGTCACTGCATCCGGCTTTCCAAATTGTGTCTGTTTCAGACGATTGGCAATTTGAATTACGGAATCCCGAACCTCTTCAGCCGTCAAGCGTCGTAGATTCGCATGACTCAGGTACAGATTTTCAGGATCTTTCTCCAAATGTTCCGCCGTAGTCACCGAGGACTGACGGTACGTTCGCGAGATCAAAATCAACCGATGAATATCTTTTATGCTCCACCCCGCATCGATGAAATAATTCGCCAGCCAGTCCAGCAACTGCGGATGCGTTGGACGCGATCCCAGACTACCGAAATTATCAACACTGGCGACAATCCCCCGTCCAAAGTGATGGGACCAAAGACGGTTTACCATGACACGTGCCGTTAACGGGTTCTGCGGCTCAGCGAGCCATTGAGCAAGTGCCCGGCGCCGTCCCGTACCCGAGGCACCGTCATCCAGCGACGCAGCGACAAACGGCGTTTTTCCATCCGTAAGCACCGAAGGCACGCCTGGCCCGATCAGGCGACCTGACTGCTGATAATCACCCCGTATGAACATGTATGTGGGCGAAGGTTCACCTCGATCCCACAACGCACGAATGGGTTCCACTTTCTTCCGTGTGGCCTGTAACGCCGTAATTTTTTCAGTGGATTCCTTTTTCCTCGCCACATATTCCTTGTCTTTCTCCAGCTGATCCGCAGGTAGAATCAGCATCGACTTGAATTTTTCAAACAGATATTGCTGGACCTCATCACGGACATCAGTTTCCAAATCAAACGCCTGCAGCACATCCACTCGGATAACTTCCGGTAATTGTTCAACCTGACTCAGCATATATTCACGCCGGATCCGTTTCGCCACGTCTTCCAGTGCCGTCTGCTGCTTCTTAACACTCGCATCAATCCCGCCATTCCATGCTGCGATCGATTGTACGGTCTCCGGCGTGGCGATACTCAGCGACCGGTTCTTCATCACGCCATTACTTTGGCTGGGTACTGCGGTAGGCTTGAGCCAGTCGTGCACGTCAAACGCGCCCTGAAACGTGGACACCAGTCGATAGTAATCCCGCTGGGGGATCGGATCGTATTTATGGCTGTGACAACGTGCACACTTCATGGTCAGGCCCAGAACGGTCGAGGAAAATATATCGATTTCATCCGCCACCACCTCCATCCGTTCCGGAACGGAATTCACCACATCCGAACCGGTTCCATCGGGTGCCATCCTCAAAAACCCGGTGGCCACCAGATTTTCAATATGAGCGGAAGTTATTTTGGTGGGATCGGTATAGTCAAGCAGTTCATCACCGGCGATTTGTTCAAGCAGGAACCGGGTATAGGATTTATCGGCGTTCATCGACCGGATGACATAATCCCGGTATCGCCAGGCAGAATTACGGATGGGATCCGCACTGCGTTTTCCTTCGGAATCGGCGTAGCCGGCCGCATCCAGCCAGTATCGCGCCCATCGTTCGCCGTATTTTGGCGATGCTAATAGCTGGTCAATCAGACGTTCGTATGCCAGTGGGTCATCATCATTTAGGTACCGCTGAATCTGAGCGGGTGTGGGCGGCAGTCCAATCAGATCAAAATACACACGCCGCAGTTGGGTTTCACGTGACGCTTCGGGCGAAAAAGCAAGGCCCTGTTTCTTCAATTCAGCAAGGACGAATAAATCAATCGGATTTCTGGCGTCGATCTCCCCTCGGATTTCCGGCGGCACGACCTGCTGCAAGGGCTGAAATGCCCAGAATTGACGGTCTTCGTCTGTCACCAGCGAATCCGGCTCCGTCGTGGCGACGTCAGGCTGCATTTCAATCTCCGGAGCATCTAATGCGATCCACCGGGTTAACTTGTCCAATTCATGACTCGGCATGACCTTGACACCGGAAGGCAGCAATTTGTCCCGCGGCGGCATTTCAGAATCGTGGATTCTCTTCAGTAGCAAGCTCTCTTCAGGTTTTCCCAGCACCATCGCCGGGCCGGATTTCCCTCCCTTGAGCATCGACTCGCGCGTCCGCAAATCCAATCCGCCTTCCTGCCTACGGTTTCCATGGCAAACGGTACACCGCAACATCATAATAGGTTGGATATCATGCTGACTGACTTCAACGGCCGTAGTAAAAGTCGATGGATCCGTACCATCGGCAAAAGGGGTTCCATTTTCAATCCAGATCCTGATGCGTTCAACTTCCTCCTCCGCCAGATGTTTGCCCTCTCCCTCGGGCGGCATCATCTCCTCATGAAGCAGTTCATACAGGTAACTGGCTTCCACATCCCCTGAAACCAGTGTCGATGCCGATTCACCCCCTTTGAACAAACCGTGCGGTGAAGACAGATCCAACTCACCTTTGCGGGCACTCGCACTGTGGCATCGAACGCAGGCCCGTTTGAATAAAGGCGCAATATCTTCCTCATACGTCGGCGCATCTTCTGACACCATGAGACCGCAGGGCATCATCAGAGCGAAAATGCACAACCAGCTTGATGTCCGCATCCGACTTTATCCCTTTCTGTAGCTGCACCCCAGCTACTGAAAACCGAATTCACATCCATCCCGGTGTGAATAAATGATCCGCCGTTATTTTAACCATAATTGTAGCCAAACACATCCTCAATTGGTGCACGGGATTTGGCCAAAGGGGGGGATTTGACGTAAAATAAAGCACTTTCATCCGCTCCAAAAAACCACCGCTCCTCCTTTACTACGGATTCCGAACCATGCCCCGTATCGCTCTGTTTCAATTGATGCAGGAAATTTCTTCTTTTAACCCTGGCAAGAGCCACTTAGATGATTTCCTCATCCAGCATGGAGAGCCATGGATCGCTGCAGATCGGGGTAGCGTTCATGAAATTGGCGGTGCCTTGTCGGTGTTCGAAGCTGATTCCGAAGTCGTTCTGGTCCCCACCATCAGCGCACGCAGCAATTCATCCGGTGGCATCTTTGCCGCCGATGACTGGGACGCGCTTTCCGAAAGACTAATCCATTCACTGGACCAGCTTAAGGATCAACCGATCGACGGCATCTATTTCTGTATGCATGGTGCCATGGCCACGGAATCTGAAATGGATCCGGAAGGTTTCATTCTGGAACATGCTCGTAAACTACTGGGGGTAAACATCCCGTTTGTAACTTCGATGGATCTGCACGGCATCCTGACCGATCGCATGTTAGCCCATAGCAACGCCATCGTTCCCTACCACACGTATCCACACATCGACCAGTATGAAACGGGCGTACGTGCAGCTAAGCTGCTGCTGCGATTGATCCATGAGGAACTTCAGCCTGTGATGACGCGGGTGAAAATCCCCGCGTTGGTACGGGGCGACGAACTGGTGACCGAAACCGGGTTGTTTGGTGAATGCCTGCGGCTCGCCCGACAAATTGAGGATTCCGATGCCGGACTCGCTGCCGGGATGCTCATTGGCAATCCTTTTACCGATGTGCCCGAATTGCGAACGAACGTCGTGGTTACGCTCGACGGCGATCAGGACCTCGCGACTCAGTATGCGAGGGAAATGGCTGAGTTGTTCTGGGTTCACCGAGAACGAATGCAGGTTCCTTTGATTACCGTCAGCGAGGCGGTCAAACAAACCGTCCGTTTCCATACGGAAGAAGAGTCTGCGTCTCCGGTCGTGCTGGTGGATGCAGCAGACGCGACCAGTTCGGGAGCATCAGGCGACAGCAATATCCTGCTGCGGGCACTCATGGAAAACCGCTACCCGGGCACGCTGCTGTTACCTATAGTGGACGCGCCCGCGGTCCAAAGGGCCATCGAGGCAGGCGTGGGCGCCACCCTTCGTTTGACGCTGGGCGGAACGGTCGACCCGGGGCGGTTCACTCCTCTGGAGGTTGAGGCCACCGTTCGACAACTGTCCGACGGAAATTTCCACAGCGAAAGTTTTCAGCTTCCATGGCGGAGCGGTCTAACTGCCGTGCTTCAGATCGGAACCTATACGGTGGTGGTCAGCTCCCAACCGGTGAACCTGTTTGATCGTTCATTTTTTCTGGCTCACGGTCAGGATCCGGCTCAGTTCAATACCGTCGTGGTCAAGTCACCGCACTGTGAACCGCATATGTTCAAAGCGTCAGCCGGGCTTTATCTCGACGTGGATGCTCCCGGTTCGACATCGGCCAACCTGCGATATCTGGGTCACTCGGTTTGTCCACGGCCCATGTTTCCACTGGATGACGAAGTTGAATTTGAGCTGGAAGTGGAGACCTATCCCTGCTGAAAGCAGTCAGGTCTATGGTGTCGGCACTGACAAATCATCCGCCACCAGATTGGGTCCGGAAATATCGTTGCTGTCGTCCTCCTGTAATGCCGGATGATCACTCTGGACGTCCACCAGTACATTGTTACTAAACAAAACACTTTTGGACGGTTCGTCCTTCAATTCCAGCGCCTTAGTTTGGAGCGAAGAAAAGACATTTCCTGAGATCGCAATATGATTGGTACTGGCAAGCTCAATTCCGGCCGCGGCCAGATCGTCCGTATTACGTCGCACATCGCCTCCACCAATATAGCTATTACAAAAATTATTACCCGTCACAGCGATTCGACCCGACTCCGCACTTATCGCAAGTGCAGGTTCCGTCATGAGCGTAAACGTATTGGCACTCACGGCAATTCCATGTGCGTCCCGCAAGTCCACGCCCGCACCATTATGCGCAATGACATTCGCCGAGAGCGTGTTTCCGTAACAATCGCGATCCAGAATAATTGCAGTACCCTGACATTCCTCGATCATGTTTCCGCTAACGACCGAGCCATACGTGTTTTCAATAATCACGCCATGCCGCAGATGATCGTCCAGGTTATTGCCTGTCATGCAAAGGTTGTAGCCATCACTGACCTTCAGAGCATCGTTATTCTCTTCAAACTGATTCGCTGCCACAACGATATCGTGACAGCCAGGCAAATTCAGTCCAACCTGTTTGTTATACGTGATCAGGCAATCCGCAACCCGGGCATCTTCGTAACAAAAATCCAGCAGGACACCATCGCCCCCGTGATAACTCACGGTCACATTATGCAGGAAGATCTCATTGATCAGGATGGCATGAATGCCGTGGCCACTTTTCTCATTGCCTGTCAGACGCAGATTGGCAATCTGAATCCTCCATAGCCGCTCATCGGTCGTGATATCCTTCCCTTTTTCATGAGCGATGAGCAGGGCCGTTCCACCCTTTTCATTTTTGTTGACAATATGCGTGGCGTTCCCCGCCCCTTCGATTCGAATATCACCTTTGGTTAAACGTAACGGTTCACTGATTTCATACGTTCCCGCAGGGATGACCAAACGCCCTCCGGTCTCCGGCAATGCATCCAGTGCGGCCTGAAGTGTGGGGTAGTCACCGGCATTTAACTCTGCAGGGTTTGCCTGCGGATCGGCGACTGGCAACGTGACTGCCGTGATGGCGGAAACAAGTAACAGACTGATCGTCAGGATGATCTTCGTCATTCTCAGGGATCCTTTATGATAAACAGGCCCGTGGGGGGGCCATGATGATGATTTTTATTCACTAAATCTTTGAATTACATTTTTGGTGATCTGACTGACGGCATCGTCCACCAACAAGCTTGCATTCCAACAAATCGAACCGA
Source organism: Planctomycetota bacterium (assembly GCA_036150515.1). GTDB lineage: Bacteria > Planctomycetota > Planctomycetia > Pirellulales > Pirellulaceae > UBA721. The sequence goes on from JAYZPA010000044.1 coordinate 17,884, forward strand.
CCGAAAAGACCTCGCCTCCGCCGGGTGCCGTAAAATGGACCATTTCCGCCCCGCCCCCATCCGCATTCAGACCGCGTGCTAACAATCGCGTGTTTTCCGGAGATTGGGGTGATATCTTATCCGTCTCGTGACCCGATGCACCGCCGGGTACACGCTGGTGCAGGCTCTTTTCACCGAACGACTGGCCCACTTTCAGGCCCGTCATCTCATAACACCAGTGATCGTTATCGATCACCTGATAAGGTGCTGCCGTCATGATCCCCGGGAACGTAAAGACCACACCGAGCAGGTTGGCTTCGGATTCCACACGGCGATCCATGCGGCTTTCCTGCAATTCCCCGTCCGGGCCAAAATTATCCCCGCTGTGACACCAATCCGTATTTTGGTAGACAATTCGGTGATCATCGAGAAACTCCACTTCGCAATTCAGTCCGTTGCCTCCCAGATAAATTAGTTTCCCTCCCTCTTCAAATACCCATTTCTTCAGTCGCCGGTACATATGCGCGGACCAGTATTCCGGATGAACGCTCAGAATCAGTGTCTTATAATCGTTCAGGGGGACACGGTCGAAATGGAACAGCGATTCGCTGTAATAGTCATAGGAAAGTCGGTGCTGTTCCATCCAGCCCAACAACCTCCATTCAGCCGCCGCCATATGGCAACCCTGGCGACCAGCGATCGGATCCTGCAGCCCTTCATCCAGTGCAATATGGTTGTAAGGATCCGGTCGATCCAGTGACAGTGGTTGATACACATCCGTATCGTAGGTTCGGTGTCTTTCATCGGCATAACGTTTCAATTCCAAACGGGAATTGATTGTCGGTGTGGCGGGAAACTTATCGGCATGGATGTAATTGCTGCGCCCTCCAAAACTGTTGTAGGCATTCCAGTTAATGTCCGATGCAAACACAGCCACCTTACACGTAGGTGACGTGGGAGCAACAATCCAGGGAAAGCTGAAAAACCCCCCCGATTTGGTGGATGCATGCAAATAATACAAGCCTGACTTTTCCGGGGCCACCACCATCTGCCCCATGATCTTGCTTTTGTATCCCTGTTGATTCCAGGCAACGCCGTTTTGTGTGTAATCGCCATCGGGCGTAATTTGCATGGTAGCCCGGGGGCCATGTTCATCATACGTGCCGATCCGTCGTACAAATTCCTTCTCCGCACCGTACCGCCATAATTCCAGCGAGTACTCTTCGACACTGTGGACGCGAAACTCCGATGCCTCCCCGGCAACGACGGATCTGGGGTACATATAGCCCAGCAGGCTATCGGAAAGCAATCTAAAATGGTGTGGATTCCCTTCCGCCAGGTCGATATTCACGATCTTGCTGCCGTATCCATCCTTGCCCAGAACGACCTGATATGCCCCGGGTCGAAAGTCCGCATAAACCGCTCCGGAAATAGAAGACCGTGCCTGGATCACCCCCTGGTCCGATCGAAATTCCAACAGCGCATCTGCGACCGCGACGTACCGCTCGTTACTGACATAACCGACAAGCATCAGGATGACCACCTCGTTTTATTGGAAAATACCACTGAATTACCGATACAATATCTGTTTGAAACTGTTTATAACACATACCAACCCTTCATATGTTAACACGGGAGTATTTCATGGATCGCAGAGAGTTCGTTCAGTCGGCAGCCGCAGTTTCGTTATTCTATTCAACCCCGGGCTTATTTGCCGAGCAACTGCAGCCCTCGGCCCAGATGGGAGAAGGTCCGTTCTATCCCGACCGTTTGCCGCTCGATACGGACAACGACCTGTTGATCATCAACGACTCGATCACACCCGCGGTGGGCACGATCGCTCATTTACAGGGCATCATCCGCGACAGCAAGGGGCAACCCATTCGAAACGCATTTGTTGAAATCTGGCAGGTGGATAGTCAGGGCGCCTACATCCACAGCGGCAGTAGCAACAAAGCCAAAGCCGATGCCAATTTCCAGGGCTATGGCCGCTTTGTCACCAGCTCAACGGGCGAGTATTATTTCCGCACCATCAAACCGGTACCGTATCCCGGCCGAACGCCGCATATTCACATCGGTGTCAGCGTCAACGGCAAACGCATCTTCACCAGCCAGATATTAGAGAAGGGCAACCCGGCAAACAACAGCGACGGACTGTTCCGTCAGGTTCCCTCAGCCAAAATGCGGGAAACGTTTTTAGCGGAATACAAACCGATCAAAAATTCGAAGCTGGGTGAACAGTCGGCGAATTTCAATGTCATCCTGGGACATACCGTGGAAGAAGGTCCGGACGGCAAGATTAAGGGCGGTATCGGCAAACCGCTGGTTCGAAGACGGGGCTAACTCAGCAACTCACGAATCGGTGTTCCGGAATTCAGGATCGGTACCGGGCGACCGGCAAAATCCGGCAACGCAACGGACCGGGCATCAATTCCCAGGTGATGATAAAGGGTTGCCAGAAAATCCCCCGGTGAAACACGCCGCTCGACCGGATCCTCACCACGGGCATCCGTCTTGCCGATGATTCGGCCGGTTTCGATCCCGCCGCCTGCAAATAACATCGTATTCGCCCTGGGCCAGTGATCACGCCCGGGCTGTACCGTACCTTTTTCACCACTGGCCACTCCGCCACCGCTGCTGGCTACATGCGAGATCCGTGGCGTCCTCCCAAACTCTCCTGTCACCACGACCAACACCCGTTTATCTAACCCCCGTGCGTAGATATCTTCGACCAACGCGGATACCGCCTGGTCAAAATAGGGCGCACGGTATTTAATCGCTTCAAAGACATGGTGGTTTACCGCGTGATCGTCCCAATTACTGACGCGCCCGCATAACGGACCGTCGAATTCCGTGGTTACAATTTCCACACCGGCCTCCACCAGCCGCCGCGCCATCAAACACTGCTGCCCCCATTGATTCATCCCATACCGTTCACGCACATGGGGTTTTTCTTTATTCAGATCAAAAGCGTTCCGTGCCGACTCACTGGTTAGTAACGTTAATGCCTGCCGATCAAAATCATCAAAAGCCTCCATCGCTCCGGTCTGATCGATTTCGGCACGAACCTGATCCAACCCCCGCTTCAGCAGGATACGGCTGGCAAAACGTCGGGCCAATGCAGGATCGGACAGGCCAATGTTCGGGACACTGAATTCAGGTTTGCTCGGATCGCCGGTAACCTTAAACGGTTCATACGACGGCCCCAGATAGGTCGAACCGGCAATGGTAAAACTATCGTAACGATCCACGGGATTCACCGTAATGTAATTCGGTATCTGGCGTTTGGGGTTGTATCGAAGATAATTGGCGATCGACATCCAATCAGGCAACACGGGCAATGTCTTGTCTGCAGCGGCCGGATCCCCGGCCAAAACCTGCAACGAACCCGCCGGATGCCCCCCACCGGTGTGAGCGACCGAACGCAGCAGGGAATATTTGTCAGCACACTTGGATAATTGCGGTAATAACTCGGTGAGGATGATACCGGGGACATTGGTGTTAATCGGTGTATAAGGGCTGCGGAATTCCGCCGGCGCGTCCGGCTTCGGGTCCCATGTGTCCAGGTGGCTACAACCACCACGCAACCAGACAAGAATGATCGCCGTCGGTTGACCGTCCGAGTTCAGGGCTGTTTTCAAACCCGCCCCCGGTCGGGACGCCACATCACTGGCCAGAGCACGCGCGCGCAGCAGGCCCGAAAAACTCAGGCCCCCAAAACCGTATAAACCGGCTTTTAATAGATCACGACGCTGCATACCAACTCCATCCAAAGAAATTGTGCCCTGCGATACTATTCTAACGCTCTCCGCTGTTCAATGCAGTACCAAAAATGAGGGGGCAGCATATCCGTGCGCAAAATCCGGGCGGTTTACCCGCACGTGTGAAGTAGGTCATTCACCGCTTTGGGTTATTGTTTTTAAGGCGTCGAGGAATTGTTGAGCGCCGCTACGCAGCGACAGGGCATCCACCCCGGCGACAATCAGCGTATAACCCGACTCAATATAAGGCTGAATCGCTTCGGCACTCACACCAAAATACCCCAAAGGGATCCGGGCAGCCTGACAAACCTCGCGTACATGATCGATCGCCGCCATAACTTCCGTGTCGTCAACCGCTCCCATTTTGCCCATACTGGCCGCCAAATCATAAGGCCCCAGTAAAATGGCGTCGATCCCTTCGACCCGAACCATCTCTTCAATACATTCCACCGCATCGATATGCTCCGCCTGCACGATGCAGCTGATGGTTTGATTGGCCGATTCCACATACTCCTGAAATTGCCCTCCGTATCCATGAGCCCGCGCAAGGCCCACGCCACGAATCCCTTCCGGTGCGTATCGAGTCCAGGCAACGACCCGGGCCGCGTGTTCTGCTGAGTTGACCTGCGGCGCGATGATTCCCGCCGCTCCCAGATCCAGTACTTTTTTAATCCACACTTCATCCGCAACAGGCACACGCACAATACAGGGGATGCGGTGCGAAACCGCCTGTAAAATACCGATCAGCTCAGCTGATTCAAGGGGACCATGTTCCGCATCCACAAAGAACCAGTCGAACCCCACATCCGCCAGAATCTCGGACACGCTGGGGGTGGAAAGCGTAATCATGGTACCCAGCAATGGTTCATGATTGAGAAGACGTTGACGAAAATTGTGCATGACACTCATCGGTTGTACAGGATTTGAAGGAGGCTATATTGTATCATGACATTCGGTTTCTCACTCTCCCCCCACACACGATGAACGGCTCGATATGCAATGGATTAAAGCAACGACCCGGGATGCTTTGGCAACAGGGCCGGTTGTTTTCAAACACCCCCCCCGACAAATCCTCATCATCGAACACAACGACGAGGTTTTTGCCATTGATAACCGCTGCCCTCATGAAGGCTTTCCATTGGCTCAGGGGACGGTGGATTCGGACTGCATTCTGACCTGCAATTGGCATAATTGGAAATTTGATCTATCCGACGGTAAATGTGTTCTAGGTGGCGATCATGTCACGGCCTATGCCACCAAAACGGAAGGTCAGGACGTCTGGGTCGACCTCACACTCCCCTCCCCGGATGCAATCCGCGCACGGGTGATGCCCGGATTACAGACGGCGTTTAGAAAAAACGAGTTTGGACGCATTTGCCGGGAGCTGACCCGACTGAAGATGGGAGGGCTGGATCCGCTGGACGCCGTTGCCACGGCTGTCGAATGGTCTTATGACAAATTCGAATACGGAACAACGCATGCCTTTGCGGCTCTTGCCGACTGGATATCCCTTTATCATCAAAATGAAGGACACTGGGACCGACAACTCGTTTGTTTGGCTGAGACCGTTTCGCATATGGCATTTGATACTTTGAGATATCCTGAATTCCCCTACCATGACGATGTGGTTTCGTGGGACGAATCGCGTTTTCTGGATGCGGTGGAACAGGAACAGGGGCCATTAGCCGAATCCATGATCGTGACCGCCCTGCAGGATGGCATGACGTTTTCTGATCTGGAATCCGCGTTCACGACGGCGGCTCTGGCGCACTATAACAGTTTTGGCCACAGCTTGATCTACGTTCAGAAAGCCCGGGAGGTGCTGTCAGCTCCCATCGCTATTGAACCTAAGCACATCCTGCTGCCGCTGGTGAGACATATTTGCTTTGCCACGCGTGAAGATCTGATTCCCGAATTCCAGCAATATGCGGGTGCACTGCAACAATGTCCGACCCGCTTCGGATCCAGCGAAACGCAACTCGATACGTCCGGCCTGCGAAAGGGAGGGCTTCGCTCGGCCCTGCAATGGACCCAGTCCGCTATGGAAACCCATTCGATGGGCGATGTTTTCGATGCGCTGCTGCAGGTGAACGCTCAAAACATGCTGCAATTCGATACGACGTATGAAAAGGACATTTCCAATAAGGTATCGGACAGCGTGGGCTGGCTCGCATTTACCCATGCGATTACGTTTTCCAATGCGGTGCGGGAACAATGCACCACCTTGCCTCACCTGTGGCCGGCCGGACTTTTACAAATTGCCTGTTTTGTGGGTCGCAACCAGCGTTTTTGCGATCCAACAATTCAACTGAAGGACTGGCGCGTGGACCATCGCGATTCATTCCTGTCCACCGCTCATGATGTCATCCTGGATAACGGCATTCGCTCACCCATTTTTGGTGCACATTACCTGAAAACGACACTCGCGGTCGAAGCGGAATTATCCCATGCCGGCGAACAGGCATGCGAAACCCTTCTCGCGGCACTCAACCGACTGATTCAAACCCCCATCAAGCAAAAACATGCCCACCGACTGGCCCTTCAGGCCATCGAGCTGGTGTCGCGTGACTTCCCGGCTCCTTAGGGCAGTTCGCGGATACGAATATTACGGAATTCAATCGGCGAGCCTTCCGCTTCCAGACAGAGGTATCCATGATCCGGTTTACATTCCTTTCCGCCGGATACTTCCTCGCCATTGACCCACAATCTCAATTCGCCGTTAATCGCACGGACATAGTAATGATTCCATTGTCCGTGCCCCTTGCTCAGATTTTTGCGGGGGAAACTACGGGCTCCATTCGGTGAAAGCGGTGGAAAGGGTTTCATGGTCGATTTACCGACGGCAAAAATATCGCCGTTGGTCGTAAACCACTCCGCTTCCTTACCGGTCCGTTCTTTGAACCGGGTGGCATAGCCATGATCGAGTGCCTGAACTTCGATTCCACTGCGGGGCAGGCTGCCGTTGGGCAATCCTTCCAGGGCTGCCGGGTCAACCCAGACGAAGACACCCGAGTTGCCGGCGGATTTCAGGTGCCGCCACTCCAAAACCATTTCCAGGTTCTTATATTCCTTGGCCGTTCGCATCACACCGATCGGAACCCCCGTCCCCTTGATTAAGGCACCATCAAATTCCCATGTATCTTCAACACCATTCACGTCCCGAAAATCTTTTTCCAAAAGCGTGACCCAACCCGGGCCCGTGCCATCGATAAACGCGCGTTTTGGCGTCTCCTCCTTTTGATCCTGGGCAAATACGTTTGCGGACCAGATAGCGATCAATGCTGTCAGACAACCAACCTTCAGTTTTGAACGAGCCATGGACGAAGTTCCTTGCGAAATAGGGAAGAAGCAGATACATACTGTTTATAGCAGACAGGAGACCCGTCATGCCACTTATCACCGCACCGTGGGTCACGCCAGTCGTTCTTTTACCCGGGAAAACGCGGCGATCGCCCGTTCCAGATCTTCCTGCGAGTGGGAAGCGGAAATTTGCGTCCGAATCCGCGCAGCGCCTTCGGGCACCACCGGATAGGAAAAACCGATGACATAGATCCCTTCCTCCAGCATCGCATCTGCAAACCGCGTGGCCAGCGAGGCATCGCCAAGCATGATCGGTACGATCGGATGTTCCCCCTCCAGGATATCAAACCCGGCCACGGTCATTCCCTGACGAAAAAACCGGGTATTGGACTCCAGCTTGTCACGCAGATCGGTGGATTCACTTAACATATCGATTGCTTTGATCGAAGCGCCCACGATGGGAGGGGCGACGGAGTTGGAGAACAGGTAGGGTCGGGAACGTTGGCGAAGCAGTTCAATGATCTCGCGCCTTCCACTGGTGTACCCGCCACTGGCACCTCCCAGTGCTTTACCCAGCGTTCCGGTAATGATGTCGATCCGATCCATCACGTCATGATATTCGTGTGTACCCCGACCACGGGGCCCCATAAATCCGACGCTATGCGAGTCGTCGACCATGACCAGGGCGTTGTATTTGTCGGCCAGTTCACAGATCGCAGGAAGATTGGCAATATACCCGTCCATGGAAAACGTGCCGTCCGTTGCAATCAACCGATAACGCGCGTCCACGGCGGCCTTGAGCTGTGTTTCCAGATCGGCCATGTCACTGTTGGCATAGCGATAACGCGATGCTTTGCATAGCCGGACCCCGTCAATGATACTGGCGTGATTCAATTGATCGCTGATCACGGCATCTTCCGGACCGAGCAGCGTTTCAAACAGACCCCCGTTTGCGTCAAAACATGAGGTATAGAGAATCGTGTCCTCGGAACCCAGAAACTCGGTGATTTTTGATTCCAGCTGCATGTGAATCGACTGGGTGCCGCAAATAAACCGCACACTGGAAAGTCCGTATCCCCATTGGTCCAGTGCGTCATGAGCGGCTTGAATGATATCCGGATGCTGTGCCAGACCAAGGTAGTTATTGGCACACATATTCAGAACCGGTGGTTGATCGGCGACCTGGATCGAAGCACCCTGGGGAGTGCTGATAATTCGCTCAGCCTTGTAGGTGCCGGCATCCCGGATGCCGTTCAGCGTGGTCGTAATATCGCTTCGTATTTGATCGTCCATGGTTCCACTGTATTCCGAGGGTTGGGGTAGTCATTATCAATTTTGGCCGGGGTATGGGCGGCCTATTTCCAGTCGAGGATCACCTTTCCGCTTTGTCCGCTGTTCATCACGCTGAACCCCTGTTCGAATTCGTCGCAGCCATAGCGATGCGTAAGCACCGCGGAAATATCCAGTCCGCCTTCAAGCATGACGGTCATCTTGTACCAGGTTTCATACATTTCCCGACCGTAGATCCCTTTGATGGTCAGCATGTTAAACACGACGGTATTCCAATCGATCGCGATTTCTTCCGAGGGGATCCCCAGCATGGCCACCTTTCCGCCGTGGCACATGTGATCCAGCAGGCTTCGAAAAGCGTCCGCATTTCCCGACATTTCCAGCCCGACATCGAATCCTTCGCGAATATCGAGTTCGGTCTGCACGTCTTCCAGTTCCTCTTCAAGCACGTTAACGCATCGGGTAGCGCCCATGGTTTTCGCCAATTCCAGACGATACGGGTTCACGTCGGTAATCACCACACTGCGTGCCCCGGCGTACTGGCAGATGGCGACCGCCATCATACCGATCGGACCGGCTCCGGTGATCAGGACATCCTCGCCCAGTACCGGAAAGCTCAACGCGGTATGGACGGCATTACCAAAGGGATCGAACAACGCGGCCATATCACGGTCAATTTCACGATCATGTTTCCAGACGTTGGTCATCGGCAGTGAAATATATTCAGCGAATGCACCGGGTCGGTTGACCCCGATTCCTTTCGTATCGGCACACAGATGCCTTCGCCCTGCAAAACAGTTACGACAGCGCCCGCAGACGACATGGCCTTCGCCTGAAACGAGATCGCCTGCCCGGAAGTCCGCAACATTGGAACCCACTTCGACAATCTCGCCGACGAACTCATGGCCGACAACCATGGGGACGGGAATGGTTTTCTGGGCCCAGTCGTCCCAGTTGTAGATATGCAGGTCCGTACCACAAATCCCTGTGCGGTCCACCTGAATGAGGACATCGTTGATGCCGATTTCAGGTTCCGGGACATCTTCAAGCCAAAGGCCGGGAGTTGCGTTTCGTTTTACGAGTGCCTTCATGGTGTGTGAATGATAACAAAACCAAACTGCTGTGGCACCCCCCGAAGAACCCTCAGATCAGGTAAAATGCAACCCAATACTTCACGGAACCTGGAAAAACACATCATGGCCCCCAACATCAAATGTGGCGTGATCGGCATGGGACGATTCGGAAACCTGCACGCAAGAACGCTGTCCGCACTTGACGGGGTGGAGCTTAGCGGGATCGTGGCCCGCCGCCAGGAAAGTCTGGACGCAGCAAGGGAACACCTTCCGGATGTGGCGGGGTATCTCGATCTGGACGAGGCGATTGCCGGCAGCGAAGCGGAAGCCTGGATTGTGGCGTGCACGACCCGGGAGCATGTGAACGTGGTCAGGCATTTATTGGGTGCCGGCAAGAAGGTATTGCTGGAAAAACCCATTTCTGAAGACATGGTGGAGGCCGAGAGTTTGCGGGACTTGGTGGCGGAAGATTCCAGCAATCTGATGTTGGGCCATATTTTATTATTCAACAGTGAATTTCGGCAGTTGCGACAGGAGGTTGCGGAACGGGGTGAGCTTTATCATCTGGATGCGGTACGGCATCGTCCGGCATCGATCCTGCAGGATTTTCGCGGGGAGAACCCGCTTTACGCCGCGATGGTTCATGATTTGTACTGTGCGCAGGCGTTAATGGGCGGGGCGGAGCCGCGGGAGTTTAGCTGTCAGTATCATGAGACCGATGGGGCGATTGATTTAGCCAACGCACAGCTGATATGGGACGATGGCGTGGTAGGTCGGTTTGCAGCAAGTTTCATGACCCCTGAGGGGATGCCTCCGCGGGGGGTGGACCGGATGGAGGTATTTGGACGGGGCTGGAGCGGTCGGATCAATCCCAATCCAAGGCCACTGGAAATTTGGGCTGAGGGGGCGGAATGGCCTTTGGCATTGGAGATTCTGATGGATTCGGACGGTGTGGCGGGTATGATGGCCGAGGAGCAGCGTTGTTTTCTGGCGGTGGTCCGTGGTGAGCGGGATGTCCCGATCGGAGCGCGGTATGAAGACGGGCTTCAGGTACAGCGCTGGATGGATCGTCTGGACGGGGTGGCGGTACGGTGAGGAGGCGTTGCCCCCTTTAAAAAACGGTATATGAATAGTACGATTGACGTGTCTATATCGATTTGGCGGAGTAGCTCAGCTGGTTAGAGCACCGGAATCATAATCCGGGTGTCGGGGGTTCGAGTCCCTCCTCCGCTACTAGGGTGTTTTCGAGAATACCCACAATGTCCGAGAAACACGTGTTTTCCCGAGCATTTATCACGAACTGGGATTTCTTCTGCAGGGCCGTGCGAGGCGTTGCGGGCGGTTGCGTCCCCCGTTTATCCCCAGTTTGTCCCCAAATTTCATCCCGGTTTTGGGTGTCTGTGGCAGCCGCACGATCCTACCCCACCGCCGGGCCGCCGGGCAAGGAAAGCGGGGGGGATGTTCGCCGCGTATGTGGCCACATGTTTAAAATAGAGGCAAATTAATTGTACAGTCGGTCCAGCACCATGGGCAACACAAAAGGTAGCAACAGCATACAGCTCAAAATAACAACGACACAAATCTTTGCTCTGAAGGACATAACGTACGGTGTGGTTTTACCCTCCCTACAGGCCCTCCCATAGCGTAACCAATGAAATGCCATCCAAATTGGTATAAGGAAATAGAAAAATAAGCCTAAAATCCTAGTTGGCATATTTTCCAGTTCGGATAAATTACCGTTTTCGGGGAGACCACGAAGAAAATGGTGTAAGCCCATACCTAAACCACAACTTACTGCAGCAGAGAATATAAAAAACAATTCGAATTTGTTTGATTTTGGAGCTGAGTTCGACCCTTCCCAACCCAGACGCTTAAAACCGAGCTTTCGCAGCAGTGGGTAACCTCCAAGGCCATAGATACCTGTTCCTATTCCCAAAGGAATTAACCATCCGATCATTAAAGCCTCTTGTGTCGCCAAATAAATGTTGTTGACCTCGGTTAACTCAACTACAGATTGAGAAGTTAACCATAAGAGGAAAATACTAATAGCTAAAACGAAAAGTCGAAGTAATGTATGAAAAATATAATAAAGGATCATGATGCGGCTTTCGTCATTACTGGACATATCTATTTTCTTTCTATAATCACTTATTACAAAGTATTGAACGTCACTCGACGGCGGCACAACCATCCTCGTTGCAACAAGGTCATCACCCCTAAGATTGCCATGGGCTCCTAAAACCGGACAACCATTGCGTAGAATTGTGCGGAAAATCAAACTTTCACACAAGAGAAGAACGCCCCTCACCCAGCACACCCTGCTCATGTGTTCGTAGTTCTGTGACCACGACCACCGGGCCGCCGGGCAAGGAAACCTCATCGATCCCACCTTCGACCAGCTTACCAAATCACAACACGAAGTGCTTGGTTAGGCGGGGGGGTCGTATTTAGCCAGAAGCATATGAAGCGGAAATTTAATTGCATAGCTGCGCAATAACGAATACATTGAACTCATTAAACC
>JAYZPA010000045.1:0-34525 GCA_036150515.1 Planctomycetota bacterium
ACAATCCGGAAACATAACCGTTGTAACGGCCGTTGGGGGACTGCCCCCCTTTGGCAGGCATCGCTTTAATCGCATCCAATGCATGAAACGCTTTTTTGTCGAGCTTATCGATCGCATTAAGTGCTGCCATGGAAACAAAAACCGGGCGATCCGCTATCCAGGGTGCCCGGGAAACCAGGTGATCCGTCGCAATTCTTACATCATTGCCGGCACCATATTTTGCCAACGCATAAGCAGCTACGATTTGGACATAAGGGGAATCGTCTTTCAAACTACGGTGCAGGACATCCGCTTTAGCTTTGCAGGCTGCTGAGCCTCGATTTAGCAGTCCAACCGCTCCCCAATAACGAACGGCGCTATCTTCATCATCGAGATATTTAACCATCAAATCGAGACTTTCCATATCATGAAATGTCGCTTTATTGGCTGCATCGAAGATCCGCTGGAACGGATAAAGCTTGTTATCATGTCCCATTTCATACGGAGACATGCCCTGACTACGGCTATGGATTTCACCTTCGGGCAGGAACCCCACATCACGAATCTCCATACACCACTGAGCCAGGGCACCGCGCAGTTGGGCAAGAATTTTCTGGTGCGATTTCGAGTCGGCCAGATTGTTGACTTCATCCGGATCTGCCTGCAGGTCATAAAGTTCTTCCGTCGGCTTGAGATTCCAATAGGCAGACTGGGCGGCGTTGAGTTTGCCTGCATCATAATCACGTTTCCACGCCGCGGTTGAGGGCGTCACAAAATTATAGGCGACATGCTGGCCATAGATAAAATGAGGGTTGTAATTACGGATGTATTGATACCGACCATCGGTAACGGTACGTATGAAATCGTATCGCTCATCCATGCGATCTCTGAATCCGAACATATATTTAGGCGGAGCCTGCTGGAATTTCCCCGCAAACGCATGACCCTGCATATGTGCCGGCGGCTTCATTCCTGCAATGCTGAGTACGGTTGGAGCGAGGTCAACAAAATTCACCATGCGATTACTTTTGCCGCCGACCGAGTACTCTTTGGGAGCAAGATGCTTCCATTTTTTCGGAAAGTAGACCACCATGGGTACGGAAAGGCCGGAGTTATAGGGCCAGCGTTTTCCACGTGCCATGCCACTGCCGTGATCACCGTAATAAAACACGATGGTATCCCCGGAAAGCCCCGCCGCGTCCAAAGCAGCAAGGTGTTTACCGGCAATGGCATCCGCCTGCGAGACAATATCATAGTATTGAGCCCAATCCTGACGCGATTCCTTATTGTCCGGATGGTATTCAGGAATACGGACCTTTGCCGGATTCATAATAGCGGTGTGCGGTCGGGCACGAATTTTACTTTCATGGCTGACGGTCGAATTAAATATGGCAAAAAACGGCTGGTCTCCGCTACGGTTTTTGTAATGGGCCATTCGGGATGAGTCATCCCAACCCTGATCTTTTTTCAATACGTTATAGTCCTGTTTGGAGTTATTGGTGGTATAGTAACCCGCCCGCTGCAGGTAGGTGGGGTAAAACTCCACATGCTCCGGTAGTGCAACCATACTACGCATATGCTGTCCCCCGATCGAAGGCGGGTACATTCCTGTAATAATGGTCGTCCGTGCCGGGGCACATACAGGCGCACAGGACCAGGCCAGCTTGAACAACATTCCTTTTGCAGCCAGTTGGTCGACATTCGGCGTTACGGCAAGTTCATCGCCGTAACAACCCATCTCCGGTCCATGATCTTCACTCGTAATCCAGAGGATATTTGGTTTATCGGCGGACAGTACGGTCGGGATAATGGCTCCCCATAGTGCCACGGTCATCAAAACACGTTTCATAGCATCTTTCCTATATTCAGTTTCCTGATTGAACTACAACCTCATCGAGATTGCATTTTTTCATTGCCCTACATCTAAATCTAGCAGGCATTAATATCCCTGATAAGGGAGCGACGAGTAGGGATGCTTATCAAAGGTGGATCCATCGCCCATAACACGGGGGTCTTTCGTGGCTGTCAGTTCCTGCAGCAACCGTGCACGCAGTTTGGCTTTCGTGCCGGCATACTTCTGATCCGCGGCAACGTTATTCACCTGATCCGGATCATCCGCAATCACATAGAGTTCTTCTGCCGGGCGTTTGCCGAACGCATAATCATAATAGGACTTCCATTGTGCATCATTTCGGTGCTGGACGATCCAGGCTTTGGTAGGACTCGCATCCAAATCACCGAAAGTGATGAAGGTGTTGTTTTCCAGTTTTGAATATTCCGGTGCTCCGGATTCTGTAATATTCAACGGGGACCCCATCGGCCAGCGTTGCGGTTTGAAATTAATAATATAGAGATATTCCGGGGTCCGCAGCGCCCGCTGAGGATAGGGTAGATTCCCCTCGCGCACGGTTGCCACATGACGTTCGCGACCCGTAACCACCCAGGTTCGCGACTTATCCACCAGTCCCGTTTTTTTCGAGTTCAGTACGGGCATCAAGCTTCGCCCTGTCATTACCTGAGGCACCTGAACCCCTCCAATTTCGAGGAAGGTGGGGGCAAGGTCCATAAGATTTACAAAGTCATCCACAATGCGGGATTTCTTTTGTCCCGCCATCGAAATAATTAATGGCACCTGCACTCCAAAATCATAAAGATTACATTTGCCGCGAGGGAAACCAGGAGCACCATGGTCACCACTAATCACGATCAGGGTGTTCTCCATTTGACCGGAATCCTGAAGGGTTTTCATGATGGCTCCGAATCCAAGATCAAAGGCAGCGACTTCACCCAGATAATCTGCAAAATCCTGCCGCACCTCAGGCACATCCGGCAAAAACGAGGGAAGCCGACCCTTGAGGCTATCCGGATCAATCCCCCAGTAATCTTTACCACTTCCCTTAATCCATTTACGATGCACATTCGTGGGGCCAAACCAGTAACAAAACGGTTTATTCTCCGGACACGCATCCAAAAACGACTTAAAATTTTGTCGCACTTCGCGAAGCAACAGCAATTTCGCATCTTCCAGAGATTTTCCGGAATCAAGATAACGCTTGGTCATTTGCGAAAACCCATTGAATTTGCTTCCAGCGGACTCATATTCTTCCGCTGCGGCACCGTAGGGAGCATCTTTCGGCTTGCCCGGCGTCCAGACCTTATACGTTTGTCCGATATGGTAACCCTCCTTCTGCAGCAGCAGAGGATAGGTGGGAATTTTCCCGTCCCAGATCGCTCCCTGCAGGATCGCGCCCAGTCCGGTGCGGTAGAAGTACTGCCCGGAGAGCAATGAACTGCGGCAGGGCGTACAGGACGGTGCGGTAACAAAGGCATGTTTAAACAGGGTGCCCCGATCCGCGACCGCGTCTATATTCGGTGTCTGGAATGCCGCATTGATGGACTGAGCGCCATCAATGCCTGCGTACGCACTGGCATATTTTCCCCAGTCATCGGCAAACGCAAATAGAATGTTCGGGCGACGGGCGTCAGCATGGTTTGCCGCATTGACTGTACCGCACCAGACGGTTATGAAACAGGCCATGAACCGCAGGCCCGGAAACCCTAATCGTTTTTTCATCTTTACGCCTTCTTATCATCAGAAATCAACATCGGACTTATTTTGCCTTGGAGCGGTCAGTTACGAGCTTTCACCCATTCGGCCTCTTTTTGTTTCAACACGGCCTGAAGTTTCCGTCGAACCTGCGCCGTCGTACGAGTATCACGTTCTGTATAAATTGCCTCCTGCTCCAGTCGGTCATGCTCCAAATCAAACAACTGGCCATTGGCATAGAGCTTGTATTTCTTTGTCTGGATAAATCTGGACAGCTGAAATTTGTGTTTATCCCATCCGGGGCGAGGATCGTAGTGAAAAAACACCCAGTCCCTCGTTTTTCCGGGTTGCCCAAGCAACTGTGGAAAGAAACTGATTCCATCTAATTTTGATTGAGGTGGCACGGTCTGTCCTGCCGCCTCCAGAATAGTGGGAAAGAAGTCCGTCGAATCAATCAGATTCTCATTGACCCCCGGGGCGATCTTCCCGGTCCAGCGTGCGTAGAAGGGAACGTGCACGGCATCATCGATTGTCAGTCCTTTCCCGCCCTGGACAGGCCCCTTTTTCGTTTCCACAACAACCTTTTGATTCGTCCCGTTATCACTAAAGAAAAGAATCAGCGTTTCCTTTCCAATTCCGGCATGATCCACGGCATCGACTATACGTCCTAACAGTCTGTCCGTGTATTGAACCATATCTCCGAAATGCACGGGATCGTCCTCAAATCGCCGCTCAGGATCCTGCCATGCTTTGGAAGCGGGCGTGGGAGAAAATGGATTATGCGGCAACGCCATGGGATAATAGACAAAGAACGGTTTGTCGTGCTCACGCGTTACGTATTGGCATAGATAATCTGTCCAGATATCAGGTCCGTACTTTCCATCCGTATCTTCCAACATCTTTCCATTCTGGTTAATCACCGGGTCGGCATAGCGTGATCCCTTGACTTCGGTGTGGCCGGTATGCCACAGGCAATACTCATCGAACCCGGCCTGGTTGACCTGCATCCCTAAACTACGCCGCTTTTCCGCTCCCGGAAAATCAGGGGGGTCGTAACTCTGTAACTGCCACTTTCCCACGATACATGTCTCGTAACCTGCTGCCTGCATCGCGTGCCCAAAGGTAACGGCCTGAGGATCCAGAATTCCAAAGGCAATCCAGTTGCGATGATTATAGATTCCGGTCATCAGTTGTACCCGGGTGTTCGTGCACAGGGGTTGAGCATAGGCATGCGTAAACCGCAGACCCTCCCGGGCAAGCTGTGACATTCGCGGTGTCTTATATTCCACACCTCCGTAGTCTTCCACACTCTCCATCCCCAGATCATCAGCTAAGATCAAAATGACGTTGGGACGATCTGACCCTGTACAGACCAGTGGGAACCATGCAACAACGGCTGCCACAGCAAATTGGAATATTGTGTTTAAACGCATCGATCGCCAGTTTCGTGATATTTCGGTTTTAAAACCAATTACAAATGTAGTTGAACTTACCGGCCATTGTAGCACGTCAACACGCCCTGTCGTCATCGCTACGGATTTGGCAAGTGCATCTGTTTGCTAAAGAAATCCACGACCAACGCTGGCTTCGCGCTGCGACCGGTCATGGCGACAAGGACATGTCGACCTAAATGAAATGGCAGATCCTGTTGGTTACGGATCGTAACACTATGAGGTTCATCCTCTACCAGGTAAACCACATGAATCGCATGCGAGGTCCGTTTGGAAACCGTGCCCATAACAAACGGGCCCTCCCTAAGGGTCTTCAGCATACCCAACAGCCCTTTCACGGCCATACCAAATATCAGTATCGTCAGGCCTCCGCCCAGAACCATCATGGCCATCCCGATACTTACGGCCAAAGCATCTTCACCTGCCGCGACCGCAAACACCGTTCCAAACATCGCCGCTCCGCTACAAAACAATCCTCCGACGATGCCGGCTCCAAAACCGGGGGCATGGCTAATGACACGGGGCATAAAGAGTTCATGCTCGATTGCATGCAGTTCGGTCCGATCGCCAACGGCTGCCTGCCTCAGTCGGTCCACGGCACGTTCGGTAACCACATCAACTTCCTCACACTGAAACCCCTTGAATTGCGTGTCATCAAACTGTCCTGCCAGCGCTGCAAGCTGGTCGCGCCGAGCAGCGTAAGAAAGGCGGTCGTGGTGGACGAGTTCGCTGAGGGAAACCGTCCACGGTCCGTCGTTCGTTTTATCCAACTCCCCGACCGAAAACCCCATCCCACTCAGAATTCCGACAATGGACTGCAGTGGCTGTTCGCTCTCGGAGATAAATTCATAATGAAAACGGGCAACATCGTCATGAAACGTTTGTTTGCTATCCTCATCGCTCTCCGTGACCCCCGGAAACAGTGGCATGGGACTTCCGGCCACCAAGCGTTTTGCAATGGACTTGCACACGGCGACCAATTCCGGATCCGCTTCGATCACCGACCTTACAATACTTTCGGCGTGCATCACAACGTTCAGCGCCTGAATGGCCGCGCCCACCAATTGAGGGGAAACAACCAGATCATGCTTCCCGATCCACTGATCGATCTTTTCGGAAGTGGGAACGGCTGTATCCCGGTTCCCTTTTAATCGGGCCACCACTTCGCATGCAACCAGCGCATTGATTGCCGACGTTTCCCGAAGGATATCCGGACTGATCTGGATCGTTTTCTCAAATATCCGCAAGAGGGATTTTACGGACTTGTATTTTCCAAGCCTGTCTTCAAATTGGTCTAGTAATGTTTGTTTTGCCACCGTGTTCCTTTTCAGATATCAATCTAGTGACCCACGGTCAATGCCTGCAAGGACGGGTTACAGTAGTTCACGAATCGGCTGTCCTGCACCCACAATGGAAACGGGGCGCCCCGTCGCGTCATTGTAATGGGTGTCCAAAGATATCCCCAATTGCTGGTAGATGGTCGCCATGACATCCAGCGGTGTAGCCGGACGTTCTTTAACACCCCCTCCCCATTTTTCACTGGCACCCACAACTCGGCCGCCCTGAATTCCACCTCCGGCGAGCATAACGGTAAAACATTTGCTCCAATGATCCCGCCCGGCATGCCCATTCATCAATGGGGTTCGGCCAAATTCACCGGCACAGTAAATGATGACATCATCCAGCATGCCCCGTTCATTCAGATCCTCAACGAGCGTTGCCATTGCCTGATCCAGAGGCGGCAAATGCTCTTCCAATCCCGGTTCAATATCGTTGTGGTGATCCCAGTATCCTGTATTGATGGTGACGACGCGCGTACCTGCCTGCACCAGTCGCCGCGCCAGCAGTGCGCTTTGCCCATATTGGTGACGACCGTAACGATCGCGCAGCTTATCATCTTCCTGAGTCAGATCAAATGCCTGACGCACATGGTCGCCAGTGACCATTTCTAATGCCTGACTTTTAAACGTGTCGAGGCCCTCCATCACATCGTTTTTCTGGGCATCACGTCGAATGCGGTCAAACGCACCAAGTAACTGCCGCCGTGAATTAACATTCTTCAGGGTCAGTCCATCAGGCAGCATGAGGTTCGGGACCTTAAAGTCTTTCGCATTCGGATCCCCCCCCACTTCGAACGGGTTATATCGTTTTCCAAGATAAACGGCACCCTGATAACCAAAGGCTTCCGATTTCGGAACGGTGACATAAGCAGGCATCAGGGGTACTCGGGGACCGAGCGCACGCGATACAACGCTGCCAAACGAGGGGTGCTGTGCCGCATTACGAGCCAGTGTAGGGCCAAAATATCCGGTTTGCATCCAGTGTGCCGATGGGGCATGGATCCCGTTTTCATGCCAAACGCTACGAACCTGACTCAAATGGTTCATCACGGCCGCCTGACGCGGAAATCGTTCTGAAACCGTAATCCCCGCAACCGCCGTTTGAACAGGCATGTACATCCCGCGAAATTCGCTGGGAGCATCCGGCTTCATGTCATATGTATCCTGTTGGCTCATGCCACCGTGAGTCCAGAATACGATGAGCGATTTACCCCGCCGGGAAGGCGTCGTTGGGTCCTCGTCTGCGCGCAGCAGCGCCGGCAGTGAGACTCCGATTAATCCTCCTCCCACCTCCAGAAAATTTCGGCGGGACAAAGACCGTTCGGAACCAATCGCATGATCATAAATTCTTAACATGACATTATTTTACCTTACGAACATAAACTCATTTGTCGCCAAAAGAGCCCAGATCAGGTTCTGATAAACGGTTCGTTTTTCATCCAACGTTTGTTCTGCATCACCCCGATTCGCTAAATGAGACACGGCCACCGCCAACTCTTCATCACTCGGAGCCCGTCCCAACAACGTCCAGAACACGAGCCTGCTGTTCATTTCTGCCGACTGCTGATTGCTGACCAGTTGTTGCACGAATCCGTCGGGGGCCATCAGTTTTTCCTGAATTTGTTTTGAGTTTACTATTTCCAGACCCTGAGACAACGTCGGTGCATCGATCCGTTCACATTCACACGCCTTGAAACGAGCCGGACGCCCAAATACATCCAGAAAACCAACCGCAACATTTTCATCCGGCAACTCGATTGCCCGCGTTCCCAAAGGAAACTCACCCGGCCCGCCGGGAAACCGCGTGGGGACCTGTAACGTTTGCGAAATGGCATCCAGCAGTACTTCCGCTGTCATCCTCCGGGGGTAGAATCTGGAAAACGTCTTCTTGTCGTGTTGATTGCCCGCGTTCGCAACGGAATCCAATTGATAGGCACAGCAGTTGCAAATCACGCGGATCAGGTGTTTCAGATCAAATCCACTATCTACAAATTCCTCCGACAGCGCGTCCAGCAACTCCGGATTGACCGGCGGATTTGTTTCCCGCCTGTCATCCACCGGGTGGATAATTCCCCGACTGAAAAAGTGAGCCCACATCCGGTTGACCATGGCATCCGCAAAAAACGGATTTTCCGGTGCTGTCATCCACCGGGCGAGGGAAACACGGGGATCATCAAACACGGATATTTCAAACGCTGGGTCGCCTAACGGTTTGGGCTTCAGTACCTGCTGTGTCTGTGGATGTCGAATCACTCCCTCATCCAGCACGTAAATCGTTTCTCCTGTCGGAACTTCGGCATCGGCAAACCCCCCTTTGCGGCCCACTCTGGAAAAATTCGCAGCCAACCCAAAATAGTCCGCCTGACTCCAACGGTCAGCGGGATGGTGATGGCACTGGGCACACTGAATGCGTAGTCCCAGGAATGCCTGAGCGACCGATTCCACATAATTCGGAATCGTCCGGACGCTGCGATACCACACCGTGGGTGGGTTAAGACGCTGGGAACCGGTGGCCGTCAGAATCTCAGTAACGAATTCATCGTAGGGTTTGTTCTCCAGTAATGAATCACGAATCCAGTTCGCAAACAGCACGGTCCCGGGTCGCTGCTGCGATGTGGAATATCCCTTGCCTCGATTTTGCAGGATGTCCGCCCATTTTAAGCCAAAATAACTGGCATATTCAGGACGTTCCAGTAACCGATCCACAAGAAGCCGACGTTTGTCGGGCGTCGCATCTGCCACAAATGCCTTGACTTCCGATGCGGTTGGTAACGTCCCGCAAATATCCACGGACACCCGTCGAATAAACGTCGCGTCATCACAAATATCCGCAGGTTGAATTTGTAAACGCTTCCATTGTTCCATCAGGGCAACATCCACCTTGCTCATGGTGGATTGCTGCTGCAACCGCAACAGGGTATTGCTCAGCTCTTCTTGTTGGTCGGGCGTTTGAGAATAAGGGATAATCAGCTGAACCGTTCCAGCCAACTCACCGAATTTGACCGTGACCGCCGCGAGGCCCCCCTGATTGCCAACCTGAATCATCCCTTCTGTGGAAACCTCGACAATCCCGTCTGTATTTACAGAATATAAAGCCCAACTCGTCACATCACGTCGGAAACCATCAGAATAAAATGCGGCGACGCTGATTTGCTGTCGTGCATGGGGCTGCAACACGAGTTGTGGGGGTGACATCTCAATTCGTTCCAAAACCCGCTCACCCGAATGAGGGCCGGTCAGACCTTCCCGCATCCACCGGGAAAGAACTTCATAATCAACCGAATCTTCCGTCAACCGGCGGCCGCCTCCATGGGCGATCACGGCCGTCGCTTTTCTTAGCAATAAACTATTTTCCGGTGAAGCGGGGAAGACACGACGACCTTTGGCCTCCAGAACGATGGACCGGTGGCTAAATTCAGCATCACCCCCAAACAGGGATAATCTAAATCCATTTTGGCCCGTTGCCTTACCATGACACCCACCCGCATCACACGAATATTTACTCAGAATCGGCATCACATCATTCGTAAAACTTATCGGTTGGTCAGCCGATATCCGGGTTCCCACCATGGACAGTACTACGATCCCTGTCATCGCAAGTCGTGTTGTTAATCGTTGATCTTTCACTGTCTTTTACTCAACAATTTCCAGATTCAAAAATATACTTCCCAAATGCACACCCTCATCCTCGACCGTTCCCAATCCTTCCAACCGCAGGCCTGCCTGTTGACCCAGGGGCGCATCGTCGTTGGCAATGATCTGGATGACACCGGCATCCGTCTGTCCCACAAACGTCACCCCGCGGCCTCGGATCCCCTGCACGCCACCAGGAGCTGCCAACTCCGTATGTATCTTACCAATAAACCCATTTTGACGGCGAGCGGAATATTTCAGCTGTACGATTTCTCCACGAGAAATGGTTCGCGGCGCATCCAGGTCCACCTCGACAACAAAAGGGGCCGGATAGACTTCAAAAGACACTGCATTCGTTGTCAATTCGACATCCTGTGGCGGCGAACTACCTTCTTTTGCATTGGCTGGATAATTCATTTTCGTTCGCACACGAGCTGCAATCGAATATCGACCTGGCTCCAGAAAAGGTGGAATGTAGAAACTCACGGTTCCGGACTTCTGATCCGCGGCGACCGTTTGCACACGATCCTGAATTCCAGCGGGCAACCCCTCACCACTGATGAGCATGCTATCTGCGATTTGATCCGCATCGCGATCAACCGTTACCTGCAGATCAATAATGCTCCCCTGTTGATAACGCAAACGATCAACGTGAGCGGTTGCAGCCAGAGGGCTGTGACCGATCACCGCGGCAGTCAACTCGGTTTCCAGTCGACCTAACCCATTGGGCGTTCCGCTACGGCTCATCGTTCCGGTAGTAACCGGTACGGTGATGGTCTCTCCCCCACGCTGGTAACTCGCTTCGAACTGCAGTTGCCCCAAAAACAGTTCCGCATTCTCCGCAATCTGGAAAACCAATGGGACCTGATTCACGCCGGGGCCCATCCAACTGGGTTCACAGGTTACTCCGGGTGGCAGTTTCACTGCGGATATTTTCACGGATGCGTGAAATCCGCCTGTTGGAAACGCCAGCAGGTGCAGCATGGTGTTACCGCCCGGACGCAGAGTAAATCCGGCTGGTGTCTCCCGACTCTTGTTGATCGCAACCACATGCACACGTGGATTCTCACGCCGTAGAATCAGACGGTAGATCCGCCGGGGGTTCTCCTTCGAACTGCTCGTACGATCCAGAACGACGAGATGATAGAGGCCATCCCGAGTTGCGGTAAATTGACCCACCGCATCCGCATGCGAGGCGGGAAATCGTTTCTGCCCAACATCGATCACTGAATTGTGATATGTGGCTAATTGTTTCTCTCCGGAAGCATCAAACAAATGAACCGACAAATCAACCGGACTCCCAATCCGTTCACCCAAGGTCTCGACATGGATGACCTCGCCCTTTCGAAGTCGGATTTGATACCAGTCACGATCGTTCGGCCGACTCAACTGTCCCGTAACATCAACGGGAATCGGGAGGACTCCTGCACCATGAACCGTGTCATTTCCTGCGTCCGTCGCCTTGTCCCTAATTTCGCTGACGACCGGTAAATCTGTAACTCCAACGGCATACGGCATAATCGCATTGGGCGCCAGTATGTTGCTGAAAGATACGCCAATCGCATTGGCCTGAGCGTGGACAGGCAGGGACGTGGCCTTCCGAATGAACTGATCCGGTTCGACGTCCATATTGATTGACTGCATTAGGGTTGACTGTGTTTTGCTACCGAGGTTGTAACCGATGAGCTGAAGGGAGTTGCTTTGATTTTCATGGACCGCAGCGGGCAGGGTAAACAGGACCCGCGGACGGTCATGAATCTCCAGTCGATAAAATGCGGTCTCTGCTCCTGCGAATACAAGATCGGAAATATGGACTTCGTAATTCCCCGTCTCGGGTATCTGAACAGGAAGGAATGCATCGGTGCCAAAGAACCCGCTGTTGGACGCCAGTCGTTTCCCATGATCATCTACCACCTGCAGTACAGCACGAAGTGACGAGTCCAGACGTTCCGCCCAACACTCCAAAATCACAACCTGTCCCGCTTCCGCCTCAAATCGGTATATATCAATGTCTCCCTTAGCTCCAATGACTCCCTGGACGGCAACCGGAAACTTGACCTCCGTAATTTCGGCTTTGGACTCCTGTACGTCCTGCTCATTCAGGACCGGTAATTCATTGACAAGCAGCAAACGAGAAGAACTGAGACCTTTCGGACCCAGGCACTGTACGGTGTATCGGCCCGGAGGAACATCCCGGGCAAGGTGTGCGGTAAACTGTCCCTGAGCGTCTCTGGTAAACGTAATCCCGGGATGCGGAGAATAGAGTTCCGTAAGGTTCTCCAGCTCGGAACCCGTCACCTCGATTTCAAAACTCGACCCGGGCATGCCGCCGGGCGGAAAGAGCCGATCAAGCCTCGGAGCGGGAAAGTCAGCAGCCACCCAGGGTGTTGTCAGACATAGCAACAGGAGACTTAACCAGTGCATCGTGTTCTTAACCATTGTCTCATTATAACCAACCACGACCTGCCGCGCAGCAGGCTAATTACCCACCGGTTCAAAAACTATTCTCACTTTGGGCTATAATACAGCAAAGTAGTCGCACGTCCCATTCTGGAGAGTTCCCAGCCATGTACACGACAGCCACCCTGATCTGCACAATCTGGATACCGTTTTTTGTAAATACGCTCGTTGCCGGTGAACCCAAATCAGAAGAACCTGAAAAGCCGACTGCGATTACTGTCACCGAAGCACGAGGACGGGTGGAACTGCTGGAGACTGCTTATTTATCGTCGCTGCAGAGCATCCACCGGAATTATTTTAGTGACAACAAACGGCTACCCGTCCCGTCGCGTGTCCTGGAGGACGTGTTCTATTCGGTGGACCGCAAAC
This sequence comes from Planctomycetota bacterium, assembly GCA_036150515.1. Taxonomy (GTDB): domain Bacteria; phylum Planctomycetota; class Planctomycetia; order Pirellulales; family Pirellulaceae; genus UBA721. The sequence goes on from JAYZPA010000045.1 coordinate 12,780, forward strand.
ATGGAACAAAAAGCCGTTGGATCGCTGTGAATACGCCAGCGATGAATCTGGAACACAAGCCAAAAGAAGGATTTGAAACGAGGGCGGTCAAGGCGCTGGCTGCCAACAACTCACGTTTTGAAGAAGTCCGGAACGATGTTTTCTACAGCGCTCGGGCTGTGACCCTGTTTGCATCGTGCCAGCGTTGTCATCTTAACGCGCTTGCAAGAGAAAATGCCGGACGTCGCGTTGCGGGACTGGTGATCCAGATACCATTAAAAAGCGACAGACCATCAACGGGGAACAAATAGAAACATGCCACGTATCATCGATATCCATAGCCACGTATGGCGTTTTCCAGAAGATTTCACACAGGATTTTCGCGATCAGGCAGGTGAGCGAGCGCGGGCAGATCACCGTCTGGACTTAACAAGTACTCAGGAGGGATACCTGAGCGGAGTACCGGAAGACGAAGAATTTGTGCGAATCGTTTTCGGGGGCAAGGCCCGCCGCAGCGGACTCTGGGTCGATGACAGTTACGTTGCTCAATTCGTGCAACAGCACCCGGATAATTCACTTGGTTTTCTATCGGTAGATCCAACTCAGCCTGACTGGCAGGCGGAAATGGAATCGGGTCATCAACAACTTGGCATGTGTGGCATTAAACTGTTGCCCATGTATGCCGGCTTTTTTCCTCAGGATCCCATCGTCGACCCACTGTGGGAATACGCCACAAAACATAACCTCCCGGTTCTACTGCATACCGGAACAAACTTTGTAAGCCAGGCTCCGTTGGAATGTACGTTGCCACGCAACCTGGATCCCGTGGCCAGCAAATTCCCGGAAGTCAAAATCATCCTCGCACATGTAGGTCATCCCTATAGCGGGGATTGCATTGTTACCGTTCGTAAACACCGCAATCTCTATACGGATATCAGTGCAATTCACTACCGCCCGTTTCAGTTCTATAACACGCTGGTTCTGGTACAGGAATACGGAATCTGGGATAAGCTGCTGTTTGGTACGGACTACCCGTTTACGACGATTCAGGCGACGGTCGATCATCTGCGGAACATGAATGAAATGGTGGCAGGAACCAATTTACCCCGACTTGATTACGATGAAATCGAATCGATGATCTACCGTGATACACTTTCCCTGCTTGAATTACCCGACCCACATGCTGCACGTAGCGAGTAACCTACCATGCCGGAAAACGGACCTAACCTGGAACAATCCATTCGTTTATTCAAGCAGGCCGGGGAAGTACTCGGGGGTCTTGTCGGCCACGACCTGAGGTACCTGCTGCCCGCTCCCATTTATACCAGTCACGGCCGTGGATGCCGAAAATGGGATGTGGACGGTAACGAGTATATCGATTTCCTGATGGGCAATGCCGCTCTGATTCTGGGACATGCGGACGAAGAAGTGGTGACAGCCATTCAGGCCGCCGCAGCACGGGGCACGCATTACGGCAACGACCATCCACAGCACCTGCAATGGGCTGAGCTGGTTCAGCAAATGGTACCTTCAGCCGAGCGGGTACGATTCACTAATTCCGGTACCGAATCCACGCTGCTGGCAATCAGGCTGGCCCGGGCTTTCACCAAGCGTTCCCGTCTGCTGCGTTTGGAAGGGCATTACCACGGTTGGCATGATGATGTCGTGCATGGATTTGATATGCCATTTCAGGATCCAACCTGTCAGGGGGCCTCCCCCAACGACCAGCGGCAGGTAACCTGCCTGTCCGATGGCGACCTGAATCAAATTGAAGCGGTATTAAACCAACAGCAGACGGCAGCGATTATCGTTGAGGCCACCGGCCCTTCCTGGGGTCGCGCACCACTGGAACCGGGATTTTTGACCGCGATTCGCGATATCACCGAGCGGACCGGAACCGTCTTTATTCTCGATGAAGTCATCAGCGGGTTTCGATTTCATGCAGCAGGAATACAGGGTATCGAAGGATTCCTGCCGGATCTCTCAACCTATGCCAAAGTACTGGCCGGTGGCATGCCCGGCGGAGCAGTGGCCGGACGGGCAGACATCATGAAGCTGATGGACAAAACCGGAGATTCACAACACGATCGCAACCAACGCGTCATTCACTTCGGCACGTTTAATGCCGCACCACTCTCTGCGGCAGCGGGAATCGTGACGCTCAGACGAATCCAGGCCGGAGGGGTCACTGAAACCATCAATGACATGGGAGCAACGATCCGAGCCAGCCTGCAGTCTGCACTCGACTCACTCGGAGTTGCCGGACATGTATACGGGGAAGCCTCGATGTTTCATGTTTACTTTGAAACCGACCCCCGACGCCTGACTGATATCTCCCGACAACAGGACGTTTGGACTCGTGACCCAAAACGCCTCAAAGGAATGCCAGGTAATCTAATCGCACGATACCAGCAGCTCCTGCGATTCAACGGCGTGGACCTGATGAGTGGCACAGGGGGAACTCTCTCTACCTCACATACACAGGAAGATCTGGACGCGGCAACGGATGCGTTCAGACAAACAGTGACAACGTTACTGGATGAAAGGCTGGTACATGAAATCTGACAATCCCCGTTCACTGAACCGGCGACAGGCGGTCGCAGCGTTGTCGATGGGTGCATTGGCCATCGCGGCGAGCAGTCCATCCGCCCTGGCTCGTCGCAACCGCACCTTGCGGGTGGCTGGCGTCGGAACCGCTTACAGAACCAACTCACACTGTGATGTGATCTTAGGAAAAATCCTCAGCGGCTGGCGGCAGGACGGTGGTGCAGGTCCCCATATGGAGCTCAGCGGTCTCTATCTGGATCAGTTCCCGGACGAAGACATGGCACGCGCACTTGCCAAACAATATGACTTTCCCATCTTTGATACAATTCGCGGTGCACTGACGCTCGGCAGTGACCAGCTCCAGTGTGACGGTGTAGTCAGTGTTGGCGAGCACGGCGACTATCCCTTTACCACCGATACCCAACAGCACATGTATCCACGCCGTCGTTTTTTTGACGCAATTGCCGATACCCTTCAGTCGACCGGTAAATCCGTACCTGTATTTAATGACAAGCACCTCAGTTACAATTGGCGGGATGCATGGGCCATGTATCGTCGCGCAAAGCAACTCAGAATCCCTTTGATGGCAGGCTCCTCGCTTCCCTTTGCCTGGCGTTATCCAGCAACTGTATTACCCCGGGGACAGAAATTCAAAACGATCATGGCCTGTGGTTATGGTGGTATGGAATCCTATGGTTTCCACGCACTGGAAGTACTGCAATCGTTAGCCGAACGCCGCGCGGGCGGAGAAACCGGCGTCAAATCAGTGACCACCGTTGCCGGTAACCAGATATGGGAATCCGAAAAAGCCGGGATGTGGTCGAGGGACTTGATGGCTCAGGCACTCGCGACGTGCGGCGATACGGTGGAGAACCTCGAATCCCGGCTACGGAGAGAGGGTTCCGCCTTGTACCTGATCGAGTACCTTGACGATACGCGCGGCGTCATGGCAATGCTCGAGGGAATCACCGGTGAATTCACCGTTGCTGTGGATCACCGCGATTCGACGGAGGTGTTTGCCCAATGGTATCGTCTGGAAATGAATCAGCCCTACGGTCATTTTGAAAAGCTGGTGCGGGGCATCGAACATTTCGTCCGTACGGGCAGGGCAGCGGCACCCGTCCAACGCACCTTACTGACCACAGGCATTCTGGATCGAGCCATGCAAAGCTATAGCATGCAGGGAAAACGCCTGGCAACTCCGGAATTGGCAATTCATTACCGCGCTGGAAAATGGCCGTTCGCCAATCAGTTTGAAGAGAACTTCCCGACGCCCTGATGGGTCAGGATGATGCTTTGGATTTAAGTTCCTTAACCGCTTCGTCGACTGCCACCAACAAATCCTCGATATCTGCGAGCGACAGGTCACCGATCGTACCAATCCGGAATGTTTCATGTTGGGAGACTTTTCCAGGGTAGATTACAAACCGCCGCTGTTTCAACAGACTGTAGAACCTATCAAAATCAAACCAGGTTTCAACCGGGAAAAAGAATGACGTAATGATAGGTGAATGAACGGCATCATCCAGTAATGTGTCGAATCCCAAATCACGCATCCCTGCGACGAGCCGTTTTTGACAATCACGGTATCGCTGATATCGTGACACCACACCACCTTCGCTGCTCAGTTCCCGCAGCGCCTGGCGAAATGCCAGCAAAACATGGGTGGGTGAAGTAAATCGCCACTTACCCTGATGCGCCTGCATCACCTGCCACTGGTCGAACAAATCTAAACTTACGGACCGGGCGTACCCTTCCGTCTGCTGTATGGCTTCTTCACGGCAAATTACAAATCCAAAACCCGGTACCCCCTGAATGCACTTGTTAGCCGAGGAAATGAGATAGTCCACTGCTAACTCATCCATATCCATAGGCATACCTCCGAAACTGGACATGGCATCCAGGATGACGCGACAGTTATGTTTTTGGGCAACCGCTGTCCATTGTTCGATGGGATTCAGCATGCCGGTTGTGGTTTCGCAGTGCACAAATGCTACGTGCGTCACACTCGGATCCGCGGTCAATAGTGCGTTCAACTGTTCTTCGGTCGGTGCACAGGTCTCCTTCGTTTCCAGCAAAACCAACGGAATCCCCAGTCGATCCGCGATGACCGCAATACGCTGGCCGTAAGCGCCATTGTTAATGACCAACAGCTTCCCATTGGGCGGGATCACCGAACCAATGGTCGCTTCGACCGAGAAAGTCCCGCTCCCCTGCATTAAAACACTGGTGTAGCCTGCCGTTGAACAGGCCAGTGATACCAGTTCACTGCGTACTTCCTGAACGATGTCATTGTAGTCGCGATCCCAGGTGGAAAGATCCACCTGCATGGCCTCTTTGACGCGACGTGTCGTCGTCAGCGGTCCCGGAGTTAATAGTAAATAGGGAATATCATCCTGCATGATCATGTTCCCATGATGAGGTTTTGCGATCGACATTCAACGACAGAAACAAGGGAATCGTCCTCCCATTTTTTATGGTTCCAGCACCTCGAGCAATTCACCGACTGAGCGAATTACATCCGTCGCACCTGCCGCGGTAAAAACGGCTTCCGCCTGATTGTGTTTTTCGTCGCGAACAGCATCCGCCAATGCCTGAAGTTCCTCGTAAGTCAATCCGACATCATTACCGGTAAGCGTAATCGCCACCGAGCGAACACCAGCATTCAAACCGGCAGCGACATCGGGAACCGTATCACCAACTTTAACCACATCGGCAACCGAGGCAACATTGAGTTCCTGCATGCACTTGAAAATCAGCCAGGGCGCCGGTCGACCTTGAGGGACTTCGTCGGAACAGGCGCGAAAATCAACCTGGAGGCCCGTTTTTTCCAGGTCTTCCCAAACCGGGTCGGCCACCACACGCGGATAACCCGTCGTGGCAGCAATTTTGATATCGCGCTTCCGTAATTCAGCAAACAGTTCGGGTACCCCCGGAATGATATCCGTATGGTCTCGAGCCACCTGGATTTGCATGGGCATAAATGTATCATAGATCTGCTGGACGTCATCATCCGTCCAGCATCGCCCCTGAACAGCCTCCCAGCGAGCCGCAATTTCCGGCATTTCCAGCAGAGTCTGAATATGATCCCGTTTATGCAATCCCATGGGACCTCGTGCTTCGGCCACTGAAATTTCAATTCCCATGGATCCAAAAGCCCGGACAAACGCCGAAATGGGTGCAAAACATCCATGGTCAATGATCGTTCCGGCCATATCGAAGATTACAAGTTTCGTCATGCGTTTCCGTTCCTGTTCCGAAGCGATACGGGGATCCTGTCCTAGTGAAATTTAATCGTTATCCAAAACCGTGAGAAGTGGACGCACGTGAATATTCGGATTCCCCATTTAACGTAACCAGGGCCGGACCATCCGCTGCCACGAATGCTCCGCTCTGCGGTAGGATGCCAAAGAGGTGCTTAACTGAAAGACCTGTTCAAACAGTCCGCATATCGTCTCGGCAATCTGATCAACATGTTGGCGAAACTGTGCGTCACGCGCCACGGTCAACATTTGCCGGTAGGACAAATTCTGAGCGATCTGCGAAAGACCCGCATCACATTGCAGTTCGCCATCGACCGCATGTAACTGATATCGCTCCAGCAGTCGTTGATTTCGGACCTTTTGATAACGTCGATTCTGCTTCAGGACGATCCGCAGCAGGTCTTCGTGTTCCGGATCCCATGCGTCCGGATACATCTGACCAAGAATACCCCCAGGCCGACCAACCCGCATGTAATGCAACTGTGCCATTTCAACCGGTGCCCGGGCAACCGATGCAAACACTTTCTTCCAGTCCAACCCGAGTTCCTTTGCCCCGATCTCATGGACCGAAATCAAATCCTGAATGGGGCGATTGGCACGGGTATATTTCCCGTCAAGCAAATGCAGGTCGATGCCAGGCTGGATTGATTTAATGAGGCAGTCACCGGCAATATGAGCAAGCCAACCAAAGAGGTAGGCAAGTTTTCGCTCGCCCTTGCCATACTGCATGATCATGTCCTCGCAGACCACGGCCACATAATCGTGCAAATGATCCCATGGGAGCACATGCCTGACCTGTTCACCGCGCCACCCAAACACCAAATGTGATCTGCCATAAAACAAACCCGAAATGTCCCGCGGTCGATACGAATGCCCCTGATGCTGGAGCGTCCATGGCCGCACCGAGCCTCCGGTAATCGGACTTTGTTGCAACGGCACGGTTCCATATCCGACCGACTTACCTGTATCAACGCAGATCGCCTCGGGCAATGTCTGGATATCAGATCCTAAATACGATCCCGACAAGTAGCTTTCAAAATGGCGGTGGATGATTCCGCTTACGGGCATCTTTCTCGCGATTGCCTTTTGACCCGCCAGAATGGCATACAGTGTATGTCCCACGATACCACTCATCAAAAAATTCTCCTTTTTATTGTCCTAATACAGTGCCGTAATCGGCTTGCCCACAGAAACAGGGTAGGGGCGATCCAGCGCATCGGTAAAATGACCCTGGGGTTCAATTCCCAGTGCATGGAACATCGTGGCCGCCACATCCCAGGGGGCATAACGCTGGTCCACCACTTCACCGCCAAAGCGGTCCGTTTTCCCCACGACCTGCCCCCGAACAACGCCCGCGCCCGCCATGAAAATAGAGTAAGCACTGGCCCAGTGTTTTCTGCCAGCCCGATTCCCCGGAAAATTTGGTTCTACAGCAACCAACGGAGCCCGACCAAATTCGCCCATCACGACCACAAGCGTTGTTTCCAGCAGTCCCCGCTCATCCAGATCTTTAATCAACGCGGTAACGGTCTTGTCGAATCGAGGAATTAGCTGTTTTTTAAGTGCCGGGAAAATGTCGTTGTGAGTATCCCACCCATATTCCTCAATTTCATCCGGCGCCAGATCCTGACCGCGATTGGAATGGTTAAAAATAACATTAATATAGGGAACACCTGCTTCCACTAACCTGCGTCCTAATAGACACGCCTGCCCGGAGCGATACCTTCCATACGTATCTTTCGTCCGTTCAGATTCTTTACTAAGGTCAAAAGCGGATACCACATTAGGCGAGGAAAGCATATCCACCGCCTGGCCGTAGAAACGGCTATTATCCTGCACATTATTGATTTCAGATAATCGGTGCTGTTTCGAATCCAGTATTTGCTTCAGTCGAACCAGAGCTCTCATTCGAGGTTCAGGCAATTGGGCTTCATAAGTGAGTCCGGGAATCGCCAGTTGATCGCCTGTCGGATCGCCCACCATCAACGGGTCATACGCCTTGCCAAGCACTCCGCCAAACTGACCGGGCGCAATGTTGATCGGGATCAATGCCGGACCGTTCACATAAACCGAATCGTAGGGAAATCGTGTATCCAATGGCAGGCGGTTCAGAATCGCACCTAGTGAGGGCAAGTCCGTTGGTTTAGGAGGCGGGTTGGTCGATAGAGATGGATAGTACCTTCCTGTCAGCGTTAGGTAGGTTGCGCTACCATGATCCAGGTCTTCGTGTGCCATGCTCCGTACCAACGTAAAACGATCGGCAATCGACGCAAGCCCCTGCATGTCCTCGGTAAAATGAACTCCCGGCAATCGGGTCTGAAGAGGTTTAAATGCACCTCGAATATGTTCGGGAGCCATCGGCTTAGGATCCCACATGTCAATTTGACTCTGTCCACCGCTGGCAAAAATAGTGAGTACGCTCTTCGCTTTTCCAAATCCGGTCTTGGATTGCCCAGCAAAACTGAGCGGTGTGCCGGTCAGACCGCCCAGCATGGCTGTGGACGCAAGCTGTAAGCATCGACGCCGATGCAGTGTTGGTTTGCGAACGTTTTGGGTAAAGTTGAGCATGGCGCCATTATAAACCAAAGCAGCGAGTTGCTCTGCACAACCTGCCTGAATCGGCGATCCCATTGATTCCATTTAACGATTTGTGCAAAATATCGTGATCAATCCAACCCGGGGGTTGTTCTGTATTCACGTATTCGGCTTCATCGAGTTATGTCCCAGATGCCACAAATCAACTGCCCTCACTGCAATCAGGCGATGCCTTTGCTTGCTGAGTTATCAGGTCAACAGGCTATCTGTCCCGGTTGTCAACAGCGATTCACCGTTCCGGCAGTGCCCCCTCCGGTTGCGGTCCCTTTAGCGAACAACCCACAAAATCATTTAAAACCAGTTCCCGCGCAATATGCTAACATGCGTCGTGAACATCATTCTAAGACCACGACATGGGTGATCGTGCTGGTGATCGGATTCATCGTTTTCAATGTCTTATGCGGCATCCTCGGTGGGGTGTTACAATTTTTCTCTCTTTAACACCCTGTAATTTTTCATCACTTTCGGGCGTCGAGTGCCACGGTGACTGCACGCCGGAATTCATCCCGCGGGTTGTCGAATCCAGCAGATTGCGTCAGAGCCATCCCCACCACATCACGCTGCGGATCGACCCAGACAAAGGTGCCTTCGCTTCCCGTGTGCGAAAAGGAACCATCTTTTCCAACTTTCCATCCCAGTCCATAAAACCAGGTTCGTTGCTGCTGTTGTTCATCGGAGTAAATGGATTGCGTCAACGGAGACGTAGCCAGTCGCACACTGCTGCGCGACAGAATTCGTTTTCCCTGATATTTCCCACCATGCAGAAACATATGGCAAAACCGTGCGTAGTCCTCTGCGGTCGATACCATACCTCCCGAAGCACGAACAAACGGAACTCGCATTCGATCCTCTCTCGCAAATCTCAGGGTCCATTCCCCGGTCGATTCGCCTGTGCCGTAGACGCACGACATCTCATCAATCCGATCCCGAGGCGGATGATTTGACGAGTCGTCCATTTTTAGCGGTTCATATACATTCTCACTCAAAAACTCTTCCAGAGACTGCCCCGAGACAACTTCCACCAACGCACCAATCGTATTGTAACCCGCATTGTTGTAACTATAACTTGTCCCGGGCCGGACCCCCGGTGCGATGGAGGCAAAACGATTAACCTCCGACACCAAATTTGGCCTATTGGGATGTTCCGGAGTTGGTTCTTCCAACGGAGAAAGAAAGAGGGGTTTGATCCTCCAGCCACTGGTATGGGTCATCAACTGTTTGATGGTCACCATACCATTTTCCGTGTTATTAAATGCGGGCAGATAATTCGCAATGGGATCATCGATGGACAGTAATCCCCGCTGCTGGAGGATGAGGACCGCGGTTGCAACGACGGCTTTGGTATTGGATGCCATCCGCAACAGGGTATCGAGTTGCATTTTTTCACCCGCCTCTTTATCCCGCCAGCCCAGTGCTTCCGCCAATACCAGCTGCTCATTCTGGATAACGACTAATATCGCATTAGGCAGTTTTTCCTCAGCGATTCGGGTTTGATAGAGGTCCACCGCTGCCTGCATTAGCGGTTGTGAGGATATCGGCCGGACGACCGTCGACACCAATGGCTCCGGTTCGCGTGCCATGCCATGAGGCAGGCCGACTTGAACAACGAACAGCAGATATAAAATGAGACACCGCGACTGGAACACCATAACACTCCCTGGACGAGTTACCTGTGAGAATCATATTGTAACCGGTTTAGTGAGCAACCGAGTCACCAGCACCGCTAGGGACATGGATATTTTCGACCATATCCTGAACCTCTTGCGGCGGAGGCGGGCTAAACAGGTTGACAACAAAGGCCACGGCAAAATTGACGAGCATTCCGATAGCCCCAATTCCCTCGGGTGAAATACCCCACCATAACTCGTCGGTCTCACCACCTAGAAATTGAAAATAGATGATGTATCCCATCGTGACCCCAATCCCGCAGACCATCCCAGCAATGGCGCCTTCCTTACTCAGTTTCTTCCAGAAGATGCCCATCAGCAAAGTCGGGAAGAACGAGGAGGCAGCCAGCCCAAACGCGAAGGCGACCGTTTTCGCGATAAATGCGGAGGGAGGGTTGATACCGAAATAGGTTGCCACCAGGAGTGACACGAAAGCGGCCAGGCGGGCATAATTCACTTCCTCACGGTCCGTCAGTTCCGGTTTGATGATTTTCTTCATCAGATCATGAGAGATGGAGGTTGAAAGGACAAGCAACAAACCAGCCGCCGTCGACAAGGCCGCCGCGATGCAACCGGCCATCAATAAGGCAATCACCCATGACGGTAAACCCGCCATAAAGGGATTCGCCATCACCATAATATCCGCTCCGAAAATAAGCTCATTCGGTTCCGCTTCGTCATCGCTCAAATTCAAGCGGGCTTTGTGGGCTGTGGATTCAGCAAATTTTAATTCGCCATCAGCCGACCGGTAGGCCAACGGACCTGCATACTGGATAATTCCATCGCCGTTCTTGTCGTCAAAAGTCATCTGACCTGTTTCCTCAAATTGTGCGAACCAGTCAGGAGCTTCCGTATACGGTTTTCCATTGAGATTTTTGATCAGGTTCACCCGCGAGAAGGCTCCGATCGTTGGTGCCGTTAAATAAATCACCGCAATAAATCCAAGCGTCCAGCAGGCGGATTTACGAACGGCTTGAACATTTTTCACCGTAAAAAACCGAACAATCACATGGGGCAGTCCCGCGGTCCCGCACATCAGGGCTGCGGTGATACAAAACATATCGATTTTGGACAAACTGCCATCGGTGTACCTGGAAAAACCAAGCGTTTCGTTTAAGTCGTTCAATGTCTGTAAAAAGGAAACGGGCTCTTTTCCAGATTGGATATAATCACCAATGAAACCCAGCTGAGGAATAAAATTATGGGTTAATGCGATGGCAATGTAGATCGCCGGAATCGTATAGGCAAACGCCATAACACAGTACTGGGCAACCTGAGTATAGGTAATTCCCTTCATACCTCCCATGCCTGCATAAATGAACACAATGGCTGCGCCAATCATGACCCCTGCAGGAATCCCGATTCCAAACAGCTGTGAGAAGACAACGCCCACACCCCGCATCTGTCCCATAATGTAAGTCATGCAGATAAAGATTGCACAAAAAACCGCAACGCCGCGGGCCCATTTGGAATAGTACCGGTCCCCTACAAAATCCGGCACCGTTGCTTTGCCGAACTTGCGCAAATACGGCACCATCAAAATCGTTAGTAATACAAATCCCCCCGTCCAGCCCATCAGAAATCGGGAGCCGTCATAACCGCCAATCGCAAGCGTGCCGGCCATGGAAATAAACGTTGCTGCAGACATCCAGTCGGCCGCGGTTGCCATGCCATTGGCAAGCGGAGAGACATCGCCACCAGCGGTGTAATACTCTTTCGTGGAATTTGCACGTGCCTTGAATGCAATCCCAATGTAGACAGCAAACGAAAGACCAATAAAGATGAAGTTAAGTGTGCTCTGTTCCATGGTGTTCGTGCCTGACATCCCTTACTTATTCGGCATATCCGTGTTTGGCGTCGAGTCGGTACATCAATACGGCGTAAATGACCAGAAGAAGGACGAAACAAATAATGGATCCCTGTTGAGCCATCCAGAAGCCGAAGGGAGCATTTCCCACGGATGGCATATTGGCATCCATCCACTCCCGGAACAAAATACTGCAGCCAAAACTAACGACAAACCAAATGGCTAAAAGACACAGGGTTAGCCGTAAACATGCAACACGATGTGCGCGAGAGGTAGGAGAGGCCATAGACGGGATATTCAAGTGGGGACGGTTGGGGATACGATCTTCGCTCGTCAAGAATAGAGGATATCCTGTTTACCGCTGTTAAGGCAAGTGTATTTCCCTTTTGCCCTTTCACTTCCACGGGCACTTCACGCTGAGTATCGGTTCCGTCTGCCGGGCATTTCCGGTGAAAACATGGATCCCTCTATCTCCCGAGACACTTATCTATTGTGTCGCCCCCAAAGAGCGAGCGCCGGCGACGCGTTACCGACCCAAATTATGAAATAAAAATAACTATCGCAAAAATAACTATTATTTAGTATCTTTAGTTCCAATAAATGTCCGCTGTACAACGAATGACCTAATATGCAGATGTTGACATAAATTCTTCTGAAAGGAAAACGGATGTCGTCAGGTACTCTTTATTGTCCAAAATGCGGTCAAGCTATCACTGCCGGTATACCCTCCTGTCCGTCATGTGGTGTTCCCTTTATGCAACAAACCACTATGGGCACACCGAGTTACCAGCCTCCTCCGGGCGGACAACCTGTGTATCAACAGGCTCCACCCCATCTGGCGGATGCTAATAGCAAGAAAATCACCGCGGGTTTGTGTGCATTATTGATTGGTGGACTAGGAGTCCATAAATTTGTGCTGGGTTACAATAGTGCCGGATGGGTATACGTCGGAGTCCTGATCGGAGGCCTTCTGGTGACTTGCCTGAGTCTGGGACTAGTCCCTATCGTTGCGCTGACCGGACCGGTGATGGGCATCATTTCACTCATTGAGGGGATCATGTATCTGACCAAGAGTGATGAAGAGTTTTACCATACCTATATCGCCAACCGAAAAGAGTGGTTTTAGAGGGGAGGGCTGTTTAGCCGGCAAACGTCTGCAGCCCGCCGTCGACACGAATCACCTGCCCGCTGATAAAGTCAGCTCCCGGAGTACACAGGAATCCGACCACGGAGGCAACTTCGGCCGGACGGCCATACCGCTCAAGTGTTCCCTCTTGCACAAGCCTTTCGTCGGAGTCCTCCACTTCGTGGATACGCATAAAGCGTTCGGTGACGATCGGTCCCGGCGCCACACAGTTGACTTGTATATTGTGAGGCCGCATTTGTGCCGCCAGACAGCGGGTATAGGAATGGACGGCGGCCTTGGCGACGGAATAGGTGGAACCGTTAGTGCGACCGAACATCCCCGCAATACTGCCGATGGTAATTACCCGACCCTGTTCACGCTGAATCATTCCCGGCACCACTTCACGGCAGGCCAGGATCGTTCCCTGCAGATTCCGTTGCATGACGCTGTGCAAATCCTCCAGTGAAACCGCCAGACAATCGTCATCTTCAGGTGCTCCGCCACGTTCACCGTGCCCGGTCCCCTGAGCACCGATATCTCCTCCGGCACAGGTAACCAGGATATCGATCTCTCCCAACGCCTCTCGAATTTCTGTTGCCACGCGGTGAATTTCTGATTCACATGTCACATCACCCCAGACGCCAAGACAGCGTCCACCACAGGCGTCACTGATATCCTTAGCAAGCTGTTGCATGGTTTCCCCTTCACCAAAGGTACGGGGACTGTCCTCACGAGTACCGTGCACTGCAACCTGCGCACCGAGTCGGCACAACTCCTCCGCCATGACTCTTCCGAGCCCTCGCGACGAACCGGTGATCCAGGCGGTTTTACCAACCAGTGGCTGATCTGACATTTGCAAATTCCTTTTCAACGGGTTGAGTTCCACTAGCTGACGAGAGGTTGAATCACATGGGCGTCATAGACGTCGGTTAGTTTCTCGTCACGACCATTACTCTCGTGTACCAGTTCTTCATGATTCAGGCCGAGCAGATGTAAGATCGTTGCATGATAGTCCGACATCTTGGTCCGATTGACAATGGATCGATATCCAAATTCATCCGTTTCGCCGTAGGTTTGTCCACCCTGGACTCCGCCACCAGCCATCCACACACTAAACCCATACGGATGGTGATCCCGGCCTTCCGATCCGGCCTTCGCATTATCCCCGCGCAATTCGGCCCCGGGCGTACGTCCGAATTCACCACCCCACAAAACCAGGGTCGAATCAAGCATTCCACGCTGTTGCAGATCCGTAAGAAGCGCGCCCACGGGTTGATCCGTTTGAGCACAACAGCTTTTCGTATTCGCGACATTATTTGTATGCGTATCCCAGGGTTGCCCACGCATCATGATCTGGATAAATCGCACACCGCGTTCGACCAGTCGCCTTGCCATCAGGCAGCGTTTCCCATAAGAAGCCGTGACGGACTGATCCAAACCGTACATGGCATGGGTCGCACTGGTTTCCTGAGTAATGTCCATGGCATCCGTTGCGGCCAGCTGCATCCGCGCCGCAAGTTCCAGATTTGAGATTCGCGCATCCAGTTCCAACTCCTTCGGATGCCGCTGTTTGTGCTGTTGATTCAGCACTCGCAGCAAGTTCAGCTTGGAATTGTGTGCTGAAGAAGATCTTGCAATACGAGGATTCAAATTCAAAACAGGGGATCCTTCACTACGGAAGGCAGTACCCTGAAATACCGGAGGAAGCCATCCACTGGACCAATTGCGAACCCCGTCGACCGAGGGTCCCGCGGGATCGGGCAGGGCAATGTACGCAGGCAGATTCTGATTCACAGTGCCCAGGCCATAAGCAGACCACGCCCCCAGTGTTGGACGTCCCGGAGTAATCAAACCTGTCTGAGCCATCCAAATCGCCTGCTCATGATTACGGTGTTCGGTGAACATGGAGCGAATAACGGCAATACGATCGGCGTGCCTGCCAACATGTGGGAGTTGGTCGGAAAATTCAATTCCACTTTCACCCTGTTTATGAAATTTAAAAGGAGAACCCAACAGATACTTGGTTCGATTTTCATCATCCACGACACTGTCGGGAGGCGTCTTTCCATGATATTTATTTAACATGGGCTTGGGATCCAGCAAATCCATTTGACTTGGACCGCCGTGCATAAACAACTGAATCACCGCTTTTGCCCTGGGTGAATGCATCGGTTTGCGTTGCCGCAAATCATGAATCGATGTCGTCGCCTGCGATTCTTCACAGAGCATGGCGCCCAGAGCCAGCCCTCCAAACCCTGCGCCAAGTTGTTTCAATGTTTCACGCCGTGAAACTTCGTATTGTGTTTTAAGTAAATTGTTCATTTTTTCATCATCTAACCGGCTACGCACACTTCCTTAATCAACATACGCAAATTCATTGCTGGATAGCAAGACATGGCACAGGTCGACCAACGCCCGTCGCCTGGCCGAATCCTCAACCCAGGACGGGTCACCCAGGGGGCCATGAAAACCGGCAATGGAATTCCATGTCTCAACGACTTCACGCATTTCCCCAATGTGTTGTATCTCCAATGTCCAATTAAAATTATCCGATGTCAATTCACCATTCATATCCAAAACCATGTAAACCACTTCATTCGCCTCAACGGCAAACGGGGGAATCTTAATGTCGTGACGCTGATGTGCAACTTGCCACTGTCCCTGTTGCCCCTGACGGTCAGTCGTCACGGTGAACCGCACACCATTTCCGGCGGGCGAAGGGTGTTCCACCATGCCTGTCAGCTTAATGGTACCGTTTATCGGTGATGTCCATTTGAGAATCACGGGTTTATCGACACCCGGGTGTCCGGCAGTCGCATTCAAACCCGCCCAGAAAGATCCTTTATAGGGATACCCCGGTCCCAGTTGCCACTGATCATTTTCAAAATGGGGAAAGGGCGTAAATGAGACGAGCTTCGAATCGGTTTCCGCTACGCTACCATAGCCATAAGCCCAGACTTTCTGCATTCCCTGTTTGGCAAGATATAATTCCGTTTGGTTCGATACAAAATCCGACAGCGCCTCCCGTTCTGCGACGGTGGGCGTCCGACTCAGAGCAGACTGGAAGATATAATCGACCGGGTCTTCCGGTGCGACCAGAAGCGCATGTTCAGCGAAGGCGGTTGCCGCATTCGTAACAAGATCACTATTCATAAGCGACAGCGCCTGAAGTGGCACAGTCGATTGCGCACGGCGCGTACAATTTGTTTCGACATCGGGTTGATCAAAAAGCTGCAACATCGAGACGGGTGCGGATCGTTTGTTGCGTAAATAGATCGAGCGTTTTTGGGGCATTTTTCCGTCATTGACCACCACTTCACCGTCACTACGAGTTTTGATGGCAACCGGATAACCATACATGTCGTTGTCCAGAGCACCGGCAACATGCAGGATACTGTCCCGCAACGGTTCCGCTTCGAGGCGCCTCAGGTTTTGACGCCATAGAAGCCGATTCTGAGGATCTACCTGGATCGCCAGACGCGACAATTCGCCCCGACTTTGAGATATCTGTTGGTAGGCTGTTGATGTCAAAATCTGTCGATGCAGATGCTTTAGACTCCAGTCGTGCGTCTCCAATTCCAGCGCCAGCCAATCCAGCAGCGGCTGATGTTGCGGATTTTCACCAGCCCAACCAAAATCATCAACCGTGGACACCAGTCCTTCTCCAAAATGATGGAACCACAAACGGTTCGCCATCACTCGGGATGTCGTGGGGTGACGGGACTGGGTAAGCCAATTAGCAAAAGCGGTTCGCCGTCCCGATGTGGGTGCATCCTTAGCCGCCGGCGTCCATTGAAAGGGCTGTTCGGCCTGAATCATCTCCGGCACACCCGGAGTAACCAGCGGGCCGGGCGTCTGAGCATCTCCGCGGCGTAACAGCGGCGTATAGGGCTCCCCCTCCACGTCATAGGCGGCATAGATATAGTCAAAGTTAATCCGTCCGCGTTCCTTCGCCGCAATGGCACTGTTTTTTTCGTCAACGACATTTTGGTAATCATCAAACTCTGCTGCCAACACCGCTTCCAGTTTATCCGCCGGGGGTCGCAAAAATGCCTCAAACTTCTCTACCAGGTATTGTTCAACATCCGTACGTTTGTCTTCTTTGAGCGTTATCGCAGCAACCACATCACTACGAATCGCTTCCGATACAGTTTCCAGTCGCATTTGATATAACTCGTCAGCTTTTTGAGAACGAAATTCCGTAATCTCCTTCTTGAAGCCTGCCACCTCCGTGGTAATCTGTTGATTACGCTCGTCGGCTTCCGCCATTTGTTTGCGAGTCGCGAGCGGACGACGTCGATCCCGAAACGGGATCCACTGGTCGGGGTTGTAGACACTCATGAAAACGGACTGCATCTGGTAATAGTTTTTTTGAGTGAGCGGGTCGAACTTGTGGTCGTGACATTTAGCACATTTGACCGTAATGCCCATCAGGCTACTGGTCAAAATTTGAAGCTGATTATCAATCGTTGGGTAGTAGTAAAGTCCGTTTACGTTTTTGATTGTATTGAAATCGGGTCGGCTGGAATCAGGCCCCGTTCTTAGAAAACCGGTGGCATCCATGGCTGCCACAACATGCTCCGGCAATTCATCGTCCTGTTCAAAATGGTCCCAATATCCCGAAATCTCATCACCGGCAATCTGTTCACGTATGAACTGGTCGTAAGGTTGATCCTGATTCAATGCACGAATCACGTAATCCCGATATCTCCAGATTAGCTGCCGATCCTGATCCGCGGATAGCACGCCTGCGGAATCGGAATATCCTGCGATATCCAGCCAGTGCCGCCCCCATCGCTCACCATACCCCGGGCTCGCCAGCACCCGATCAACCAACTGTTCATATGCCGCCGGGGATTCATCCGCTGTAAAATAGGCCACTGCCGCAGGGGAAGGAGGGATACCCAGCAAGTCCAGGTACACACGCCGAATTAACGTGGAACGGGAAGCTGCAGGAGAAAAATCGAGTTGTTGGGCCTCAAGCTTTTCCAATAAGAAGGCGTCAATCGGGTTACTGACCCGATGACGGTTTGCGACCACTGGCGGAGCAGGGTATTGAGGAGGAGAAAAGGACCAGTAACCGTACTCCACCTCATCGTAGGGGGTAACCGAGTCCACATCATCCACAATATCTTTGAGATCGGTTCGGGCGCCCTCATTAATCCAGACACGAATGAGTCCCTTTTGTGCTGCGGTTAGAACATCGCCCTCAGGCGGCATCTTTTCCGACGAGACCATCTCATACAACAAACTCGTTTCGGCCGCCGACAGTCGGATGGCAGGTCCCGATTTACCGCCTAGTAAAACGGTACTGACGCTGGAGAGATTCAGTCCGCCTTTTGGTGATACCGGTCCGTGACACTTGATGCAATGCGCCTTAAATAAAGGCTGGATAACTGACTCAAACGAGGGGACGACAACCGCTTTCTCTGGTTCCTGCCCCACAAGTGTTGAGCAGGCAACCACCACCGCCAGCACAAACGATATAACTCCAGTCTGTCGCATGAATAACTTCCCGTTCAATGGAACGCGCAGAATGATTCTAATCCAGTATGGTATCCAGGCTTCCAACAATTTCGCCAATCGCCGCTTCGTTAAGCTTTCCGGCTTCAAAGGCATGATTGGCCTGAATCTGCAGGCCTTTCCACATCAAGACCGTCACTTCAGCCTTGGCTGCGATTTTATAGTCGGGTGGCCCCTGAGCATTCTCAAATACCGTCAGTGGTAAAGTTCGCAGTCGATTCTTTTGTGCTAAGTCCAGAAGTATTTTTTCCTGTCTTCCGGGCTTATCCGTAAGCAAAACGACAAATGCGCGAAGTTGTTTATCAGAATTCTCAAACAGCTCCGCTTGTAATTTTTTGGTCAAACTGACCACGTTTTCATCCAGTGAGCGTGTAAACACTGCCACAACTGGACGACCGCCGTAAACTCACCTATAGCATAGCGACTTCCCTCGCGCCTGTGCCGAAGAACAATCCTTCACATCAAAAGCGTCAGCAAAATCACCAACCTGTAACCCGGATTTAATCTCCCCATGGATCGCCGTTGCACTCAACAACAAACCAATGACCAGCGTGGACTGCCATTTCATATTCAAACTCCAGTGACTGTTTTAAGAACCATTGCATCTATCCTTACTGATTTGATTATAATCAATTACAAGCAGTTAACGATATATTCCTTTTCATCCGGTAAGCGGCTATCCCCCCTCAGTTTAACTATGAAACACACGATTTCTATTATCGCCTGCCTCTTTGCACTACTGGTTAGTGGCTGTGAGGAGAATGACACACCGACAACGCCGCCATCCCAAAGCGAGCAACAAGCACCCACCAACGCAGACTCAAGTCAGGTTACAGCGGAGACCCAAGCCCCGCCGCAACCGCTTACGACTCAGGCCAGCTGGGACGACATCCAAACCATCGTCACGCAAAGCAAAGGCAAGGTCGTTGTGGTGGATATTTGGAGCACCTACTGTGCACCCTGCATGCAGGAATTTCCCCATTTACTAGCATTGCAAAAGGAGCATCCGCAAAACGTAATCTGCCTGTCTTTCAACATCAATTTTTCCGGACTCCCAAACCAGACCGCAGAAACGGACCTGCCGCTGATTCATCAGTTTCTCGAACGACAGACCTCTCAGGTCATCAACTTTGTTTCCACGCAAACGGACGAGGAGATTTATGCCCAGCTGGAGATCGTTGCAATACCAGCCATTGTCGTTTTTAATCAGCGGGGAGAGCGTGTGGCGACCGTGATGGAAAAGTCCGGCTACCAGACCCGTGTATTCCCGCTCGTCAAGCAGTTATTAGAGTAGGGGGATTGCACGGCGTTCGGATTCGCTATCCCGTTCAAACCAGTTCATCGATTTTTCCATATTGGGTATGGTCGACGAGATACCGAGGGCGACCCTGCAGGTCGTTTACCGTTGCGGTTTCCGTATTAATTCCAAGATTATGATAAAGTGTCGCAAACACATCCTGCATATGAACCGGCCGATTCGCGGGTTCTTCGCCATACTTGTTGGTTGCACCGACCACCTGCCCCGAGCGGATGCCCCCGCCAAACATCATTGCAAAATTAGCCCGTGGCCAATGATCACGGCCTCCCTTGGGGTTAATCCTTGGCGTCCTTCCAAATTCACCCCAAACAACGACAGACACATCGCGATCCAGTCCGCGATCGTAGATATCGTCAATCAGTGCTGATACCCCCTGATCAAAGAACGGGAGATGATCCCGTGCATTTTCAAAATTCGTTCCGTGAGGTTGTCCATGCCAGTCCCATCGTCCATAGGCAACGGTAACCGTACGAACCCCCGCTTCGACCAAACGACGGGCTTTGATGAAATAGTCGTTATGCAGGCATGCGGCGTCCCCGTATCCCGCATACTCATAGGATCCGCCTCCGTAACGTTCCACTAATCGCGGATCTTCTTTGGTGATGTCCAACGCATCGGCTAACCGGCTCGAAGTCAAAATACCCAATGCCTGTTCCGTAAATGCATCGACACCTTCCAGCTCCATGATCTGGTCAACCTGACGTTTCATCCCGTCCAAACGGTTTAACAATAGGCTACGATTCTGGAATTGAGTGAAATCAATCCCCTGCAGGTCCAGATTCGCAGCACCGTCTGAATTTGGATTAAAGGGTGCATGGGACTTGCCCAGAAATCCAGGCCCTCCGGGATTGGCCCAGCCGGCGCCTTTCATTTTTGGGTTAAGGCTAATAAACGGTGGTATTCCTCGATGGGCCGTGCCACGTAGTTTAGAAACCACACTGCCCAGTGACGGCCAGCCACCCACAGGTTGATTCTCATTGAGCCTGCCTGTGAGACATTGAAATGCATCGTGCCGGTCTTTGGCGCCGAACAATGACCGTATCAGCGAATAGCGATGCATTCGTGATGCTAAATGAGGAAGGTGCTCACTGATTTGCACGCCTGGTACACTGGTCGCGATCGGTGAAAACTCGCCTCGAATATCAACCGGTGCATCCGGCTTTAGGTCAAACATATCCAAATGAGGAGGACCCCCGGCAAGGAAGATCATAATACAGGCTTTATGACCAAGCCGATCACGATTCACGCCCTGAGCCTGAAGAAGCTGGGGCAGTGTCAAACCTCCCATTGCCAGACCACCGGCGCGCAAAAAGCCACGTCGGCTAAGGCCATCACAAAACTGCGGGAGTCGTCGTTCTAGCATGCCTAAACCTCACCAAATCCTTCTGACCATTGGACTTCAGTTTAGCAGAACATGCCCAATGTCACTAATTCAATTTTACCTGTCATGCTCCGCATCAAGGTATAAATCTCTGTGTTGGCAACCAATATAATAATATCGGTATTGCATTCGGGTTCCGAAAAGAATTCCGAAATTTCTTTAGGAAACACGCTTTTTATGTTTACCTCATCGGCCGCGCATAAAAAACCCGCTTGATCTGATCGTCGTCAAATCAAGCGGGTTAGAATTCTCACATGGATGAATCGCTAGCTAAGGCCCGAGCCTGAGTTAGTTATTCTTCCACTCTTCACCCAGGGGTGCACCATCACGGCGACAACCGAGACGATTGTAGGTGACATAATCAATATTCTCACTCAGAAACTGAACGCTTCCGTCGACGAATATGAATTGGGCTCCACCTTTATGCTGAGACTTAAATCCCTGGCTCGTTGCCCAGTTGATAAAGTGTGAACACCCATGCGGATTTAACGGCGGATTCGAATTATTCCAACTGAACCCGGGATCCCCAATTCCAACCAC
>JAYZPA010000046.1:0-5471 GCA_036150515.1 Planctomycetota bacterium
CAGAACAAGCAGCTAAAGAGCCCGGCAGCAATGCTGAAATCCCGCCGGTGTTCGCGAACCCGCTGGGACTGAAAAGCGAAACGAAGTTTCTTAATGTGGATCGACCGCTTAATCAGGTGCAGATTAAGTTGACGAGCGATGGAACGATCGAGGTTCTTGCAGATTCAAAATAATATACGATTCTGCATTGAAGTAGGATCGGCTATTTTTCAAGTACCAGTATTTCGACTTTTCGGAACTCGATTGGATGGCTTTCGGACTGCAGTGAAATGTACCCGCCCTCTAAGATTAATGAATCGTCTTTGCGTTTTTCAATCAGTCGTTTTGCATCTGCGTCGCGTGGGTCTAGTTGTGGCTGGCTATATTGCAATACAACTTTCCCGTCCAGGATGTGTTTGATGATACCGCCCCCGCGTACTTCGATTTCGGCGGTAACCCATCGGTCACCACGGTAAGTGTCAGACGTGGATGAGATGCAATGTCGGGTCTGGAGCTGTTCTTTCATGACGACATTGGTACCCGGCGTGCATAAGTTGGAGGTTGTCCTGGTTCCCTGTTCCTGACCACCAAGTAACTGCACCTCGATGGAAACGGGAAATTTTTGATCCTTAGTCATGGTCTTTGGTGGCTGGCAGTGAACCATGATGCCACTGTTTCGAAACGCCCAGCCCGGCCCGCCCGTGGATTGCTTTCCGACGAATCGATACTCTAACCGCATTCGGTAATGGGAGAAACTGTCCTTGTAGAAGATGTGTCCGAATCGCTCGTTGTATTGGTCATATGCTTCATAACCTACTTTCATCACGCCATTTTCCACGCGGAATGTATTGCCGAAGTTCTCACCGAGTTCATACCCCCGAATTTTGGGGGTCCAGCCATCGAGATTTTTGCCATTGAAGAGCTGTTGCCATTTTTCTTCAGCGGGAGCATTGCAGGTAACGAGGGTAAGCAATAAGAGTAGCAAAAAGTTTAAAACCAAGTTGCGATTAATCATAATGTTCAGGCCTGTTCGGTTTTGATAAAAGTTGTGGGAGTAAACCATTGGTTATCATCATAACTACCGGCAATATGCACTGCAACTAATCTCGATTGCAACGGTACGGGTGGGGCGTGAGCAACATGGACCCTGTGCAGGCATTTCTGATGACTCCCTAATTGAACGGGGTTTTTCCCGCGGTAGGGTGGTGACTACAATAGACGCACCAATTGTGTTTATAAGGGACTGTAGTCGTGGCAAACATCAAACTGTGGCAACCTGATTCGGAAAGTTTTCGTTCCAGTGAAATGGGGCGATACTTACAGCACGTACAGGCAGCCTATCCGGAAGCAGGCATATCGGACTACGAGTCATTATATCGATGGTCGATCGAACAATTGGAGACGTTTTGGCAGGACTGGCTTGACTACAGCGGCATCCTGTTTTCCGGTTCGACCGACACGGTATTGCAGAGAAAACAAATGCCGAACGCCGGATTCTTTCCGGATGTGCATCTTAATTTTGCGGAGAACCTATTGCGGCACAGCGGCAATGCCGTGGCGATCACGGGAGTTTCGGAATCACGAGACGATGTGCGACTGACTCACGATCAACTGTATGCTGCCGTTTCACAGGTTGAACAATCTTTGCGCAGGATGGGGGTCGTGGCGGGCGACCGCGTGGCCGCTTATATGCCGAATATTCCTGAAACGATGATTGCGGCATTGGCCGTGGCGGCCATCGGTGCGGTTTGGTCAAGTTGTTCACCGGATTTCGGAACCGAAAGCGTGGTGGACCGATTTGGACAGATTCAACCCCGTTTGCTGTTTTGCGTGGACGCTTATGTACACAAGGGTCAGACGATTGACTGTATCGAACGAGTGCAGGGGATAACCCGTCAGCTACCTAGTGTTGAACAGGTGGTGGTTTTGTGTCTGATGCCGAATCATCCAAAGGATTGGCACGATAAATCTGGCCAAATGATTTCCTGGAAAGACTGGATTACGGAGACAGCCAGCGTAATCCAGTATGAACGTCTGCCATTTGATCATCCTCTTTGCATTTTGTACAGTTCCGGTACGACTGGCATCCCTAAGTGCATTGTCCACGGAGCGGGCGGTACATTACTGCAACAGGTTAAAGAACTATCGCTGCATTGTGATTTACGGGTGGAAGACAACATTACGTACGTTACCACCTGCGGTTGGATGATGTGGAATTGGTTGATGAGCGGGTTGTTTACAGGGGCCACCGTGACCCTTTTTGATGGGTTCCCTGGAACCCCCTCGATCTCCCGGTTATGGGATTTAATTGACACACAGGGGATTACTCACTTTGGAAGCAGTCCTCGGTTTTTGGCAGCGAGCAGGCGACGGTTAAAACCAAGTGAGTCCCACCGTTTATCCACCTTGCGAGTCATTCTGAGTACCGGTGCCCCGCTTCTTCCGGAAGAATTTGACTGGGTCTATCAAGACGTGAAAAGGGATGTCCAATTGAGTTCCATTAGTGGCGGTACCGATATCATCTCTTGCTTCATGTTGGGAAATCCCCTGTTAGGCGTGTATCGGGGTGAAATCCAGTGTCTGGGACTAGGGATGGACGTTATTGCGGCAAGTGCGGAAGGGGAGCCTCTTTTGGGCGAAAAGGGAGAACTGGTCTGTAAAAGCCCGTTTGTCAGTATGCCCGTGGAGTTCTGGAATGACCCGGACGGACAGAAGTATCATGACGCATATTTCACGGGTAGCGGGGATTGTTGGTCGCATGGAGATTTGATTGAAAATACGGGGAGCCAGGGCAGCAGCGGGGGAATTATTGTCCATGGACGTAGTGATGCCACATTGAAGCCTGGTGGTGTTCGGATTGGGACGGCAGAGATTTATCGGGTGGTTGAATCGTTAGATGAGATTTCAGATAGCATTGTCATTGGCCAGCCATGGCGAGGTGACATCAGAATAGTATTATATGTGCAGCTGGAACAAAACGCCGTTTTGGATGACGAATTGATGATGGTGATTCGAGCGAGTCTACGTACACAGGCTTCTCCTCGCCATGTCCCCGCGGTCATCCTCGAGGTTGCCTCAATCCCATATACACGCAGCGGAAAAAAAGTAGAATTAGCGGTGCGCGATATTGCAATGGGATTGGAACCGACGAATCGCGAAGCCCTGCAGAATCCTGAAGCATTAGCATGTTTTCAGGAATTGTCATAAAACGCTATGATAAGAGCATTCGAAACCTGGGGATAGCAGCATGGATCAATCTGCATATTTGAGCGTAAACCTTCTCTGGGCGCTATTGTTCTTAACCGCGATCGTGTTGGCATGGATTCTGAACACGGTTTCCGCACCGGGTAACTGGGTGATGGTTGCTTTAGCGAGTCTCTATTGGTGGCTTATGCCCGCCGAATCTCCGTGCGCGATTGGTGGTTGGATTCTTACCGTGCTGGTTGGCTTGGCGATCATTGGTGAAATTGTTGAATTTGGTACCAGTGCATTAGGAACACGCCATGCGGGAGGGAGTCGTCGCGGTGCGTGGCTATCGATTCTTGGCTCGCTGGTTGGCAGTATTGCAGGGGTGTTTATAGGAATCCCCGTACCGGTAATCGGTTCGTTGTTGGCCGCGCTACTCTTCGCGGGTTGTGGAGCGATGCTGGGGGCATATTTAGGCGAACGTTGGGATGGGAAATCAAATCGGGATGCATGGCGTGTTGGGTGGGCGAGTTTCTGTGCGAGGTTGATTGGTTCGCTGGCAAAACTATTGACGGGTATGGTTATGATTGCCGTCGCGGTCGTGGCCATGTTAATTTGAGACGTCCTGGGATTCTGTCATGTGACCGTGCATTCTAAGGGACCTGGCGTTGTGTGTCCTGCAGTTGGTTAAGAGCGCGGTTCAGGACGCGGACAACGTACTTTCCGTTGGCATAGAGATCGGGACGCGGTTTTAAAGCCGCCTGCATCTCTGGAATCACGGGTCGCGCCTGATCGTCAATTTCGTCAAGCACAATAGCGGCGTGAAGTCGCTCCCACTGACGGCCGTTTTGCAATTCATTGATTAACACGGTCAGAGCCGTGGTGGGTTGTCCAAGGCGGCACAAAGCCCGGGCGGCGGCGGTTCTACAGACGGACGAAGCGTCTGATTGCATGATGGTGGTTAGTTGTTCTAAAGCCGCGGCGGAATGCGGGGAATGATTACCTAAACCGACCGCTCCCCAGTATCGAACCGCCGCGTCCCCGTCGTTAAGAGCATGGGTTAACTGGGCAATGGCTTCAGGCCCCGACGAAGCAAGCCGTGCTGTTTCTGACACCCGTTGATACAGGGTGGGATCTTGCGAATCCCGCAATATGTCATATTGATTTCCGAGGACCTTCTGGCGGGTGATGAGGATCGGTTCAGCGATTAGCCCCAGGTCTTTTGTGTCGGTGACCCATTGTATATGTGCTGCGCGCAGCCGTTTCAGCGTCGTCTGGTGTTTGGCACTCCCTGCCAGATTGACCAGTTCATGGGGGTCCGCGGATACATCGTACAGTTCTTCCACAGGTTTTTTCGGTTTGAAAAACAATGCGGCATGGCGGGAAAGTTCACCGTTGAGGTAGCCATTGCGCAGGGCCTGCATGGTTGCTCCCTTTTCGGGAGTGTTCATGTATTGATAAAACGTCTTCAGCGGTTCGTAATTACGAATGTATTTGTATTGTTGATCCCGTGCCATACGAATGATGTCGTATCGTTCGTCCATGCGATCGCGAGCGGCAAAGACGTATTTTCTCGCTGGACTCAGATTTGTCCCCAGAAAAGCGCGCCCCTGAACGTGTGGGGGTGTTTTAACTCCGGCCAACCGCTGGACGGTTGGACCCAGGTCAATGGAACTTATCAGTTCATCGGATGTGGATCCCGGCATTGCCTGACGCTGATGGCGGAACGGCGCGGGAATGCGGACGATCAGGGGGATATGTGTACCGGAGTCATAGAGCCAACGTTTCGCTCGGGGGAGACCCACGCCATGATCGGACCAGAAAAAGATGATGGTTTTTTCATAAAGTCCGACATCCTTCAGATCCTGGATGTGACGTTGACACCAATGGTCGAGTGCGGTGATGAGCTCATAGTTTCTTTTCCAGTCTTCACGTGTTTTGGGAGTGTCAGGGTAGTACGGCGGCAGGGTTGTTAATTTGGCTGGATCCTGCCGCTCCGAGGGTGTTAGTTGGCTGGTAACGGATTCGTATTTGGATGTTCCGGCAATCCCGCTTTCATGGCAACCGGTAAAATTAAAGACGGAAAAAAACGGAGTCGTTTTGTCGGGGCGGTTTTTCCAGTGGGCCTTTCCTGAGGAGGCATCCCAGGTTCCCGGTGGGGGAGTAAACTGATAGTCCGTTTTGGAATTGTTTGTGCAGTAATATCCCGCATCCTGCAATTGTTTCGTGAAGGGTTGGATGTGCCCAGGCAACGCGGTTTGGCAACGCATGTGGTGGGTCCCGAGGGATGTTTGATACATTCCGGT
>JAYZPA010000047.1:0-23154 GCA_036150515.1 Planctomycetota bacterium
GACAACATAGGCTGTTTCCCGTTCCGCATCGGGCGGAGGCGCTTTCACTGAAACATCAATCACACGTATCTCTTTGACCGTGATTCCCAATTGTGTGGAATCAAAAATGGTGCTGTTGATCGTAAATAACATCATCGAACTAATGGCGATACCAAACGCACCGATCGGTAATATCCCCAACTGCACACGGGCTCCCGATAAAAGCCCCGCTAAAACTGAACCGATACAGACACCGACCACCACGGCAATTAGAAATGGTGTCTTGTCAACCTCGCGACCACCTCCGGCCTCCACAACAAATTGATCAATATTGTTTTGAGCAACAGCGCTCACTGCCCAAAAAAACATGATTCCCAAAGCAATTCGGAACATCGCCGGCTGCATCCTCAATATGCGAATATCCTGCAGCATCGACCGGGGTACGTTTTTGGGGAATACTCGAAGCGGATTAGCGACTTTCATCGGTTCAATCAAAAGGCTGATTACGGTCCCGATCAAAGCGGTCCCAATCACCGTCGTGCCGATGATGCTCCACGTGTTGGTCAAACCCTTGGGACTCGTTATGTCCGCCAGCCAACTACCGATGAACATCCCAAATAAAGTTCCCACAACGGTCATCATGTTGTAATAACCGTTGGCAGGAGACAATTTTTCCGGCTTCACAATTTCAGGGATGGCTCCCATCTTGGCAGGGAAGAACATCGCGCTCTGTGCACCCATCAACGTCAGTGATATGAAAACCATCAACGGCGATTCGAACCAGATCGATAAGGTTCCCAGCAGCATGATGAAAATCTCAGCCATCTTGCAGCCCACGATGACAGAACGCTTGCTAAATCGGTCGGAAACATAGCCGGCATATGTGCTCAAAATGATGTAGGGAGAAACAAAACAGGCCAATCCAATACCCAAAACCCAGCTCTGATTCAATCCCCACAATTTCTCGATATTGACATAGTCCTTGGCAATGCCAATGACTAACCATCGAAAGGTATTGTCGTTTAGGCCTGTCAGAAATTGAGTCAGACAAATGGCAATAAAGCTGCGCGAAAAGAGATTGTTCTTTCCCTCAGGTAAACTGCTCTCATTCTTTTGTGAACTCACGACAGATCAAACTTTCGAGATGGAAAACAACACGATTTACTACAAAGGAAACAAAAATGGGGGCTACAATCGTTGCAATCCAACCCTGTTTTAAGATTGTCGGTTCGCAACTCGAAACTTATCTATAGGAGTCATCTCTTCGCGTTTCATTACCCGTTTGACATTACCCTCAAGAGAATAACAGGATTATTCATTCAATACAGTATCACAACGTTCATTTTTAGGTTTGGTTAAGTTACGTTGTTAACAATCAGGAAATGCACCATGAAAATTCAACCGCCCCAGTTCCTCATGGCGGGCATCATTCTGTTGGTGTTCGGATTGCAATGCATGCTGGTGGATTGCTATTTTCTTACCGAACGGGCAAGTCAGGTACTATCATCCCAGCTGGATATCAAGCCGCCCAATTCAGGGGAGGTGACGGCTGTTTCCACCAGCGTAAACGAATCGATGGGCGATGCGGCGATCCACCAAATCTCCCCACCTGTCCTGACAAACCGCTATACGATCCTGTTGCCCGAATGGTTGTCATGGAGTTTGCTGAGTTGCGCAGGTCTCTGTTTTTTCTGGACCCTACGCACTGCCCGACGACAACCCTAATCTCCCTAAGCCCGATCTTCATCGATATAGCCCGATTTGTATCCGTCGGCATTACTAAATTCCTAAACCGAAGGCCGATCCCGAATTCGGATCCTGTGGTATATTAGCTCTGTCGTTAGGAATCTCTTTTGGACTCAAGAAAGCCACACTCGGATGAAAACTCTGACCCTTAACCTGTTATGCGTTTCCCTTTGTTTAGTTGTCGGCTGCGAGGACCATCCTCCAGTCCCAATAGAAACAACCCCTAAAGTACAAGTCGATGACGCTCAAACCGTGGCCACTCTCAAAACGCTGGGCGCTTCCTTTAAGAAAAATTCAGATCGTCAGATTACGGAAGTCTCGCTGATCGGATCCACTGCCGCCGACGCCGATCTCACGTTGCTGCAGCAGTTGGAAAAGCTAACTTCCGTTCGACTGAACGAAACCCAAATCACCGATGACGGTCTCGAAACCATGGGTAACCTGACCAACCTCACCAACCTCGACCTCCGCGGTTGCAACATCAGTAATACGGGCATCGCCCACCTCACCGGATTAACGAATCTCCGCGCGTTGCGACTTTCCGGTGAAAGCGGACTGACAACGGTTGACGACGGAGCGCTTGCAGATGTGGGTAAATTAACCAACCTCAAAGCACTGTTTCTGGATCATTTGTGGGTTGGCGAGAATCTCACAGATCTCGCTCCGCTTCAAAGTCTTGAAGAACTCTATCTGGCAAAGACACTCATTGACGATGACTCACTCAAAGCGATCCAACAACATCCAAAGCTTAAAAAACTGCGTATTTCGCAAACACAAATTACAGACGCAGGACTTGAACAACTCACAACACTGACTCATTTGACGGATCTGGATCTGAGTGAGAATAGCGTTATTTCAGACCGGGGCATGGCTCCCATTTCAAAAATAACAACACTCCAGAAATTAAACCTTTGGCGGGTCGCACTGTCCGATGAAGGGATCAGACAACTCGCCCCACTGGTGAACATGCAGTGGCTCAATCTGGACAATACGTCCCTATCCGACGCAGGACTGGTTCATTTGAGCAACATGAACAAAATAGCGTTTCTCCATCTTGGTTCAACCACCATCACCGATGAGGGCCTGCACCACCTCGCAGGCCTAACGTCACTTAAAGACCTCAAAGTAACCCGTACCGCCGTCACTCAGGACGGGGTTCAGATGCTCAAAGAAAAACTGCCCACTACCGAGATCCAATTAAAGTACCTTCCGTAGTGGGCAGAGATTTTATTCATCACCCCTGCTTTGCAACAGGATTGGCTATAGAATCTCAAACCCCTTGCGATACTCTTTGGTCACATACTGTGCTGCGGCCGGACAATTAGTCGCTTTCAGTGATTTGGCATCCCATTGAAGAGATTCGCCTGTACGGTAAGCGACATTCCCAAGTAATACGGTCTCGGTCAAAGCACCGGAATAATCAAAATTACAGGTAGTCGGTGATCCGTCTTTACATGCTTTAATCCACTCCGCATGGTGACCAATCGACTTCGCAATCGTCTGGGGTGGTGGACTCCAACCCGTAAATTTATCTGTCGGGAATAAACGATAGCTACTGTAGTTGGCAAACATCATCCCTTCTTCACCAATAAACATGACTCCCGATCCCGGAACACGCTGGCCTTCGATTTCCTTGGGGATCATATTTCCATCGTACCAGGTGAAATTGAGCTCGCCATGTTTATCCGTAGCGGGAAATACATAATCCACTTTCAAGCCCAGTGGACAGGTTTCCGGATGCACTTCAGGCCCCGTCGCTTTACACGAAATCGGATGACGCAAGCCTAATGCCCAAAAAGGCAAGTCCATGTAATGACAGGCCATGTCGCCCAGAGTCCCCTGGCCAAATGCCCACCAGCGACGCCAGTTCGCTGGATGGTAACGTCCGGGAGCGTAGGGGCGTTCCTGAGCAGGGCCGAGCCACAAATCCCAATTCAAATTTGGCGGCGCTTCAGTAATTTGTTCCTTGGTGGGAAGATCACCGCCACCCCATCCCTTGCCAACCCAGACGTGAACGTCTGTTATTTTACCTAATACACCCGAACCAATCGCTTCGACCACTCGTCGATAATTATCCTGCGCGTGGATCTGTGTACCCAGTTGAGTTGCCACACCGTATTTGGCTGCCTCCGAAGCAATTAAGCGAGCTTCAAATACAGTATGACTCAGAGGTTTTTCCGTATAAACATGTTTGCCGGCCCGAATCGCTCGCAGAGATGCCGGGGCATGAGAATGATCGGCCGTCGCTACGACGACCGCATCAATACGATCACCTTCCTGATCAATTAGCTCACGATAGTCTTCGTACTTTCTGGCATCCGGAAATTGACCTGCCGCTCGATTCAAATAGTTTGAATCAATATCACAGATCGCGACAATGTTCTCACCCTTAACCCCTGAAATATCCGCTGCAGCACGATTCGCCGTACCGACACACGCAATGTTCAGTTTTTCACTGGGAGCCGATGAAGCTTTCGTTGCAACGCTCGAAAAGACACCTGCCGACAACAGGGTTGCTCCGGCACCCGTTGTCTTCATGAAATTACGCCGATTTTGTTTTCTGGTGGTCATAGTTTCCATTTCCATTAAATACGGATTTCTAATAAACGTCGTTCTATTATATACCTGTTGAATCAACGTCGGTTACTGAAGCTGATGATAATTGACCCGTATTCGAAATGCAACGGAATTGAATGTTGGATTTCAGAGCTCCCGCATTCGTTAACGATCAAAACAAGTTCCAACATGGAAGCCTGCATGCTAAAATAATAATCTTCCTAACCTCCACATCCTTAAAATTAAGAATTGAGAACCTAACCATGGGCGCACAACAGCGAGCAGAAGCACTTGGTATCGAGTTTGCACCGGCAGAAGCAGGTTACCTGAACCTTTGCATCCGCAGCGGTAACCAACTCATTACATCCGGACACACCAGCACCGCCAAGGGAATCCTGGGAACCAATGTCAGTGTCGACGAAGGCTATGAAGCAGCGAAGGACTGTGCCATAAAAATCCTGCAATCCGTCCATAATACCCACGGTACTCTGGACGGTCTGAAGGTCATTAAAGTTCTGGGCTGCGTTTATTCCGCAGGTGATTTTACCGACCAGCACCTGGTCATTAACGGCTGTTCCGATCTTCTTCATGAGATCTTTGGTAAAGATGGCGATGGCTATCATGCCCGCAGTGCACTTGGATTTGCAGCACTGCCAACCGGCGCTGCGGTAGAAATCGAAGCCATCTTTGAAATCAGTTAGACCCCCACTTTCTCGCTTAACCTCGATGCCCGATACCTATACTATTACCGCTTTTTATAAATTCCTACCTTTGGAAGAGTCGGCATTAGCGGATCACCGAAGTACCTTGCAACGGGTCGGCTTCACGTATCGATTGTTCGGACTGATGCTTGTCTCGACCGAAGGTATCAATGGTACGGTTTCCGGGTCAGCCGAGGGAATTGAAAACTTCAAAAACTATCTTGAAAAGGAATTTGGAGAAATTACCTTCAAGGACAGTCTTGCTCAGCGGCGACCGTTTAAACGATGGCTGGTCCAAATCCGGAATGAAATCGTCGCCTTGAAAGACAAGTCCATTCTCCCCAATGGCGATCGAAACCACCTCTCACCCAAACAATGGCACAAGATACTCGATGAAGAAAAGGATATCCTTGTCATTGATACTCGAAATATCTGCGAAACCGACATCGGAATGTTTCGAGGTGCGGTCGATCCAAGGTTAGAGAGCTTTAGTCAATTTCCCCAATGGGTGCGTGACAGTGGTATCAAAAAGGAGCAGAAGGTTCTGATGTACTGCACCGGTGGAATCCGCTGTGAAAAAGCGCTCATCGCTATGCAGCGAGAAGGCTACCAGGAGGTCTATCAATTGGAGGGGGGTATCCTCAACTACCTCAAGGCGTTTCCCGAAGGCCACTGGAATGGTGAATGCTTTGTCTTTGACGACCGCGTTTCCGTGGATGCCAATCTGGCACCCTCACAGCGGTACTCATTCTGTCCTCACTGTGGTGACCCGGGTGACCTTACCCTCGACTGTCAGGCCTGTGAAAAATCAACCGTTATCTGCAAAACATGCGCGGCCAAAAACGATCGTAATACCTGTTCGAAACACTGCGCAGAAATGTTTCGCCGTCAACATGCAACCACTCCCTAAACGAACTGAGCACAACCGCTTATGCTCACTGCTGAACAAATCGAACAATTCCATCGGGACGGACATCTGACGGTCGACGAATTCTTTACCACAGATCAAATACAGGTTGTTCTCAAGGATTTAGATATCTGGGCTGCTGAAGTGCGAACTCATTTGAGTCGTGAAGAGGAAAGCTGGTTTCTGGAGCAAAATGCGGGAGACCGTGCACCGCTACGGAAACTCGATGATCCCGTTTACCATCGTCCCGCTTTTCAACATCTTGCACAAACGCCTCGGGTCCGACAGATCATCGAGCAGCTCATCGGTCCCGATGTCAGTATTTTTTTCAGCCAGGTCTTTATGAAACCGGCACATCATGGCGGGCCGAAACCTATCCATCAGGACAATTTTTATTTTGATCCTGAGGACCATTTACGACAGGTTACGCTGTGGATCGCGCTGGACGAAGCCACGACAGAAAACGGATGTCTGTTTTTCGCCAACGGCAGTCATCACGAAGGCGTTGTGGACCACATTGCACCTGCGGATGAGCCCTTTAATCTACAAGTCCCGGGCTCCATTGCCGAGCAATACACGATGACCGCTGCCCCGGTTGCCCAGGGAGGAATCTCGATTCATCATGGCAGTGTATTCCATCAATCATCTGCCAACCAAAGTGATTCTCCACGGAGGGCCGTGGCCATGCATTTTGTCCCTCAAAGTATGCCGCTTATCAAACCGACTTTGACGTATGATAATACGCGAAGGTTTCATTTATAGTGAGAGTCAGCCGTATGGTGGTACCGCACGAAAACAAAACAGCAATGTCCGGATTCCTATTTCAAATCCTCGTTCTGGTGTGTATTCAGGCAATCCCATTCGTTGCTTGTGGTCAACAACTCGCAAACTGGCCCCAATGGCGCGGGCCTCAGGCAACCGGTGAGGCGGATGGGAATCCCCCGGTGCAATGGAGTGAAATCAAGAACATTCAATGGAAAATATCGCTGGCTGGGAAAGGCCATAGTACGCCGATCGTCTGGCAAAACCACATTTTTCTAACGGCCGCCGTACCCGTCGGGGACGCCTTACCCCCGCGCCGCCCCGGCCGACCCGGAGCTCATGACAATCTCGCCGTAACTCATCAGCATCAATTCGTGGTGTTTTGTATCGATCGAAAAAATGGAAACCTGCTATGGAAACAAATCCTGCATGAAGAAGTTCCACTGGAAGGCGGCCATGAATCGGCCAGTCTGGCTTCGCATTCGCCGGTAACCGATGGCAAGCATATCTATGCCAGCTTTGGTTCCGCTGGTCTGTACTGCCTGGATTTTAACGGGAAGCTCATCTGGAAAAAAAATCTGGGGCAAATGCATAGTAAACATGGTCATGGTGAAGGCAGTTCGCCCGTGTTGTTTCATGGCCAATTGTTTGTGAATTGGGATCATGAAGGACAGTCCTTTCTGGTGGCTCTGGATAGTCAGACAGGAAAAGAACGGTGGCGTGTTCAACGCTCGGAAGTCACTTCCTGGGCAACCCCGCTGATTGTCGAACATCCAAATCAACCGCAGCTTGTCGTGTGCGGCTCGAATCGCGTCCGCGGTTATGAGCTTGAAACCGGTAACGTTCTCTGGGAATGCGGCGGCTTGTCCAATAACATTGTGGCGTCACCCGTCTATGCCGATGGGATATTAATTGCCGGAAGCAGTTACGAAAAACGAGCCATGCTGGCGATTAAAATCGATGGCGCCCATGGTGATATTTCGAATTCAGATCAGGTCTTGTGGGAGCGATTTCGAGGGACACCCTATGTCCCCTCGCCATTACTGGTTCGGGGACACATCTATTTTCTGGCACACTATCAGGGCATCCTGTCACGTGTGAATATTCAAACGGGTGAGGATGCCGGGGGACCTTTTCGCCTGGGTGGTATTCGAAACGTGTATGCATCTCCTGTGGCTGCCAATGGGCACATCTATGTCACCGATCTCGACGGCACAACCATCGTTATCAAAGAATCCAAAGAACCTACCGTGATTGCCTATAACCGTCTGAATGACAGCTTTGCCGCATCGCCCGTCATTGTTAACCATCAGCTGCTACTGCGAGGTGAAAAACACCTCTACTGCATTGTGCAGGAATAAAGGCTGGATTTTATTGCCCTACTTCCGCGTGACCTTTAACAGCATCCCGGGTAAAAACAGATTCTCCAGATCCTCCAGATTCCGGTCATCCAGCTTCTCGACTTGCAAATCATGCCGTGCCGCCCGCTGATAAACCTCACGAATCGCAGCAACACATCCATAGGCTAAATACGCTTCCCCATCCAACGTCAAATGGTTGTCCAGCCCGGACAGTATGGATTCGAGCAACTCAAACCGAGCGTCAATAAACGCATAATCCTCCACCTCATCAACCGTACCGTCTTCCCAGGGCGGATTGGAAATGATCACGTCAAATCGTTCGTCTTCAGCAATCACCTCAAACGCACCGGCATGATCCACATCGACCAGTCGCACGTCCAAATCACCATCCAATTCGAGTTGAAACCAGTTGTATTGAGCGTTGGCAACCGCTTGCGGATTAATATCGGTTGCCACTACACTCCGGGCACCGGACTTTAAACAGCACAGTGAAATTAACCCGGTTCCGGTACCAATCTCCAGTATCCGTTTGCCTGAAACCACATCTGTATTACGAATCAACTTACGTAAACTGACAGAATCCTCCGCTTCCCAGAATACGGTTTCAAACTGCATCAGATCTTTGTCGAAATCTTCCACTTGCCACTGTTGAATGATCTCAACCGATGTCCCGTCCGGCAACGACTGCTTCAACATGCCCATCCCTGGACGCTCCTGATCCATTGACACGGTAGCGGCAGGGCCCGGTACCGAGGGACTCTCATGACAAGCCGTTACCAGACAAAGTAAAAGCCATGTGGGAACCCAACAAATCATGTTCAATCGTCTTTTCATGGTGACATACGCACCCGCTGAAACATCAAGAGCCTAAATTCAATTCCTTCATCACCCGGGATATCCGGTACCGTGAGGACTAACTCTCCTTTTCCCGCTTCAAGTTGCATGGTTCCAAGTTCCAGCGGTTTAAATCGCTTCACGTAAGATTCATTTCTTACGACGCGATCATCCTCAGCACCAATCAACGGTGGGTCATGATATTCATTGATAACACGCGAGCAGCGGCTTCCATTGAACTCCAACTGCACTCGACAGCCACTATTTTCCTTTTTCAGCGCATAATAGACCTGTACGTTATACAACCCCGATTCCAGCACTTGCGCCTTCCAGATAATCCGATCGGTTGTTTTTTTCCAGTTCAGAAAATAGGAACAATTGGGAAATTTATTGGAACGAACAATCTCACCGGTGGCCACACCATCACGGGCAGGCATTTGAGTCCACTGAAAATCCGCATGACCAATTAAAAACGGGCGCGACAACTGGAGTTGATCATCTGCCATCGCATCGGCACGAAATTCAGCGACCGCTGTTTTCAATCGTCGACTCTGATCCACGTACATTGCCGACACATCCGTTCGTTGACCGGGATCTGCATGCATGTCATATAACTTTCCTGTAAAGTCCAGGCGAAACTGCTGAGTCCGAACACTCACACGATTTTTCCAATGTGAGAAAATCATGCGATCTTGTACTTTCGTGTCCCTGTTCAACAACCACCGGGAAAGGTCGATACCGTCAAGCTCCTTTTTTGATACGACAGGAATCCCTGCCAGGCTCGCCAACGTGGGATGAAGATCCAACGCTCCGCCAATCTGTTCTACAATCGTTCCCGCCTCAATTTTACCAGGCCAGCGAATCAACAAAGGCGAACGCACACCCCCTTCATCGGTCGAACCTTTACGCCCCTTCATGTCACCGTTAAAACGACTTCCGTTGGGGCCATTGTCATGAAAAAACACCACAATCGTATTGTCAGCGATCCCAAGCTTTTCCAATTTAGACTGAATACGACCCACATTCCAATCGACATTTTCACACATCGCCAAGGCAGCCCGAATGTGTCCGATATTTTCTTTTCCGGGATCACGATGATGATCCGTAAGCGGTTTCGATTTGAATGGATCCCACCAGCGATCCGGCACCTGCATGGGCGAATGGGGGACATTGTACGGGAGATAAGCAAAAAACGGTTTTCCTGCAGAGACACTGCGTTGCATAAAATCCATCGCTTTATTGGTAAAATCATCAACGCAAAAACCCTCCCCACGCACAATTTTCCCGTTATGTTCCAACATCGGGTCGAAGTAGTTTCCCCAATGCCCTGATGTAAATCCGTAATATTCATCAAACCCCCGGCCATTGGGATGATAGGGATATTGCATTCCGTTATGCCATTTCCCAAACGCACCCGTTACGTAGCCAGCAGCTCGAAAACTATCCGCAATGGTTACTTCGTCCAGATCAAGTCGTTCTCCTCCAGCCGAAGTACTAAACACTCCGCCTCGAGTATGATACCGACCCGTGAGGAACTCGGCCCGGGTAGGAGAACAGACCGGGCATACATAAAAACGATCAAACTGAGCACCTTCCGCCGCCAGCGCATCAATATGCGGCGTATTGAGATTGGAGTTCCCGTTGAGGCTCAAGTCTCCCCAACCCTGATCATCGGTAAGGATAACGACAATATTGGGTTGCGCTGCCCAACATTTCAAATCCGTCAGCCAACCTGCCCCTATCATGAGTAATAAAAATACCAGACAATAAACTCGTTTGGACATCTGCTTTACTTTCTTTTACGGATGACACATTCATGGATTTGCGAATACTACGCCGATTGGCATTCGGGTTCAGCCTTCTTTACGCGGTCTTATTATGGTCTGTGGTAAGTGCTAATGACACCACCGAAGAAGAAACTCGACCGAAAAGAACCCGCCCATCGATCATCCATCGACCATTGTCACAGATCAATTTGCCGTTGATTGTGATGAAGGAAAACTTTGAGAACGGAATCGAGCGCTGGCAACCTATGGATGCAGCCGCCTGGAAAGAAGTTCAACAGGACGGGAACACCTTTTACTCGATGTTCAAGGACAGTGAATATAAGCCGCCGGTACGATCCCCCTCAAACTTTGCACTACTGAAAGACATTACCGTAACCGATTTCACTCTGGATCTTCAAATGCGGTCGACGCAGGAGGTCTATGGACATCAGGACCTATGCCTGTTCTTTGGCTATCAGGATCCATCTCATTTTTATTATGTTCACCTCGGTCGCGAAGCCGACGAGCATGCCAACTCCATTTTTCTGGTGGATGGAAAACCTCGCGTCAGTATTGCCGCGGAACGGACAACCGGAACGGACTGGAGTAAGACATGGCATCATATCCGGATCAAACGTGATACAAAATCCGGCTCCATTCTGGTGTATTTTGACGACATGAAAACACCCGTAATGAAGACCACCGACAACTCATTCCTGCACGGCAGGATTGGCATAGGCAGCTTTGACGACACGGGCGATTTTGATGATATTCGCCTGATCGGGAAAAGGAAACAACCGTAGATTAACTGCGTCGGTTCTTTAGATACTCACGCAGATTGGGGTGATTCGGCTCAGATACTTCCGACGTTTTCTGCCGTTTCCGGTTTGGCCGCTCCTGGGTGCTTGTATCATAGCCATGATACCGCGTGTATTCCCCGGTAATGTCCGCATGCAAATCATCCCACTGCCGCCGTTTTTCCTGTTCTGCAATGCGTGGATCTTCCAATGGCATATCGGCAATCATCGTCTGAAAATCCTCTTGCGAATACGGTGTCTCGATATTATTCACTTCACCTAGCATATAGTCATCCATGTTCTCATCACCACGGATCATGGAACGATACGATTCATCGGTCGCGCCGTAGTGTTCCAAATCGGTGAATCCACCACCTTCACTTGCATCGTCCAGGATCATCATTTCGCCATATTCCGATTCGTCGCCTGGCTGGACATACCCATGTGAAATATTTCGTTGTACGAAGGCCGGGGAATCACCACTTTGCTGCCGTTCAGCGGATACGGGCGTTGCGTGCAATGGCTGTTCCACTACAGAAGCTTCCTTTTCGGGCAGAATCTGAGCTATGGACTCACTAAGGCCGTGACATCCTGATAGACAACCGATCAGTAATAACAGCAAAATAGCAGAGAAGTCTCGCTGTTTCAGAAAACTCATAGATCGTATTCCTCACATCGGCTGCTAGACCGCTAAGACCTGCAACCGCCCCTGACCATTACATTATACCGTTTGCAGGGTACCTGAGTGAAAAAAGTCGATACACATGCCCTTCGTTTTATTTAATTCCAGGGAATTCGACGATCAAAAATATCACCATAGGGAGCATAACCGTGCCGATCCACCGCTCTCTTCTTCCAGTCCGCGACGGCTTGATCGTAGACCTTTCTCAGTCGCTTCATCGTTGATACATCCTCTTTCATATCCGCCAGATTTTTCAGCTCCAATGGATCGCGGGTAATGTTATAGAGTTCTTCGGTTGGCTCAAAATCACCTGTTTCCCAGGGCCAATAGATATACTTGTGATGTTCGGTAAGAACGCTCAAACTATGACAAGCTTCAGGACCCCAAACATTGATCAACTGTAACGACGAATGGATCCTGCCGGTTGGTTTTTCATACAGTGGCAATAAACTCCGACCATCCAGACCTTCGGGGATCTCGATGCCTGCCAGATCCAGAATTGTCGGAGCGCAATCAATCGTACCCGTAACCGCTTTGCTCCGCATTTTCTTACCGCTGTTGGGATGCCGTGGGTCAAAAATGATCATGGGGACCCGGGAGGCTTCCTCATAGGGAAGAACTTTGGAGCCATAGCCATGAGATCCACAAAAGTACCCGTTATCTGAGGTAAAAATAATCACGGTATGGCTGGCAATACCCGCATCTTCGACTGCCTGGGTCATCATGCCAACAGCGACATCCACCGCATACACTAACTGATGGTAAGATGCCATTACCTGATCGTATTGATCACGATATCCCCAGCTTTCAAATCTCTCATACTGCCGACCCTGACGACTTTGTAATGAAAAGTGCTCGCCAAATTCGCGACCGTAATTGGCCGGTTTTTTGAATACCTTGTCGAGATACACGTCATCAAAAACCGGATCAGGTTGCACGGGTCGATGGGGCGCTTTGAAACTAATCGATAAACAGAACGGTTGATTCTGTTTGGCTGAGTCACGGATAAAGTCAGCACCAAATGCTCCATAAGACCGAGTCGCGTGGGGATACTTATCCGCATAGGATTTCATGGACGGATTATTCGCTGTTCGAAAAGACGTCTGACCAGGACCTCCTCCCCAACGATCAAAATCGTCGCTTGGTAAGGTCGGTTTGGTTTCAGAATCCATTTTTACTTCAAACCCGAATTTTCCGGCAAATGCCGTTCTATAGCCTGCTCGTCGCAGTAAGATGGGATACGACTGCTGCCAGTGTTCGTTCATGAGGGGGCCACGATCAAAATTACAACCATGTCGATGTTCGTACAGTCCCGTCATTACGGTTGCACGTGAGCCCATACAAATCGCGGTCGTTGTATAGTGACGGTCAAAGACCACCCCCTGAGCTGCAAGCTGATCAATATGAGGAGTCTGCACATCAGAATTCCCATAACAACCCAGCGAATAACTGGCCTGATCATCCGTCATTAAAAAGATAATGTTCACCTTCGGCTGCTCTTGCGCAACACCATCCAAAGCAAACAAAACGATCACAAAACAGAGCGTGCAGCTATGGAACCAGACGGTTTTTAAACGCGATCCGTCGTTGATCATGGTTGACCTTTCGTCAATGGAAGCCCGCGGTAAGGGCATTCAACTTTCAATTTTCAGTCGTTATCATATCACGTATAAGCTTTTGAACAAACCAAGACCGCGTCCAACCAAAAGCCTTCCGAATTGCGTTGTATTTCACTGCGGAGCACCATCCATTGACCACACAATTTCGACTCATCCTTGTCTGGATCCTCTTTGCCGGAATCACAATATTATTGACCGTCCCCTGGGCCATCCGTGCCGGGGACATACCCGAGGGAGTGGTTTCACTCACATCGACGACTGCCCAGCCGACCGTGGAAGAACCCGACTACCGGCAATACGGAATCTATCATCAAACAGCACCCCGCGCTGCCCAGGGGACAGTGCAAACCACCACGTTACCATTGCAGGTAAACCCCGGGGCCCGAATCGCTTTGATTGGAAATAATCTACTCGATCGATCCCAGTTTTTTGGTTATTTGGAAACGCTCATCCAGCAACAGCATCCACAGCACAAATTGAGCATACGCAACCTTGCCTGGTCTGCTGACACGGCAGACATCCAACCCCGACCACAGAATTTTGCTGATACCGTGCAGCACCTTACGCACGAAAAAGCCGATATCATCATCGCCGCATTTGGATTTAACGAATCCTTTCAGGGAGAAACAGGGCAAGACGGGTTCCGGGAATCATTGAGTGCATTTATCCGCGATCTGCAAAGTCGACAATTCAACGGTAAGACCGGTCCACAAATTGTTCTCTTAAGCCCCACTGCTAATGAAAACATGGTTCATGTCGCGGCTGCCGATCAA
The DNA here is from genome assembly GCA_036150515.1 of Planctomycetota bacterium. Taxonomy (GTDB): domain Bacteria; phylum Planctomycetota; class Planctomycetia; order Pirellulales; family Pirellulaceae; genus UBA721. The sequence goes on from JAYZPA010000047.1 coordinate 14,484, forward strand.
AATAACGAACAGTTACAAGCTTATAGTGACACAATTCGCACCATCGCTCAGGAATTAAAAGTTGCCTACATTGATACGTTCACGCCGACCGCGGCCAGCATGATCAACCCGAAAAATGACTTAACCATCAACGGCTGTCATTTGAATGATGCAGGATACCAGGTGTTTGCGGCCGCAGTTTTTAAAGGGTTGTTCTCGCAAACACCACCCACGGTAAACGAGACAATACGTCAAACCGTACTCGACAAAAATCGGCAATATTTCCGCCGTTATCGACCCGTCAACACGTTTTACTACACGGGCGGGCGTAATAAGACATATGGCTATCTTGATTTTCTACCCGCGATGCGCAATTTTGATATGCTGGTTGCCAATCGCGATCAACGGATTTGGGACCTTGCTCAGGGAAAATCGGTCACCGATGTGATCGACGATTCCAACCTGCCTCCTTTGCCGGACACGAAACAAAGTCGGGGCGCTAATCGCTGGATGTCTGCCGAAGATGAACTCAAATCATTTATTGTGGATCCCCGGTTCAACGTCAATCTGTTTGCCGGTGAAGAGGAATTCCCGGACATTGCAGCACCCATTCAAATGCGTTGGGATGCACAGGGACGACTGTGGGTGAGTTGTTCCAAAACCTATCCCCATGTTTATCCAGGCAACGAACCCAATGATAAACTCGTCGTTCTGGAAGATACGGACGGAGATGGTCATGCGGATAAATCAACGGTCTTTGCCGATGATCTACACATTCCGCTGTCATTCGAATTCGGTGACGGAGGTGTCTACGTATCCGAGATGCCAAACCTTACATTTCTCAAGGACACCAATGGTGACGGCAAGGCCGATTTACGGCGCGTTGTCTTATCGGGGTTTGGTACGGAGGATTCCCATCACGCATTACATGATTTTGCCTGGACTCCTGACGGGGATCTGATCTTTCGGGAATCCATCTTTCACCATTCTCAGGTCGAAACCGTGTATGGCCCCGTGCGACAACAGAACAGTGGCTGGTTTCGTTTTCAACCTCGTGATCAAAAACTAATCAGCTTTGGCACTTATCCCAGCACCAATCCATGGGGCGTCACGTTTGATGACTGGGGCCAACATCAGGCAAGCCATCCGGTCTTTGCAGCAGCCTTTCATGCACTGGACCCACCCTATCCTCAGCAAAACCGGGCGCCTGCCGGATTACGAGCTTATTCCGGTGTTTGTGGAGCGGAGTTTGTTGATTTCAATACGTTCCCGGATGAACTACGCGGCGATTTTATCAAGGTACGCTACAAACCAACCAACCGTGTCGAAATCCACAAATGGAATGAAACCGATTTTGGCTATGATGAGCAATATGTCGGAGATCTGATCTTCTCCAAGAACCTAAGCTTTATCCCTGTCGACCTGAGGTACGGGCCACGCGGTGCCATGTATCTGTGCGATTGGTATAACCCGGTTAAGGGACATGCTCAGTACTCATTGAGGGATGAACGTCGAGACCGTCATTCCGGTCGGATTTGGCGAATCACAGCCAAAGGCAAACCCCTGCAGGACCCTCCCAGAATTGCCGGAGCCAGCATCCAACAACTGCTAGACCTTCATCAACGTCCAGAGTACCGCTATCGCTACTGGGCAAAACGGGAATTACGGATGCGTGATGCCGATCAGGTCCGGGCCGCATTGGACACATGGGTGAACAACCTGAATCCCCAGGATCCACGTTTTCGACACCATCAGATCGAAGCGATCTGGATCTACCGTAATATCAACAAAACCAATCCGGAGCTGTTGCGCAGTCTGTTAAGCTGCGAAGACCATCACGCCCGTGCGGCGGCCACCGAGCAGTTGCGATATTGGCACGTCCACATGCACGATCATATCGAACTGCTGCAACGCGCTGCGAATGACACCCATAGTCTGGTCCGAATGCAGGCCGCCATCGCAGCCTCGTACATTGGAACGGCGGAGGCCCTGCAGGCAATGCTCGATGTTGCCGATCATCCACTGGGCGGGCATCTCGCTTATGCCGTCGCAGCATCCCTGAATTCGCATACCCTGCGCCCTCACTGGGAAGGATCCGAACATGCCAGTATCCAACAGCTACTTCGACGTGCCTCCCAGGCACAAAAACTTCAGGAACCTCCCGTAGGTGCAAAACAGGCTCAATTCGATTCTCAGAAGAATCTCAAAAGTATCAAAATCCACTGTCTTGCGGAACGAATGCGGTTCTCCGTGGAATCGATCACCGCCACGGTTGGACAACCACTAAAAATTCTGTTCACCAACGAAGATGCAACGGACCATAATATGGTCTTTGTGAAACCCGGTGCGCTCGCCGAAGTCGGCATGGCAGCCAATGAAATGGCCCGGGATCCCAAAAATGCCAATTCGGATTTCGTCCCTGCTTCCAAGAAGAACCTGATCCTGCAGGCTTCTCCCATGATCGGACCCACTCGCAAATCGAGAGTCCATGTTTTCCGGTTCCATGCACCCGACCAACCGGGCGTTTACCCCTATGTTTGCACTTTTCCCGGTCACTGGGTCATCATGAAAGGGATTCTGGTCGTTGGCAAGTCGACTGCAGAAGCGGAAACACTGCTTGCAGCTCAAAAACCTTCCATCGTACAGCAATGGAAAATGGCTGATTTCAAGTCCATTACCACAAAGCATGATGAAGCGACCATTATGAGAGGAATGGATGCGTTTATGAAAGCACGCTGTCATCAATGTCATAAAGTCGGTGGACACGGTATTAATCTGGGTCCGGAACTGCGTGATGTGGCAAAACGATTCAAAGGCATGACGCTGCTGGAACAAATCATCGAGCCATCAAAAGAAGTCAATGAAAAATATCGAATTCAGCAATTCATCATGAAGGATGGCCGAGTGCTCGCGGGTGTTCTAACCCAGACTACCTCCGACCAGTACCACATTGTTGCAAATCTGCTTACCCCGGACGTCATTCAAAAGATTCCCAAAAAGGGCGTCGAGGAAATGATTCCCGCGCGCTTGTCTCCCATGCCGCAAGGCTTGATCGACACGCTGACGGTAAACGAAATAATCGATTTAGTGAGCTTTCTGGAAGCGGGCGGATATCAGCTACCGAAACATCTGGAAAAAGAGCATAAGCACTAGTCTTACGATTCGATGACACCACTTTTCACTAAATCCCATCAACACGACAGGTCATCCAACATGCAGTTTTATAATCGAACATTCGCACTTGTCGCATTCACAGGCTGGCTCCTGTGTGGCAATCTCCACGGCAACCAGATAACCAACACAACCGCCAAACGACCCAATATCCTGTTCATTCTGGTCGATGACCAATCCCCACAGGATTTGAAAATCTACAACAACCAATCCGTACTCGATACACCTGTACTCGATCAATTGGCAAGCCGTGGGATGGTCTTCGACGGCGCTTACCATATGGGTGCCTGGGCGGGTGGCGTCTGTACCCCCTCGCGACACATGATCATGTCCGGACGCAGTGTTTGGCACATTCCGGACAGATCCAAATTTAAACGCAATCCGAATACAAGTTCTCCAGCCCTGGTGCCGCCAGATCTGGCAAACTTCACGTTGCCCGCACACTTTAATCAGGCAGGCTATGCAACCATGAGAACCTGCAAGAACGGGAACAGCTACGATGCAGCCAATGCCCTGTTTACCGTGCGCAAGGACCGTACCAATCGAGAAGGCAATGACGAGAAAGGCAGTGCCTGGCACGCACAACAGGTTCTGGACTATCTACAACAACGTGAAACGCTATCCAAAACCAAACCCTTTCTCATCTATTTCGGGTTTTCTCATCCACATGACCCTCGTGGAGGAAAACCGGAACTGCTCAAAAAATATGGCGCTACGAATCACAAGGATCCCACAAAACCACCCGCAGCACACCCCAGTCAGCCTGCTTTACCTGTTAACTACCTGCCCGCACATCCTTTTCCACACGGGCACCCCGGTTTAAGAGACGAAGTCAACGTGCAGGGCGTCTGGAAACGACGGGATGAAAATACCATTCGTAATGAACTGGGACGGGAATTTGCGTGCAGCGAAAATATTGATACGCAAGTCGGAAAAGTTCTTGAAAAACTCAAACAGATGGGTGAACTCGAAAATACCTATGTCATCTATACCTCCGACCATGGTATGGCCATCGGGCGTCATGGACTGCAGGGAAAACAAAACCTGTACGAACATACCTGGCGGGTTCCTTTCATTGTATCCGGACCCGGGATCGAACCAGGCTCACGGGCTCAGGGAAATATCTATCTGATGGATGTGCTGGCAACGGTTTCTGATCTGGCCGGAATGGATCCTCCAAAAACCAACGAGGGTATTAGCTTCAAGCCCGTACTGCTGGGAAAACAGGAAACGGTGCGCGATGTTCTGTACGGCGTGTACTGCGGAGGTACCAAACCGGGGATGCGTTCGGTCCGCAAGGGGGATTGGAAACTGATCAAGTACGATGTACTCGATGGTACCGTTCGGGAAACGCAACTTTTCAATCTGGCAAAAAACCCCCATGAACTACTCGCCGAACATCATTCAGATACCCTCGTAGAACTACTCGGAAATACGCCCCATGCCGACCATCGGAATCTGGCTGCCGACCCGGACTACGCGGCAAAGCTGAAAGAAATGGAGGCACTTTTGTTATCGGAACAACAACGTCACGATGATCCGTTTCGATTGTGGAATCAACCCCCGATCAATCGTCAAACAACGACTGAGGACGGTTCTTAACACTTGGCAGCACTACGCTTGCGACCCATTCGGCCCATTTTCTCGTTCTTCTCAATATAGGCAATCGCATCCGGGATTTTACAAGCCGTATCCCCCATATTTGCCGTCACCTTCCCCATTTTCACGGCGGTGGATTTTGCCTGTTTTGTCAGCGGTTCGACAAAGCTACCAACCGCAATGACAAACCGATTCATGGCCACACGAACCCGATCCGGTTGCGTGTGAATGTCCGCAGCAATCGTCTTTAAAAGCGACCGAATCTCCGGGAAATCTAACTCCTCATCCGGAATCGTCGAAACGATGCTCGAATAAGTCGCCCAACCGGATGCCGCAACCGATTCTTTCCTGGCCGAGATCCATTTGACGGCAAGCGTGGTTCCTGCGGCATTTTCCGACGCAACCCAGGCCACCGTCCAATCAGAAATCATCGTCCACTGAGCATCACGACACCACTGGTTCAATCGGCTTTTTGTCATCAATGCACCGTCAGCAACGAGCCCGGCCAGGTACCGAGCATCTCCATTTCCGGTATCAAACAACTCGTAGGCCAATTCCTGGTTGCCTTTGATCTGTTTGGCAATCACTTTTAAGTCGGCAACTTTGACGCCAAAAATATTATCGGGAGCACCATGCCGGACATAGGTTTTGCGCGTCTGCGGATCCCCTTTTTTCTTTAAGGCCGCCATTACCTGTCGTACCGTTTTCATGCCACTCCCGAATTCAGATCCTGTGGTGACTTCAGCCCGCCATAACCTGACCGTAGGCGATTACGACAATTCGATTTCGAAGCCCTTACGATTTTCTCGTGCAAGAAACGAGCTGGCCTGATCGTCGCCGATAATCTCCCGCGTGGCCGGATCCCAACGAAGAGGTCGACCCAAACGCATCGCGATATTGGAAAGGTGACAAATTTCAAGCATACGGTTATGCGTCCAGACATCCGAAATCGGCTGTTTCCGGGAATTCATTCCCTCGATGAAATTGGCCGTATGGTTAGCAGCTACCGGCCCACCATAAACTTCTTCAATCGCTCCTCCCGGAAGCGGATTCGATTTGAGATCCTCAACCGGCTTGCCGGCAATCTTCCCGCGATTCACGAAGAAACGACCTTTCGTACCCTCAAACAAAATACCGTTATCACCTTCGTTGGTAATCAGCAGTTCAACACCGTTGGGCATTTCAGCCTGAATATTAAACTTCGTTGCGATATTGTACTGATCGTCGATCAGTGGATGACCGTCCTTATACTCAACGGCCAATTCATAATTGAGCGGAGTCACTTTACTGGGGCCTGTATCGCTTGCACCTATTGCCCAGCAGGCAATATCCACATGATGTGCACCCCAGTCGGTAAGTTTACCTCCCGAGTATTCGTGCCAGTTTCGGAATGCATAATGACAATTGCTATAAAGCGGTACACCTCCGCCATAACCTTTCCGCATTTCCGGCAAAGCCCGGTACGGAACCTTGGGAGCCGGGCCGAGCCAGAAATCCCAATCCAGCGATTCAGGAACGGAAACGACGGGGATTTTAGGGGAGGGACCAAAGCCACCGATCCCACACGTAACTTTTTTAACCGTGCCGATACGGCCGGCATGGACTAAAGCAACCGCCTGTAGGAACCGCTGTCCGGATTCTGTCCGCTGCATGGTGCCAACCTGAAAGACACGCCCGGTCTCCTGAACCACCTTCTCAATCAACTTTCCTTCCGCAATGGTCAGGGTGAGCGGTTTTTCACAGTAGACATCCTTCCCGGCATACATTGCTTCGACAGCAACCTTCGTGTGCCAGTGGTCGGGTGTCGCAATCATGACCGCATCGATATCTTTGCGTTCCAGAACCTTCCGGTAATCTTTGTATGCATCCGGAGCTTTGCCCTGTCGACTTTTTAACTTCTCAACATTTTCACCCAGTACTTTCGAGTCAACATCGGCTAACGCTGCAAAATCCGCAAACTGAGTCGATTTTTGAGTAATGGCCCAACCTTGGTTTCGCAGACCAATGGTTGCAAAGACGGGGCGATCATTCGGTGCACAGTAACCCTGAGCACGGTGGGCCAGAGGAAGTGAAATACCGGCTGCGGTCATACCTGTAAGAAACTGACGGCGCGACGTTTGATAACGATTTGACATGAGGGAAAATCCTTTGGGAATGGTGGAGTATGGGTACGAACGACGACGCGTGCTGATTCTCACAACATTATAGACGCCCGCATCTCCGTTGTTTATACCTGAATTGCCACCGGGACACTATAAAATTCAACCGCGTATTGCACGCGTTTATCCATACCGAACTCGCCGGAAAAACGCCTTCAAACAGTCGCCTTCTCAGTCGATATCACCATGACACAGACCAATCGTTTTGTGGGCTCCGTCATGTTTAAAATTTGCAACGAGGGGAGGGTTAAATCACAGGCTGACAAGAAGGTGGGGATGCAAGCAAACAGTTAAGTCAGTATCCATCTTATGATCATTTATTTTATACTGAGGAATTGATCGTCGATGATATCGCATTTCGGGAAGTCGGTTCTGAGTAAATGAATCTAAATATAGGTGAACTGCGAGTTGGGTTGGTTGGTGTTGGTTTGCTTGGCAGCGCGCTGGCGGAACGATTGATCCAGCATGACGTTTCCATTATAGGATTCGACATAGATTCAGCTCGAATGGATGCCTTGACGGCGATGGGAGGCGTAACAAGCGATAGCCCAGGTCATGTCTTCAAGTCTTGCAATTGCGTACTGTTAAGCCTTCCGACCAGTGACGCTGTCAGTGAACTCCTATCCCAAAACGCTTCTGTGATCCCGCGCGATTCGACCATCGTGGACACCACGACGGGTAACCCTGAACACATGAGTACAATTGGTCAATCATTACAGAGACTCGGCATTCAATATGTCGAAGCCAACGTTGCCGGCTCCAGTGAACAAGTGCGAACGGGTGATGTCACGCTCTTTTTGGGCGGTGATGCAACCACGGTCACTCGGATGAAACCATTGCTAAAGGCAATTACTGACAAGCACTTTTATCTTGGGCCGGTTGGCGCAGCATCACGATTCAAACTCATACATAATCTTTTATTGGGGCTCCACCGCGCGACGCTCGCCGAAGGACTGACGTTTGCAGAGTCTCTGGGGTTCAGTCCTCAAACGACTTTGGAGATTCTGCAACAGACGCCGGCTGCATCTGCCGTGATGGAAAACAAGGGGCCAAAAATGGTGGCCGGAGATTACGCCCTTCAGGCCCGTTTGTCACAACATCTGAAAGACGTTCGCTTAATCCTTGCTCAGGCTGAAAGCACAGGAGCAAAAACACCCTTGAGTAAAATTCACAAGACACTTCTGGAATATGCCGAACACCGAGGCTTTGGCGATGCGGACAACAGCGCCATCATGGAGGCGTACCGCCGTAAACCCAACGTCGAGATAAAAAAACGCCCGTAGATTGAGATGACAATCCTGGGCATTACATGCACGACGGTTCCTTTCCGTAGAAGAAAAGAAACGAGCTCCCCCGGCAAGACTCGAACTTGCGACAAGGCGGTTAACAGCCGCCTGCTCTACCAACTGAGCTACAGGGGATTGGAATTTTTCTAGTTTATTTTAAGCACTTGATTTTCGCAATGGGTCTCTCCTTCAGCGAATCCCTTCGGAACCACCTGCAAACAGGTACGTTTCCCGTTTGATATTACCAATCAAATAAAAGCTGCTGTATAATAAAATCACCCTAAATGCCACGCCTTCCCCACGGCGCCCTTCCTTCTGAATACTCCGTCATGAACAAAGCCACTGATTATCTCAAACATGTCGTCACGCGTCGTCAGTTGTTGCGCTCCGGTGCCGCAGGAATCGGATCGCTTGCGCTGCACAGCATGCTGGCTCCCGGGGCGATGGCCCAGCAGATTCAGCGTTCCGGAACTCACT
>JAYZPA010000048.1:0-17455 GCA_036150515.1 Planctomycetota bacterium
CACCATGCCCAACCAAAAACTCATCTGGCTCATTACAGAAGATCCAGATGATCCGGCAAATAAAATAATCTTGATAACCACCCGAAAAGCTGCCGAAACTAATCAATACACATTACCTGCTGTTTTCGTAGAATGACACCAGAACCTGTCCATTCGTTTTGAAACGATTTTGTCCACGGAAATGATCATGCAACCCTTTTCCTTACACTGTACAACATGTCACTCGCGACTGATCGTCAGTAAGGCAGAGCTTTTGGGCCAGATCATATCCTGTCCAAGCTGCCACAGCATGGTACAAATCCCCGCCGAGCCGTTACCCCCGGAATCTGGGGAACCTCTTTCCGAAACTCAGCCTCTCAGCGATGACAATCCAAACACGGAAAATGTATCCGAAACCGTTGAGGACTTTGGCTATACAACGGCGGCAGCGACTGCAGAGACAACAGATCCAAGTTCGCCGATCAACGACGACCTACAAACAAATGGCGATCCCGATTCTGATACAACGGATGACCATGCCGCGTTACCCATCGATTGGAATTCCCCACAGTCGCAAAACAAACAACGTTTTCGGATGATCATCGGCGGTGCCGCCGGAAGCCTGGCACTGTTTGCGGTCATCATTGGCTATTTCGTTTTTGGGGGGAGTGATGAGCGACAGACGGTACAACTTCCCGATGAAATAAACCCGCAACCGCAGCCCCCCGACGAAATACCTGAGGCGACCGCGGAACCCACGCAGACCACTGATCCGATCGTCCCAAAACCCGAGGGAACCAATCCGCCAGATAAGCCCAACCTCCCTTCTCAACCACAACCCGAAAACGTTGATCCGTCAACCACTCCACCGACCACTCCTGAACCGGTCAAACCGGTCAACCCCGTCGCGCCCCCCGGGTTCCAGGCTCCTGAAACAACACCCAGTGACACGGCCAATCTGGACACCATTTTGGTTGACCTTGCTCCTTTTCTTGGAAACAGTTCCAACCCTGTCCTGACTGGTCCGGAACGACCGCGGGTCCCGACACCCGCGGTTACCTCAGACCCCGCGGCCACCGTCAACATCGAAGCCGGACTATCCTTCACCGTCCCCAATCTGGTGATCTCTGAGGAAATCACGCTGTTTCGGTTCTTTTATCTGGCAACCACACTTGGTAATTTCCCGATTACCATCGACATAGAGTCTTTTGAATTATCCGATAGTTCGTTGTTCGCACCCGTAACGGTCAATGCACAAAATAAATCCATCTCCGAAATACTAACCGACGTGCTAGAGCCGCATGGACTGACGATCGTGCCAGAAGGGGGCCATGTCATCGTTGTCCACCAGCGTCATCTCAAGCCAGATGTCATGACCACGACGATTGATTTGCAAGATCTGGAGCTCAAAGACAAGTCCGCCGTAAACCTCGCAGATCTCATTAACCAGATACTTGCGGACGTTGACAAACCAATTGCACAAGTTGCCCGGGGCGATTTGGGAGCCGTTATCGAGGGTGCAATAACGATCGAAGGCAATCAGCGCAGACAGGATCAGGTGCGTCGGTTCATCCGCCGACTGATTCAGGCCGAAGCCAAATTGGTCATCGACGGGTTGGCTCACGAATTCGATGTATGGCAACCCTATCAACAGAAGTCGTCACTCAACTTCGCAAGGCAAACCCCGCTCGTCACCGTACTGGCCTATCTCAACAATGAATCAGGTTTACACTTTCAAATCAATTGGGACCAATTGTGGAAGGTCGGCTGGACACCGGGCAGTCAAGTCAAGTTGGTAACGGATAACGAGCCTCTGGTGGACAGTCTGGAAAACCTGTTAACAAATCACGGACTGTCGTTTATCGCCCGGGCAGACAACATTCTGGAAATCACATCCGCCAGCCATGCGCTGCAAACCAACGTTGTTAGCTGTTACGACCTCAGTCAAATGGATGCGGGACGACATGCATCCCTGCTCAAGACACTCAGTGCATTGAAACAGGCAGCGGACGAAGAAGCCACCGACGAACTAAAAGTAGACATTCGATTCATCGAACAGGGACCTGGCGGTCATCTGATTCTTGCCGCGCCCGCTCCGATTCACCGTCAAATTACAGGAGTCATCGCCGCTGCCGACAAACCGCCGGCTGATCCAAATCAGGATGCCGAACAATAGTCTGGATAACGGACTGGCAAACCCTTTACTCTTTCAGCAGCAGATCAATGGCCGTCCGGCGTTCTTCGCCGTTGAGTTTCCCATCGCCATTACGATCAAATTGTTGCATTAATTTGGTTGAATCAAGACGGTTTCTTTTCACATTCAAGGTAAAAAACTGCCTCCCGCCAAATGACCGTTGCCTATTCTGCATCAGTGCCTGTCGAGCCTCCTCACGTTCTGAATCACTCAAAACGCCGTCACCATCTTTATCAAACCGCTTTAGGGCACTGGCTCTCCCTTCCGTGCGCGACGGATTCGCCGGATTGGTATTCGGACGCGGACGCTGCATGGCAGACATCGATTCTCGCGCTCGAGCCATCTCTGGTGCATCCAGGCGACCGTTTTTATTGACATCGAAACGCTGTAGCAACATACGGTATTGTTGTTGTCGTTGTTGGGCGTTCTGACTCGGACGCTGATTGTCGCGAGCATTCGTATTCATGGGGCGAGCAGACGGCTCCACCTGAGCAATACAAGGATTCGTAAGGCTACTGAATCCTAACACACAGATGACAACTAAAATGGACTTTCTCATGACTGCTCCAATCAAATACACGCGTATCCCCTCCATCTTAAACCCACATCAACGCAAAAAGTTGCTTGGTTACTATTATATTATCGTACTGTTGGATCGGGGAACCTTATAATAAACTGAATACGCCTTAAACGTTAGAGAAAGCCGGGTACCGCAAGCGATTGAATTAATATCGAAACTTCACTCAGAGCGAGGGGTTTCTAACATGAACAGGGGGCTTTAAGAGAGCCGGGGAATCACGCATGCAATCAAAATTCACTATCCCTACGTGCAAAATAAGCCCCTGGGTTATTGCCGTCACCAGCGTTTTGTGGCTTCCATTTTCGCTACTTGCACAATCGCCCAACAACACCGCTCAGACCATCGATCGCATGTTAGAAAGTGAAACGCAGGTTTCACCCCATGCGGTATGCGACGACGAGACATTTGTACGACGTGCCTTCTTCGACATTGTGGGCCAGCCCCCTTCTTTGGAAGACATTCTGGTGTACAAACTGGAAAAAAGCCCGGATAAACGTACGCTGCTGATGGAGCACCTGCTGGCCGATGAAGCCTACGGCACAAACTGGAGTCGTTATTGGCGTGACGTCATCCTGTTCCGTCGCACCTACGAACAAGCATTGTTGGGAATCCCTGGATTAGAGTCCTACTTAGAATCCGCTTTGAATTCAGGAACAACCTGGGACCGCATCGCTTTTGATTTTATCACGGCACAGGGTGACATCCGCGAGGATGGCCGTACCATGCTCATTGCCTCTCACCAGGGTCGCCCCGAGGAAACCGTTTCCGAGATTTCTCGTATTTTTCTAGGAATCCAAATCCAGTGTGCACAATGTCATGACCACCCGACCGATCGCTGGAAGCAGGAACAATTTCACGAATTAGCTGCTTTTTTTCCGCGGGTGGCATTACGTCCACAGCAAGAACCTCGCACGTTTATCGTGACCACCACCGATTTCACAGGTCGCAATCGCCGCACGAATCCCAATAATCGGCTCATCGGAACACTGGAACATACGATGCCGAACCTTTCCGACCCCAGTGAACCAGGAACCGTTATGGCCCCCAAATTTTTTCTATCCGGCCAAACATTACCCACCGGTACGAAGGATGCGGATCGGCGGGATGCTTTGGCCAGATGGATTACCTCACCGGACAATCCCTGGTTTGCCAAAGCGGTCACCAATCGCGTCTGGGCAGAACTGGTCGGCGAAGGTTTTTATGAGCCGGTGGATGACATTGGACCAGACCGTGAAGCGTCCGCTCCTAAAACCCTTACTTATCTGGCCAACGAATTTACCCTCTCCGGCTACGATCTAAAATGGCTAATTCAGACGATCATGTCGACTAAGGTTTATCAGCACACCAGTCAGGATCGCCGTAACTATGATCAAATCCCGTTTCAGGCCAACGCGGTGCAGCCTCTGCGATCCGATCAGCTGTTTGACAGCATTATGAACGTTTTCGAAATTGCGGATGAAAGCAGTAATTCACGTGGATCTTTCCCGAGACAACAGGGGCCTCGAACTCAATTCTCAAATGTATTTGGCTATGATCCGAATAATTCGCGTGGTGACGTTGCGATCACCATTCCTCAGTCACTGGCGATGATGAATTCGTCCTTTATTAATGAGCAAATTAAAGTTCAGCCAGGAACCATGCTGTTTCGATTACTGGATGAAGTTGCGTCGGATCGCAATGCCGTTCAGGAATTATACTTACGTGTCCTGTCACGACGACCGAATCGACAGGAATTGAATACGAGTTTGTCATATATCAAACGGGTAGCCAATCGCAGGGAATCCTTTGAGGATTTATTGTGGGCACTGTTAAACTCGGCTGAATTCAAAACCCGAAAATAACACGAATAAATTCAGGGGCTTTATTTCGTGTTGAACCTGTAAGAGGAAATCCGATGCCAATTCGAAATCTACATCGCCGCCAATGGCTTCAATCTGCCGCAGTCACCACAACTGCCGTTGCTGCCTGGCAGACCCCGATTATTGCGAACGCCGCTCATATGCGAAGCAAGGCCAAGGCCTGTATTCTATTATGGATGGGAGGCGGGCCAAGCCAATTTGAGACCTTCACTCCCAAACCCGGTCATACCAACGGTGGTGAAACAAGGGCGACCAGTACTTCCGTATCCGGGATTCAAATCAGTTCACAATTGCCGAAAACAGCAGCGGCCATGGACGACATTTGTCTTATCCGCAGCGTCCACGGTCCGGAAGGCAGTCACCCCCGCGCCTCCTACGTCACGCACACCGGGTACCTGCCCACGGCCAGCTTAAAACACCCCAGTATCGGTTCTCACGTCGTCCATCACATCGGCGATGATGAGTCGGAACTCCCGCCTTATATTCATATTGGACGATCACGAGTAACATTTTCCGGGGGAATTCTCGGAGTGGATTACGATCCATTCGTCCTTGGCTCGGCCAATCAAAAGCCTGCCAATACCGAGCTTCCCACTTCCCCGGATCGCTTCACACGACGCCTTGGGTTATTAGAATCACTTGACAATAACGGAGCTCAGGAGGGTGCCAAACACTGGGTCCGGGCCAATCGAAATCTTTATGGCAAAGCAGCCCGGCTCGTACTGAGCCCCAAAATGGCATCCTTCGATATCCGTCAGGAATCAGCAACCAATCGGACCGCTTATGGTGAAGGCGAATTTGCCGCGGGTTGCCTGATGGCTCGTCGTTTAATCGAAGCGGGCGTGACCTTTGTCGAAGTGGCATCGCCCAACTGGGATACCCATTTTGACAATGCCTCGCGTACCACCGAATTGTGCCAGCAAGTCGATCAGCCTTACGCTCAGCTTTTAAAAGACCTGAAACAACGGGGACTGCTCGATACGACTCTGGTGCTCTGGATGGGCGAGTTTGGTCGAACGCCACGGATTAACGGTCGCAGCGGACGCGATCATTATCCCCGGGCCTACAACGTTGCTATGGCCGGAGCAGGCGTTCAGGGAGGACAGGTCATCGGAGCAACGGACGACGGGGGAGTGGAAATTACCGATCAACCCGTCTCTGTCAATGATTTGCTGACAACGATCTATGACGCCGTAGGGATCGATTCCTTTCATGAAAACATGAGTCCCATCGGGCGACCGATTCGAATCGTTGAGGATGGAAGTCTGATCGACGGCGTCTTTTAGTCAGCGTGCATTACCTTATCGAACGGTGCTGAACCCAACGGATGATCCGCTAGATCTGCTTGCCAACGGCACTGGCAATCGTCCGGCAGCGTGACATCGCATCCTCAAATTGTTCCGCTGTCAGAGATTGATACCCGTCACTCATCGCTTCTTCAGGGCAGGGGTGCATTTCAATAATTAAACCGTCCGCCCCAACTGCCACAGCAGCGGCAGCCATGTCCGGTACCAGATAAGCATGTCCTGTTCCATGGCTGGGATCAACGATGACCGGCAAGTGCGTTTTGTTGTGCAGATACGTGACGGATGCTAAGGGCAAAGTAAAACGAGTATGGGATTCAAACGTACGAATCCCACGTTCACAAAGCATGACCCGCGCATTGCCTTCATTCATGATGTACTCCGCGGCCAATAAAAACTCATCCATCGTGGCCGAGGGTCCCCGTTTGAGAATCACAGCACGATCCGTATTCCCTACGGCTTCCAGAAGACGGTAGTTCTGCATATTTCGAGCACCAATCTGCAAGACATCCGCATAGGACGCCACTAACTCGACATCCTCTGTCGCCAACACCTCGGTGACCACCGCCAACCCGGTTTCGTCCCGGGCCGCTGCCAGAATTTTCAAACCCTCCTCCTTCATTCCCTGAAAACTATAGGGACTTGTCCGTGGTTTAAATGCGCCGCCCCGCAATCCGGTTGCACCGGCCGCTTTCACCGCCCGGGCGGCCTCCATCAACTGCTCCTCAGATTCCACACTGCAGGGCCCCCCAATGACTCCAACAGAATTTCCCCCCACTGTCAAACTGCCAGCGGTAATCACCGTCGGCTCGGACTTGACCTCTTTACTGGCCACCTTATAGGGAGCCAGTATAGGAAGAATCTCCGCTACGCCCGCTCCGGCTTCAAGTGCATTTTTGGTTTCAGCACGCTTTTCGCCTACCGCCGCAATCACCGTTCGTTCGGTCCCTTCAATGATATGAGATTTCAGTCCCAACGATTCAACACGCTGAGACATCGCTTGAATTTCCTCTGCCGTCGCTCCACTTTTCATTACAACAATCATGCCTTCTACACTCCCCGTATTTAGGTGTTTCGAAATCTGTTTTTGTACTTTGATAACCGGTGATTTGTATTTTGCTTCGAGCATTAGTTCTGAAGTAGCCATGAGATACCAAATTCCTTGTTTTATAAGTAGACGAAAAAAGCCCCGATGAGCAAATCATCGGGGCTTTAGGATTATTTTTTGTAAACGAGTCAACCTTTATTTACGCAATCCTACCAGCCCCGCGTCGCCACGGGTAAGTAAAGAAAGCGAAATTGGTTGAGGTGATCGTCATTTTGGCTTAACAATAGGCTATTTCAGTAGTTTCATTCCGTCGCTGGGTATTATAGACCCATCATCGGCCTGAGAAACCCCATTTTGTTAGATTCTTTCCCCAATATTCCGTGTCCCATCAAAAATTTCAGATCGCTCTGCCCAAACGCATGCTATTTTCCAGCATTTTCAATTGTCCGACCTTGCATAGCCCTGCACATGTTCAGCAATCCGCAACAAACGATTGTATTTTGCGAGTCGTTCACTACGCACGATCGATCCGATTTTGATTTGTTCACTCGCGGCCGCCGTTGCCAGGTCTGCAATGCTGTGATCCTCGGTTTCCCCACTGCGGGCGGACACCACCAATTGAAATCCGGCCTGCCGGGCAACCGCCATCGTTTCAATCGTTTCGCTTAGGGTACCAATTTGATTGACTTTGACCAAAACACTATTTGCTGCCTGACAGCGGATCCCCTGCCTGACTCGTTTCGAATTCGTCGTGAACAGATCATCTCCCACAATCATAATTCGGTCCCCAAGCCGCGCATTGAGTTGTTGCCAACCTTCCCAGTCATCTTCTGCCAGACCATCCTCGATACTGATAATAGGAAACTCGTCCACCCAACTCTCGAGCATATCGATCATGGCATCGCTGGACAGCACCCGTTCACCTTCCGTTCGCAAATGATAGTGATGATCCTGATAGAAATGGGTCGCTGCGACATCCAAAGTCAATGCAACTTGTTCACCCGGAATCAAACCTGCAAGCTCGATAGCCTGAGTCACCAGCGCAACGGCATCACGATTATTTGTCAATCGGGGACCAAAACCACCTTCATCCCCAACGAGCGACCCTTCGAACCCTCGTTCCTTGAGTAACTTTCCAAGGCGTTGATAAACACGAACAATCCATTCAAGGCCTGTCGAAAAATCCTTGGCACCGATCGGCGCAATCAACACATCCTGAAAATCCAGATTCCCACCGGCATGCAGCCCTCCGGAGATCATATTCGTTTGGGGCATTGGAATCCGGGGATGTGGGAACAACTCCTCAGGGAACTTGAGCACGCCGGCCGTTTCCTGAACAACACGGTGTAGATGTTGGTACAACGGTATCCGCCGGGCTGCCGCCGTTGCATGAGCAACAGCCAAAGAAACCGCGATCATCGCATTACCACCCAGATTCTTCTTTTCGTCCGTGCCATCCAGTTCCCGCATGATCTGATCAATTTGAAATTGATCCTCCGCTTTTAGCCCCTGAAGCGCACTGGCAATCGGGTGATTCACATTTTCAACCGCCTGCAGGACACCTTGCCCGTCATACCGATTCAGGTCGCCATCTCGCAGTTCCCATGCTTCTGCCTTACCACAGGAGGCGCCAGAGGGTGCCATCGCGGTGCCCCGTGAACCATCCTCCAGCCAAACTTCCGCCTCAACCGTCGGTCGACCCCGGCTGTCCAGAACTTCACGACCCTTAATCTTCACAATTCCTGTTTTCACTTCATCGGTCCCCATAGGGCATTAACCTTTCTGTTGATTCTGTCCGTTTGAAGTGACCGCCGGCCAGATCCGTGCCAGTTGCTCCGGTGGATCCATCAACAGTTGCCAACCCAGCTTGCGAATCCGCTGCTGCGACGAATGATCGAGATATTCCAGTGGACTTTTACCGTCGACACGAGCAAGCAGACACGCACCTAAATGTCGGCAGGCCCGTTGTTGAAGGGGAACCAGCATTTCTTCTGCAACCCGGGCTTTCATAATGGTCAGGTAGGTCTCACAAAATATCTCCGTTAAAACCTGATACTCGCTTTGATGCGAAGCATCCCAGACAGACTTACTGACAAGATGGGTCAGGAAGAATCCCAGATCAAATGCCGGATCACCAAAATGCCCTACCTCAAAATCCAGTAACATCAATCGATCGTCGGTGATGAGCATATTCTTAGGGCTGAAATCACCATGGACCAAACACTGTTGATGGGCTGTCAAATCAACAATCAGCTGTTGTATGGCTGGTTCCAAATCCCGATGAATCACGGCAACCTGGCGATAATACGGATCGAGTCGGAGTTCATCAAAAAAATTCACCGTTCCCAGAGCAGCGGATACATCCGAATCCATCCAGGTCTGGCAATGCAAGGTTGCCAAAATCCAACCTGCGGCCTCGGCTACCTGCTGGTCATGGATACCATGCATCAAATCCTGTTTCCATTCACGTCCGTGTTCGGACATAGCCGTCATAGCAAATACAAAATTACTGCGATCTTCAAACAAAATAGAAGGTACCTGAATCTGAAATCCCGGAGGAGCGTCGGCCTTCATCAGGATTTCGCTACAGATGTTCAGGACATCCATTTCACGCAACACCCGCTCCACAGGGCACAACCATTGCTGCTCCACGGCCAGCTGCCGACGTGCCTGTTTCATCACCCACATCTCACGTTGGGGATCATGAAAGCGAATCTGCAGTACACGATTGGATACTCCACCAGTCAGGATCCGCACATCCACTTCTGCAGCAGACTGAATAATCCCACGATCCATCAGATATTGAGCCGCACTGGCAACTTCCAGAATATACAAAAACCTACCCCATCCTTCGAATCCTGCTGCAATCTGGTTTAAGCAACGTGGTTACCGGGAAGAACCAGCGTTCCACCATATTTCAGCAACCTTGGCGGGCGTGTCCCCATAGACCGCTGCGAATGCATCGTCAAACTTCGTCCCGTTCTGTAATGCTCTGGTCAGTGCATTAAAACGCTGAGGATTTTTCATCAAAAAATCCAGATAGCTGTAGGCCACCAGCGATCCGGATTCACCACCTAGTTTGCCTGAAATAAAATCATCCGGTTTTCCCATCTGTGCCGCCGCCGCAGCGATATTTTTCTTCCAATCCTGAATTCGCTTGTCATCCTTGACCACTTTAGCCGCCACGACGCGAGCCATGCCGTTGGAGAACCATCGGGGAACGATACCCAGTGTTTGGGCATAGATACCGGCTACCTGTTCTGCGACCAGGCCGTCAAAGGAATACTCCTCCGAGGTAGGCACGATCAGGGCACCATAGGCATCGACAATGTCAAAACGAAAGTGTCCTCGCCATTCCCGCGGCAACGCACGTTGTTCCACCATTTTTCCAAACTCACTATAGTCATACCTCTGGTTAAAGAAAAACAATGAAACACGACCTTTGATCATGGGTTTAGTCTGGGGGACTTTCATAACCAACTGAACCTTTTCCCGCACCGCTTCCGCCTGTTCTCCAAATGCAGACAACTGGGCTTCTGTGAGTGATCCGATCAACAGAAAGCTCTCTGTGTCGACCTGATTACTCTTGATACCGGACATACTTAAATTCCAGTTTTGCAACGCGATTTTCCGACGTTCCGCAGCCAGTTCTTCATGGGTATATTTCTCCGCCTGAGCGATCGCCACGACCCGACCCAGACTTTGACCAAAATCGATCCCGTCAAAAGTCGCTCCTTCATTGATCCACGTCGATATTAATTCCATTTTCGGATCGTCAAACGGATCCCCGTTCACTGGCATTTGCTGACCCCCGCCTGTACCTAACAACTTTTTAACAAGATAGCTTTCATCCGCATTTTTAGGCACGACAGGGGGTCCGTTTTCACCACCACGCAGGAACCCGCTAAAAGTTGTTAAGTCAAAGCGACCGCTAGCACGCTGGCCCAATCCGTGACAACTTGCACAATGCTCTAAAAACAAGGGGGCTATGTCGTTCTTAAAACTCACGGTCTCCGTCCCGGTAGCTCGCGTGGGTTTAACAACCGGCAAATCTCCGACGCTGGCATCCGGATTTAGTTCCTGCAAATTCTGTTTAGCATCTTCACCATCAAAAACCGCGCCTTCGGTAATCCATTTTTTAAGCACTTCGAATTCCACAGGGGTCACCGTCAATCCACCCCGGGGCATATCCCCCTCCTCAATCACTTCCACCAGCCGACTCCCCACCGCGTCTTTGGGAAAAATCACAACGCCCGCCTCCGGACCTTTCATCAGCGTTTCATAATCCGCCATGCTGAACATGCCACGAGCATTTCGAACATGACAGTTACCGCATTTCGCCATGAGGATTGGTACCACGTGCTTGACAAAGCTCATTTTCCCCTCCGGAACTCTGGTCAACCCACCGGGACCCGGCATCGGCTCCGGCTTGGCTATCATCGGTTTGTTTAACTTAGGCAAACTGATCCCTTCCAGTTCCAACAGGGCATGTGCTTTTTTGAGCGAATTATAGACGCTGGAAAAGAGCGCCAAGGATTGTTCATCGGCCTCTTTCATGACTTCATCAAATCGCTTCTGAACCGCAATCACTTCAGCCGCTGATTCATCAAACTTGCCCTGCGCAAACAAATTTCCCGCTTTGCGAACCTGTGTCCGCAATTCCAGTTCTACCTTCCGCTGAGCCGGTGTAATCTGGGACTGCAAAAAATCAACCGCAGTAAGAACGGTGACTGCCACAAGCAATGTAATCAATACACGCTCTGTCATCATACGAATCATAGGAATTTCCTGTTTAAGGATATATCGAGTTCAACTTCAGTTTAGTTATACCGTTCTCACCACCTGATCATATTCTACATTCATTATAGGCACACCGACCCCCACGCAACCAACTCTCTCCAGCTTTTAACCATCCAGGTTCGTGGCTCCCAATCGACGACCGATGCCGAATTAATGAACCCGGTGATTTCAGCAAAGAAAACGACCCGAACCCCCACCGCAATCAAACCCAATAAACTCAGAATACCGAACCCCGCGATAATCCAAATCCAGAAAGGGATTCTCTTGAGGGTGCCTGAGGTGGTTGTCCGATCCAGCAAGCCATGGGATGTACTCTGCATGACATTCGGTCCCAATTCGCCTCCGAGTTCAATACGGCTGCTTCCGCCTCCGATGGTGCTGCCTTGAGCAACCAGAAATTGATTTTCGCTCGTTGAGGATCCACCCCCGGAAATCAGTTGAATCGATGACGTACCCGTACCATGGGTTGCCACGTTTGCCACTGCCACGGCTGCATGCATTGCCTCAACAATCGTGTCGGTCGATTGATTCGCATCATGACGCGGGGGTAAGTGAATCTGATCAGCGAATGTCTTAAGCACTTCAATTCCCTGTTGAGTTAACCAATCCTCCAGCGCAGCAACAACCTGCTTAGCGCTTTGATAACGATTTTCGACTTTCTTTTGTAACATTTTAAAACAGATGGCCGTCAGTGCATCTGGACAATCTGCACGGACATTTCGAATGGCGGGCGGCATCGTGGACTGATGTAATGCAATCCGCTGAGCTAATGAACCATCAGGAAATGGCGGGTGGCCCGTCAAAGCGTAATACATGGTACACCCCAAACCATAAATATCCGCCCGGGCATCAATATCATGACTGTTTAATGCCTGTTCCGGTGCTAAGTAGTCGGCCGTTCCTAACACCTTTTCGTTGTGCTTGTCCGTGAGCCCGGCCAATTCAGAGTCATCGTTGTTCATTAACGCTAAACCCATATCAAGAATCTTGACATGACCCGATTCCTCAACCAATAGATTTGCGGGTTTCACATCCCGATGAATCAGACCCACAGAATGGGCATGCTCCAACCCACGGGCTGCCTGCAAAATAAACTGAGCGGATTCAACAAAACCAAGTGAGCCTTCCTCTTTAACAATCGTCATTAAATCCCTGCCCGCAACATACTCCATCACCAGATAATGGGTATTGCCCGCATTATCAATGTCGTATGCGCGGACAATGTTTGGATGATCCAGCGCCGCCGTCGCCTGAGCTTCACGATAAAATCGCTCAAGATAGGATGAGTCGTCAATCCGGTTGCGCGGAAGAACCTTGATGGCTCGTAATCGCTTCATCAGTGTATGCTCAGCAAGATAGACACTGCTCATTCCACCCACACCGATATGACCTAATAATTTATATTTCCCAAGAAAAAATCCCTTGTATTTCCTGGATAACAGCTTTTTACATTGCCAGGCCGTGATCAAATTCGCGGCGATTAGATAATCAGCCAGCTTCTGTGAATTGCTAGGTAACTTGCCGTCATTCTCTTTAACACACGCTTGCAACGCTTTTTTCAAAGGCGCATCATCCACCAGTTTACTGCGACGCAGAAGATCTAAGAAATTTCGGGCAGAAACTGTCATGATTTAAAGTAGGGGGTGAGGACCCTTCGTCGGTGAAATTACGCTCATAAAGTAAATTATCATTTTACCATCAATGTGAGCTTTCATTCAAAACCGTCGGCTGTTCCTGTCGACGAGAACACAATTGGTCGTAAAATAAGGTAGGATTCGTAGTTTGTTTGATCTCACTAGTAATAGAACGCTAAAAACCGTCAAATGTCCTCACGTTGTGCATTACTTTATACTCGGCCCAACTGCCCGCTATGCGAGGAAGCAGAAGAAATCCTCCATACGTACGGATATTCTGTCCAATCTATCGATATTACACTCGATCAAGATTTACTGGAAAAATTTGAATCCTGTATTCCTGTGGTTGAAATTGACGGCAAGATCCGGTTCCGCGGTAAAATCAACGAAATCCTTCTTCTAAGATTGATCGGTAATTGAATTGACCGAACCTTACAAATCACAACTGGGTATCTTCGCCAAATATTGGGAACCGGGTCAGGTCAAGACGCGGCTGGCATCCGATACTTCAAACCTCTTTGCAGCTCGGGTGTATCAGGCATTCCTTGAGGCGACTCTGGAAACCGCTTCCGGTCTGGCCGAGCGACAGGTACTGGCATTCACACCCGCCGACCGCGTTTCAGAATTTGCCTGTTGCCTGCCACCCCATTGGACCCTAACCACTCAATCCGGTGATCAGCTGGGGGAACGGATGACGGCTTATTTTACCGAGGCCTTTGAACACGACATTGAAAAAGTGATCCTCATCGGTAGTGACAGTCCTCATTTACCGCGGGAGGTGCTGCAGCAAGCCTTCCAGCAACTCGACGTCCACCGATGTGTTTTAGGGCCTGCCCGCGATGGCGGTTATTATCTGATTGGTGCTCGAAATCTCGTACCACCTGTTTTTACAGGCATCGACTGGTCAACCAATCAGGTCATGCAGCAAACCGTCGAGCAACTGCAAGCGGCCAATATTTCCTATGGGATTCTACCAACCTGGTACGATATTGATACGATTGACGATCTGGAAGAACTACAGCATGATCTGCAGTCCAGCAACCACTGGCTGTACACGACATTACAGTCTCTGCGTCAGGAGCATCTCTCATGACATCGGACGTGTTAATCATCGGCGGCGGTGTGATTGGATTGTCGCTTGCCTACGAACTTTCAAATCGAGGACGGCAGGTACATCTGGTGGATGCGGCTGAACCGGGCCGTGAAGCCTCCTGGGCAGGAGGTGGAATCTTACCGCCGGCGAACCCGGATACGGCGGTTGATCCACTGGATAAACTCCGGGGAATCAGCCATCAATTACATCCGCTGTGGGCTCAACGTCTCAAAACCCTGACGGGCATTGATAATGAATATGAATGCTGCGGGGGAATCTATCTTGCCCGCCAACAGGGAGAGGCTGCCGCACTGTCCGGTTTGTTGTCCACACTACCGACCGAAGGAATCGCCGTTGAAAAACTGAATGATCAGCAACTACAAGAACTCGAACCCACGCTGAGCGCACGTCGGTTTGCCGCTGCATACTTGTTGCCCGACGAGGCTCTGGTTCGAAATCCCCGTCATCTTCAGGCGTTGCTGGCTGCCTGTCAAATCAACGGTGTCCAAATCACGCCAAACTGTAAAGTTACTGATATTCTGGTACAGAATCAACAAGCTCAACAGGTAGAGACCACCACGGGACCTTTCACTGCCAAACAAATCTGTATGACGGCCGGAGCCTGGACCACTCATTTACTACAGGGTCTGGGGATCCCGAACGGAATCCTTCCCATACGTGGCCAGATGATTCTGTATCAGGCCGAACCGAATTTACTCAGGCACGTTCTCAACGAAGGATCACGCTATGTAATCCCGCGACAGGATGGTCACCTGCTGGTAGGCTCCTGTGAGGAAGAAGTGGGGTTTGTAAAAGGAACAACATCCGAAATGATTGCCCAACTCGCTGAATTCGCCGGTGAGCTTGTACCGGCTTTAAAAGAATTAGACATTAAACAGAGTTGGTCCGGTCTGCGGCCCGCCAGTTTCGATGGAATGCCTTATTTGGGAAGAATTCCAAATATTGCAAATCTCTTCATCGCCGCGGGCCATTTTCGAAGCGGTCTGCATTTATCAACAGGAACCGCTGTTGTCATGGCCGATCTTATGACAGCCAAAACGCCGGAAATCGACATGTCCCATTTCAGCATTCTACGGCAAGCACAAGTTCACGGATAATACTCAATGGCATTCGATACAACTGCGAACATCCTGATCGTCGGTGCCGGGCCTATCGGACTCGAAACCGCACTGTATGCGAGGTACCTTGGTTACCCCGTGACAGTAATCGAGCAGGGTGAGGTTTGCCAGCATGTGCGACAGTGGAAACATATTGAAATGTTCTCCCCCTTTGGGGACAACAGTTCAACGTTAGGCCGAGCTGCCATCCTCAGCCAGTCGCCAAGTCATTGTTTTGATCCTCTCGAATCAACTCAAACTGGACAACGATGGCTGGAAAACTACTTACAGCCGCTCGCCAATACCGACTTGCTTCAGGATTCACTGCAGTGTGGCACCCGGGTCATTTCGGTTTCTCGCAGCTGGCAACGCAAGGCAGATTTAATGTCGGTGGAATCACGACAGCAAGATCCCTTTCGAATCATCATCGACGACGGAACGACCGAAGAGGTATTAACGGCCAGCGTGGTGATTGACACATCCGGTGTGCTGGGGCAACCAAATCCGATTGGCGGTGGAGGTGCTCTGGCAGTCGGTGAAGCAAAGTGTCACAACCAGTTTCAGCGGATGAGCCCAACGGAAGAGCAAGCACAGGCATTAAACCATCAACGAGTTCTGGTTGTCGGTGCCGGGCACACAGCAGCCCACACGGTAACTACTCTTGCTCAGAGCGGAAATTGCCAAATCACATGGCTAACGCGTTCGAACTCGCCCACGCCGGTTGTGTCCGTTGATAACGACCCCCTCTCAACCCGGCGCGAACTGGTACAAGCGGCAAACCAACTGGCAGCTGGGGCATCCGTGCAGTCATTGCCCGCCGCCTTTATCGACCGCATCACACAACAACCGGACAACTCATTTCAGGTCGACTATATCCAACAAACTGCCCATGCCGATTTTGGCGTCACGTCCACAATAAACGTCGATAAGATATTCGCTCATACCGGATTTCAACCGGACAGTTCCATCTTTCGTGAATTACACGTGCACCAATGTTATGCCTCAGAAGGCCCCATTCAACTCGCTGCAAAACTACTAAAACACGCCTCTACCGATTGTCTCAATCCCATCGAACCAAGCAACACGGATCTGATCAATCCAGAGCCTAATTTTTATATTCTGGGAATCAAGAGCTATGGCCGTTCGCCCAATTTCCTGTTCCGTAGTGGATTACAGCAGATCCTGAATCTATTTCAGATCATCGGTGACCGTGAAACCCTCAATCTCTACAATACATTTCAATAGTTTGACGCTCCGGGAACAAATGCAGATGACCTCCAGCCACCCCCATGTCGCATTATCTCATCTGGATGAACTGTGGTTTCAGGTCGCCGGCACCCTCTGCAATCTCACATGCAACCATTGCTTTATTTCATGCAGCCCGACCAATCATCAATTTGGGTTCCTCTCCCTGGAATCCATTCAGGCAACGCTCGAAGAAAGCCGTACGTTAGCCGTTAAAGGATACTACTTCACCGGTGGCGAACCTTTTCTCAACCCGGAAATGACCGACATTCTTGTGGCAACGCTACAGATCGGGCCGGCAACCGTCCTTACCAATGCCACCGTCCTGAAACCAATGTGGCTCGAAAGACTGGCTCTGGCGCATCGCCAAAGTCGCTACAGCCTTGAATTCCGTGTTTCCCTTGACGGGTTTGATGCCAAAAGTAATGATCCAATTCGCGGAGACGGCACGTTTGACCGAGCACTGGAGGGCATCCGGAAATTAGTCCGCGCCGGGTTCTTACCGATTATTACCGCAACCAGAACATGGCCCCTGAAAGACGATAAAGAAGTGCTGGAACAATTCGTTCAGACCCTCCAACAAGCGGGTTATAGCCGACCC
>JAYZPA010000049.1:0-10860 GCA_036150515.1 Planctomycetota bacterium
ATCGGCCTGAGCGACAAAGACGTCACCACTGGAATCAACCGCCAGACCGTACAGCAGTGTTCCCAGCGTATCGACTACTTCGATAAGTTTGTCGGTGTTCGTGTCAAACACGTAAAGATCACGGTCGGGTACCTCGGGATGTTTGATAATGTCCGTCACGTGTCCGAGTGATAAGACATTGTTTACTTCGATGGAGTGCTTCCACGCGTCAAAGGTCTCATACTCTTTGTCTAACTCACCGGTGCCACCGGAAAGTTGGGATTTGTTGTTGGATTCAAAAGGAATGACATACAATCGATCGCCACGTACCGCGATCGCGCGGGGATCCTGAGCGGTGATGGGTATCGATCGGGTTACTTTGCGACTGGCTACATCAATAACCGCGATCGCATTTTCAGACGAAAGGGCAACATAAACCTTCTCATTGCCGGCAAACGCGATGCCCACCGGTTCGTCGAAACGAGTGGATTTGTTGGTCGGATGGAATCGCTGGACGGTGGCAACCACCTGCAGATACGAATTGCTTTTCGAATCCGTGTCGATCACACTCACCGAGTCGGAGACGTGGTTGGTCACCCACACTTCTTTACCGTCCGGTCGGGCGGCAATGCCGACCGGGTCAATACCGACTTTGACGCGAGCCACGATTTTTCGGCTTTTGGCATGAATGACATCGACCGTATCGTCGGGCGTATTGACAACGAAAACGTGACCGCTGCTCAGGGCAATCGGAGACGCATGCGGACTCATATACGAGGAATGACGAATCGGAGTCGGTAGCTGGGGAGTATTTTTGGTCTCTGCCGCTTCCAGCGATGTTGTTAGTACGGTAAGCAGAAGCAGACTGGTGGTCAACGCGGCTAATCGCATATTACTCTCCGATCAAAAATGAGTTAACCCGCTTGAAGTATTATAAATTAAATTGTCATAAAACCAAACAATAAAACAGCAGCCTGGTCTTTCAGTAAACAAGGTCAGGGTGATGCCTGAAGTGCCATTTCTTCAAACGGCTGGATGACAACAAATCCTTCCCCCTGAAACTCCATCTGAATCGACTCGCCACTGCCGCGTCCAAAAAATGTCTTGAGTGAAACGTCCGTGCGAAACGCGGGTTCCAGGTTGCCGGACCAGGCGATCGTCGCGTTCGGGTCGGTGATGACCGGGTTGTCAGGACTCACCTGAAGCGTCAGGGGATCGTAGTGCGACGTGATGGCAATCATCCCGGTTCCTTCGAGACGGACATTGAACAGACCTCCGGCTAATACAGCGGTCATTTTTTTCATGATACGGATATCCCACTGGATCTGCTTCTCAAATGCAAGAAGGTCATTGCCATTCACCACGATCGTATCGTTCTGAAGGTTGAGGATGGTGACTTTCTTCCCCTGATCCGCCAGATAGATTTTGCCCTGACCTTCGGCCTTGGTCAGTTTTGCACCCTCACCGGATACGGCCTTTTTAAGGAGTTTGCCGATGCCGTGCTCCAGGATTCCTTCACGAGTGAATTTGACCTGCCCGCGGTAGGCGACCATCGAACCCATTTTGGTCCAGACTTCGCCGTCAAGGTTGATCTCGAGCAGTCGGTCGCTTTCCAATTCAAAGACACCCTGCCCCTGATCCTGTTGGCGAGTGGTTTGGACAAATTCCTCCAGCGTAAAGCGGCTCATGGTTATCATCTCCCAATGGAACGGTTTTAGTTCGAAGGAGTTGGCTCCCTCGTTTGAAATCATCCTACAGTACGACCTGTCTGTTTGGCAAACCGCCGGTTCATGCATTTCCACGGTCGAATCGGGTTGCCGTGGCGGGGCGGAGTCTGCCGTCCGGCTTGTCTTATGGGGATCAATAACTTCCATACAAAGATTCCGCAGTTCGACACCAGAATTGGACATTATTCCCGGTGGAAATAAACTTTATGTTTGTTGTTTTTTCACTTGTAACCGAAATTTAGAAGCCTTAGACTTTACTCCGGTCTTTAATCGCCTCAACGGGGTGAGCCATTCGACTGAGTATTTTCGGAAAGGCGATCGATCTGGTTCGCCAGAAAAATTGCCGGACCGGGACGCGTTTGAAAAACGCCTGGCGGGTTTCAAACACCTTGTTGAGCTCTTTCGGGAGCAAGATGAGATGTTCTGCAATGTTGAGATAGATGAGACTTCGGTTTTATATTCTGTTTGAACAACGCAATTCAAATACTTCATGTGGTTCGGTTTGACCAACGCCCCTTCTCGGTTCGCCGAGTGGGGGTTTTTTTATGGGATGAAGTTGTGGCTTCCGCGCGTTAGTGGCAGTCAGTCTTGTCTTGACCGCATTAAATGTGGTTAGTAGACTTTGGTCCAAAGATCCCTTCCCACACGCAAGGAGTTTTCCGATGAAGTATGTTGCTGTATTAGCCTGTGCCCTGCTACCCGCTTTTTTAGGCTGCGATGTCAATGTTACGGTGAAATCAGGTGAGGAAGGAAGTACATTTGAACTTCGAACATCGGAAGAACCGACAAGCCAGATCCATGATCGTGATAAGGCAATCATTGAACTTATAGGTTAAGTCCTGACCTCCTTTTCTGCTTTTGCATCCTCCAAGGTGGCAGGGTCAGGGGCTTCGGCTTAATGGGCCAACGTTTTAATCCGTGATTGCTATGAAACGATTCCTTTTCTTCCTGCTGGTGGTTCCGGTATTACGGTGTGATGCGGACAACACATCACCAACACCATCGGCGGCTGTCGCCATCCCCCGTCCATTCGTGAATGAGTCGGGCTGCGTACCCGGGGCAGAAACCGGCAAACCGAAGTCCCGCCGCAAAGGGGACAGCTGGGGTCGGATAATCAGAAAACCGGCGGAGTTTTATTCCGCCAGTGATGTTTCCAACTACCAGGTGGAACTCACGCGGAAATGGTATCAGATCGCGGCCCGTGCCTGGGGAAACTATGGACCACTGGAGTTTTGGATTGTGGGCAGCAGCGAAGCGTCCGCTGCGAAGTTAGACGTGAAATATTGTGAAATCAGAAAGCAAAAAGATCCATCCCTTCGTCTCAGCAACTGTTTGGAGCGTGGCCACAACTTTGTCTCCTATGCCAAAGACGGCAACGCCGGTTTAAACACTCGCAGAAACGAACATGACCAATGGTCCGGTTACATCATTACCATGTCCGGTAAATATCCGGGGCCCCAGGAAGAGGATTACATGTCGGTGGTTTTGCATGAATACTTCCACGTATACCAGCACGCGCATATCGATAGTCGGGTGCAGTCAGAAAGAGAAAGCCGGAACCAGAAAAATCCCTGGTGGGCAGAAGGGGGTGCCGAGTACATGGCACAACTGCTCTATTCACGACAAAAAGGTGTACGTCCGGACTATTTACGGCAGAAAATGCAGCAGAAGCTGAGGTCCGTTGAAAAACTTCGCGATGGAGAAAGTATCCGGGACATTCCGTATGGAAAACGGGGAATCATTGCCTACGACCTGGGCGCCTGGTTCATTGCATTTTTGATTCACAAGACCAGTGAAGAAGCTTTCCGGGTCAAATTTTTCGACGACCTGAACCGCAAGGGATTTGAGGGATCCTTTGTCAGCAACTTCGGGGATTCCCCGGAGGCGTTCCTGGATGAGTTCCACAATACCTTTCTTAAACTGAGCCTTGCGGACAAGCTGAGCATTTTGCCTTAGGCATGTACGCATCTATTGCTGTATCGCGGCCTCAATAAAAGGCCACATGAGCTCCGGATAGAATTGATGCCCCTTATCACCCCAGCGATGCGCAAAGTTGTCTCCTGCCTGTGCGGCTTTGTAGATTTGCTTTACCCTCGCCATGGCCTTTTCAACATCAGGAAAATGATGAAGTCCATCCTGTCTGCCGTGCACGGCCAGCAGGAAAGTGGGCGCGGCAAGTCCACCGATATCGGCGAAATCTCCCAGTTCAATTTGAGCTTTTGGCACCAGACAGCAATCGCAATGAAAAATAAAACCTTCAGCACTTGTGTAGGATGTGAAGGAGCAGCTGGGCACGGCGACCGTGATCCGTGGATCTAATGCTGCCATATAGACGGTCAGTACGCCCCCGCCTGAGTTGCCCGTGAACAGGACGCGATTCTTATCCACACCTGCGACCTGTTGAAGCGCCCAGTCAAGGATTCGCTGACAATCCCACACTCGTTCTCCGATGGCGGTTCGTCCGGCAAGCAGGCAGTGGATGAGCTGTGCCCGGCAGGGTCGATTCCCGTGCCTTCCCTTAGGATCTGCGATCGAGGCGGCATCTGCCAGTCCGCGGACGGCAGGCGCGATGGTGATGAACCCACGCTTGACTGCCTCGATGGCCGGGCTGCCGTTTTTGGCATGCGTCTTGCTTCGCTCCTCGTTGTTGGAAAATACGCCCGCGTACGTGTTCCAGCTGTTGCCGCCGTGTCCCTGAGCACAGATGGCCAGAGGACGCAATGGATCGGAAGGTCCGTCGGGAACCAGGATCCAGAAGGGAATGAATATTCCTGGTTCTGTCTCGATTCTTCCCAACGTACGCTGGTAACCATCTTCCTGAATGGGTGGGGCCAGTTCAACGCTGCAGCGATGTCGTGCAGCATCTTTTTTGATTTGAGGCAGACCCAGCAGATCGGATAACCGGTTGCGGGCATCTTTTTGCCACGCTTTGAATCCACCCCGGTAATGTTCGGTAAAGTGAAGTTTAGCCGTGGGGTTGCGATGCAAACGCCTGAGATATGTAGCATCCCGCTGGCTGTATTCAACAAACGGTGGATCAGGATCCTGAGCAGCCATCGGCAAAGCGGCCACGATTGATAAAAAAAACCATGTAATCCGACTCATGAATCAGGATTCCCAAACTAAAAAAGGGACAAACAGCAGAGCGGGTGAAGGGAATCGAACCCTCGTACCTAGCTTGGGAAGCTAGTGTTCTACCATTGAACTACACCCGCCGGGATAATCACATTCTAAAAGCTGCCGAACCCCGTGAAAAGGTTCACATCCGGCACCCTCAGCAAACGATAAATAACTAGGGGCGTTTCCCCGTGATTTACAAGCGATAGACAACGGTAAATCAAGTGCTTTGGACTTGAAAGGGACTGTCTGATACAATACAAGTTGTGCTGCGCACCACATGCAACTATAGGAAACGAATCGATGATTAATCGTAGAGAGATAATTCAGGGGATGGCCGCGGGTGTTGGTTCGGTCATGGGTCTCGCCCTGGATCCCCAGAAACTTTTGGCGGCGACCGATACGACCAGAACAACCAAGCGTGTTATCTTTTTCATGCAAAATCAGGGCTTTGACCCTGCCACCTGTATTCCCAAAGGAATGACCGGCAGTGGTTCCCTTGCCAATGTGGCACTTCCGGAGCCCATTAGCCCACTGGAATCCTATAAAGATCGCCTGCATATCATCAACGGGCTTCACGGCATACACACCAGTCCGTCCCACAGTGCGTTCTTTGGTGCCCTTGGTGGATACCGGGGGAGCGATGGAGTTCCTCCCAGCGCGTCCACCATCGATTATGAACTGAGTAAAGTGCTGCCGGAAACCCTGCTGCCCCACTTATGCATTGGTATGGATTCGATGGAGAATATGAGTACCAAGCCTACCGTGGCCAACCTGTCTGCCAGTGGTGCCGGGCAGCCCATCTTCATGCACTCCAATCCAAATCATGTTTACCAGATGCTCTACGGCGGTATTGCCACCGGAGATATCCGACGCCAGCACGAAGCACGATCCAACCTGCTGTCCCAGGTCGAGAAATTTGCCACGGCAAAAGGACAGTCACTGCCGTCTGCCACGCAACAGCGTTATGGTCAGTTCGTTCAGGGCTTCCGGGATGTAAACGGCCTGCGTGATCGTCTGAGTACGGTTGCCGAGCACTTGCGCAAGTTCGCTCCGGCCGTGGATGAACGTTATACCCGGCCTGAATTCGAAACCGACTGGCATGACGCTCTGCTGGAGCTTGGAATTTCAGCACTCACCTCCGGCATCACCAATACACTGACGATCGGTTCCGGCCGTGGCGAAATCTTCGGAGCATGGAAAGGGATCGGCGTCGAGAAGCAGGGGCATGATCTGGGGCATATCAAGCAACCTGATAATCCGATCTGGATCAAAATTCGTCAATACAACAGTCGCATGCTGGTGAAGATTGTGGAAGCGCTGGACAGCATTCCTGAGGGGAGTGGTTCGATGATGGACCACACACTGATCGTTTACACCAGTAACAATGCAGACAAACAGCACACCAACGGTGCGAATTGGCCTGTGATGTTACTGGGTAATTTTGATGGTGCCTTTAAGACGGGTTGTTTCACACAACTGGACGGCAAGCGACCGATCAACGCGCTTTATGCGTCCATCCTGCGTGTGGCCGGTGCTCAGGTCGATCGCTTCAATATGGACGACAAACTGGCGAAGAAGTTTGACAGTGGCAACGGACCGATCAAGGAATTGCTGACATGATCAAGGTCGGATTTGTTAGCGTAGCCGCTTTCTTCTTGAGCGTGCTGCCGGTGGCAAACGCAGACACCTATACGCCTGGCCAGCCGGTCAAAAAAGACTTTGCGCGTTTTGCTCAGCCATTTCTAACGCAGCACTGCGTGGACTGTCACGGCGAGACGGATCCAGAGGGTAACCTTTCTCTGAATGATGTGGGTGAGGTGGAAGAGGGCAACTCGACAATCTGGAACAGCATTTGGGCTCAGGTCACGCTAAAAGAAATGCCTCCAAAAGATGCGGATCAGCCTGCAGTCATTGAGCGGCTACAGTTTTCTGACTGGATCGTTGGCGAGTTGACGCGGGTGATGCGGGATAAAGGTGGTTTTCGTGGCCATCTGGATCCTAATAAAGCCAATTTCGTAGATCATCAGTTGCTGTTCGGACCGTTGCCCGAAGGACTTAAACTGAGTCCTGTTTCCTCGCCTGCGCGGCTGTGGCGTGTCACGCCGCAGGAACATATG
The DNA here is from genome assembly GCA_036150515.1 of Planctomycetota bacterium. Taxonomy (GTDB): domain Bacteria; phylum Planctomycetota; class Planctomycetia; order Pirellulales; family Pirellulaceae; genus UBA721. Next base: position 6,944 of record JAYZPA010000049.1, read on the forward strand.
ACTCGTCTTAACGAGCTGATTAATAAAGAACCGGCTTTTAATCCCGATCGCATCGGGCAACGAACGCATGGGGACGTCGTTCCAACCAATCATGGTGGCGAACTGAAAATCTATTTTGGAACGGATCGCATCATTCAGTGGCAGGGAGGTACGGTGGCCTATGCCACCGCGGTGAAGAGCGTTCCGGCTATATTATCGTCGTCCCGCAAACATGGTTTGGAAAACTACCCGTATTTCTATACGGTCAACAGTGCCGAAGCGACTCAGATCATGGGTGTGGCCAATGATATTATTCGTTATATGGCGGATGGTCCGCTGAGTATCGCCAACGCCTATCAAATCACAGACGATCCTAAGTCGATTGCGGATAAAATGGAGGGCGACCTGCGTGGATTGCCGACCAGTTTGGTCTATAGCACCAAAGTGATGCGTCCATTGACGCCCGTGTATGATCTGTTCAAAGAAGAGAATCCGACCGAGGAGCATCAACGGGCAGCGGTAAACTTTTTGTTCGAAGCGGTTACTTTCCGCACGCCGACCAGGGAGGAATCAGATCTTTATCTGGGAGTCGTCAAAGATTCCGTTGAAAAGCTTGGCAATAAAGATGGAGCGGTATTGGGATTGTCTTCGATCTTTTTGGATCGTGATGCTTTGTTTCGGGCCGAGTTGGTTGAAAATGGCAAGGCGGATCCACATGGCCGCGTCATGCTTCAGGATTGGGAACTTGGTCTGGCGGTGAATCATGCACTGCGGTATATCAAACCGGATGAAACGTTACGGACAGCCATTACAGAAGGCCGCATGCAGACCAGAGAAGATGTGAAGCGCGAAATCGAACGCATGCTTGCTGATGACAGTATCCGCAAACCACGCGTGTTACAGTTTTTCCGCGACTACTTTGATTACGATCTGGGTGGTTATATCTGTAAAGACACACGCGCCCTGAACGAAGCTGGCGTAGGCGCGCGGGGCGCCGGACATTACCGGGCCATGTTTGATGCCACGGCCAGTACGGATCGGTTGATTGAACTCATCCTTGAGGAAGATAAGGACGTGTTTAAACAGTTATTGACTACCGATAAGGTTGTCGTCAGCGGGGCGGATCGATCTTATCTGGGTAAAAAGAATACGCCGGAAGAGCGTAATGCATCCATCGCGGCTCAAAAGCGGGCACAGGAAGCGTTAGCCAAAAAAGAAGCCGAAGAACGTGCGGCCTGGATCGAAGCCAATCCCGGGAAAGAGCCCCCTAAAAAGAAGAAAAAATCGCCGCCGGCGGTGAATCATGAGGTAACGGAGGCGACGTTGACCGGGCCGAAGGAGTATGCGAGAGTGAGTCGTCGTAGTTTCGGAGCCGGGTCGATGAAGCCTGAGCGACAGTTGGCGACGGTTCCGGAAGGTCAGCGTCTGGGGATTTTGACCCATCCCGCCTGGTTAGTGTCGCATTCCGATGCGATGGATAATCATGCGATCCTGCGGGGGCGATGGGTGCAGGAACGACTTCTCGGTGGCGGTATCCCTGACGTGCCTATTACGGTGGATGCGATGTTACCGGATGAGCCTGAAAATACATTGCGTGATCGCATGCGAGTCACACGGGAAAACTACTGTTGGACGTGCCATAAGAAGATGGATCCTCTGGGACTACCCTTTGAAATGTTTAATCATGCCGGATTGTATCGGGAGACCGAACTGAATAAGCCGGTGGATACGAGTGGCGAAATTATTGATTCGGGTGATCCTTCGCTCGATGGCAAGGTGTCGAATGCGATTGAGTTGATTCAGAAACTGGCGGAGACCGAACGTGCCGAACAGATGTTTGTTCGACATGCGTTCCGCTACTGGATGGGGAGAAATGAAACGGTCAACGATGCACCTGTCCTGCAGGACGCCCATCAGGCATATCGTAAGAGTGGCGGGAGCATGAATGCCCTGATTACCGCACTGGTCACGTCCGATGCTTTTCTCTACCGCAAAATCGAAGGAAAACGCGGTAACCGCAACTGACGCCCCGCGGGTATCCGACACCTTCGCTATTTTAAAACCTTGATGCGCAGGTCTTTGAAATGGACGATCATTCCGGGGTCATGAAGCTGCAGCTGAATCATCCCCCGATCCAGACGCTTTGCAGGATCAAGCTGCTCAGTAAACTCTGAGGATAATTTACCGTTGATAAACAACTGGAAATGATTTCCCCGGGCGATAATCTTCACACGATTCCAGTCCCCCTGGTGGATATCCTCTTCGGATAATCCGTTTTCAATGGCGCTGATGTGGGGTTCGTCGTTTTCGTCGATCACCAATCGATCACCCCGGAAACAACGATGTTCCCGGCGGCCCGGCGTATGGAAATCCCAGGCGCCCATAACATTTTTCCCAATTCCCTTGTGACCGAGATCGGCATGATAGGACTGGAAATCCCGTTTGCCGGTTTCATCCGGCACAGCGCGGATGCTGACACCACTGTTTCCTTTGCCGGGGAACCGATACTGGAATGTCATTTCCAGATCGGCCACCTTTTGATTCGGCGTGTAGGTCAGGTAACCCCGCCCCCGGTCTCCGGTGCCCACGATCATGCCATCCTGAACCGTCCATGCTGCGGCTGTATTCGACGGGGTTGCCTGCCATCCCTGCAGCGATTTCCCATCGAACATCGAAATGAAGCGGGGCTTTTCCCCGGCCACAATACCGTTCAGGCCAGCAGTCGTTAGCAGCAGGGCAATGAGTCCGCAGGCGATTTTAGGGGTGGTAATCATTGGTTTCGGGACGTTTATTTGGCGGTGCTTGCTTTAGGATTCCAGATGGGTGTATCCCAACCGGCGATATCCGCTGGCTTGACCTTTTTTCGATACCCGCCAAAACTGAAGGTCGCGGGATGGTAGGGACCGACAAATGCGACGTCCATCTTTGGCTTAATGTGTTTTTCCATTTCCATGCACCAGAAGACGCCGTTGATGATACATCGCCGTACGCCTTCACTGACGATATCTTCCGAAGCCCCCTGAGTGGTTGTAAAGACACGGCCTTCTTTGCCGGACGTGGACTTATAGGTTCGTACCCAAATGGCCGGCTTGGGCGGTTTGTTTTCCACCGGTTCTGCATCGGGCTCCATGGTTTTCAAAACCTGATTGGTTGCCAGGACAATGGAGTTAGGAAGCGGTTCGGCACTGTAGGCCCCCGCCATCGCATGCATATCTTTCACTCCTCGCATGACCGGGTGTCCGGACTGCCGGTGAACGGGAATCATCCGCGTGCTGTATTGGTGGTTACGACCATAGTGTCCTGCATTGGGCGGACGCCAGGTTTCTCCGAGGATTTGCCTGCCGAACCCGTAGGGGTAACTTTCGTCCTTGGAATTGAAATTGTATTTACTGTTTTCCCCTTTCAGGCCGTTGAAAGCATGTGTGGTGGTTCGCAGACCGGCTACCGGCCCGCCCCGCCCCAGATAGTCAATGATATGTTTCATCGAGGCGTCATCCGGAGCGACAAACCGAAGGAACAGGAACATCATGTCGGCATCGCCCAGTGCACTCAGACCGGGGATCCGTGAAGAACCGGGTTGAATGTAGCCTTCCTGATCCAGGCCAAACAGGACCGTACATTTGAAGCCGTACCGATACGCTAAAATGCGTGCGATCGCGGGACACGTTTCCTCACCCCGGTATTCATGATCCGAAGCGATGAAGACGATATGTTTACCTTCGCCGGGGCCGGATTCTCCTTCGTAGGTGACCCAGTCTTCACCGAGAGCAGAGTTCTGTGGTGAGAGCAGTAACAGCAATAATCCCAGTGAAACAAACAGCCGCATTTTACGGTTCCTTATAGTTAAATAATTCGCACTCCGATCCTGAGCCTTATGCCTATTTTGCACGACTGCGGACGAAAACACCACTAGAGGGCATCATTCTATCTGGATTGGC
>JAYZPA010000050.1:0-38680 GCA_036150515.1 Planctomycetota bacterium
ATCTTCACTCATCTTCGCCACCTTTCGTTGTGTGAATATCAATCCCGCAGCGTTGCGTTGACGATTCGCCAGACACCGGCTCGGTGCCCATTGGTTTCGCTACGAGTACTGTGTCCTCCATCCTACCGCGCCCCAGAACCCGCTGCACCCACCAACCCCTGCTCATGTGTTCGTAGTTCTGTGACCACGGACTGCTGATCCTCGCTCTCAAGCCTCGCGATCTTTGCCGAGAGTGCCTCTGCCACCTCCCCACGAAACAGCTCTGCACTGGCAATCAACAGCGACAGCCAGGAACGCACCTGTGCCGAGCTGCTCTTCTGATGCGCATAGGCAACCAACTGTAGTCCCTCAGACGCCTGCTCGTAGGCACGATATGCAGATAGAACACACAACACATACCAGAGATCCTCCAGTGACGGTTCCCCTGGTTCAACGGTACTGGCCTCTGCCGGTGGAAAGTCACACGCACAGAGCCAGTGAGCCGCTTCGTCATCAGCGTCAAACGGTGGGTAGGTTTCGAGCATCTTCTCCCAGGCACCTCGGTTGGCCTCCTTACGGGTCATGCCCTCCCCTCGCAGCTGCTCACGCATTTCTTCTCGGTAAAGAGACGCTTCGTTCCACAGGCCTTCACTCTGTAATCGCTTGGTAGCGACGATCTTGCTTTCATTCATATTGGTGTTCCATTTCTGATTTTTGATACGCGACCCTCAGTGGCTATATACGTGGGACTCCAAAGAGGGGATGGGGGGTCTGGATCGGATTTCCAGCGGATACACAGCGGGGGGGGTGGTCGATTTAATTTCAACTCTTCTGATTCTGGATCTCCTTTACGAGTTTCAATAGAAGATCAGGATCGACAGAAGCTAGAAGTGCTTTGATTTGATCTAGATCTGCACCATCCGCACACTCTAACGCACACTCATTTTTGACAGACTCTATTTTTACCGATGTTTCGGTACCAGTGTCGCACTCCTTTAGGGGGTACTCGATGGTTGTCGGGTCGACGCACCCTCCCGCATAGTCGGGAATGGTCGTGCATTGTGAATCTGTGACATCTTCCAGCGACCCCGTGCGAGACCGTTCTGTGCGGTACTGCACACTCTGACGCACACTCGGTTGTCGTGCCAAAACACCATAACCCCTACCCCACCACCGGGCCGCCGGGCAAGGAAATAGGGGGGGCTGGGCGTCGTCCGGCCTGCTGGGGATTAATTCTCATCCAACGCTGGCAACGGAACTTGAAACACGATATCTGAATACGGTCTGCCTGAATCATCCTTTCTATTCGGGCCCTGACTGTAAAGAATGTAGCCCATTTCCTTCCGCTCGTAACGTAACGGCTGGCCAACGAAGAAATCATCCGGAACCTTTCCAATATATTGCGGTGATAACTGCGATAAATTCTCGGGGTAACTCCCTTTCTCCAAGCGATAGTGAGCCAGGCTTAAGGACAGGCCAACAAGATAGTTTTTCATCAGGGCGCGATCATCATGGTCGATGAGGTTTTCCATGGTACTAAGATAAAGGTCTGTTAAAATATCGATAATCGATTTGGTGGCCGCCTTTTGTAGGGGGCCGTCATCCTGTGCCGCTTGAAGGTTAGTCATCCCTAGGTTGAGCTTTGGATTTGTGGATGTCGCAAGAAAAGTCTGGATCCATTTATCTTTTGCTTGCATCCGTTCTTGGCAAGTATTTCGCCGTCCAGCCGCTACCAGTAAATCATATCGATGGTTTCCCTCCCGCAGGACTTCATCCCAATCGATAACGCGGTTAAGTTGCCCGACCAATCTTCGGTTGAATGGGACTCTCAGCCATTCGTGAGGGTGCGTCGAGTCGTCGTCCCAATTGCCAGCACCACTTACTTGCTCAAGCCGTTGGAACGCTTTAGGACCGTACTGTGCAACAGAAAGGGCACCATCCAGAAAATCATAACGCCCCGCGGCATCGAGCATATCAACCATTTTCAATAAAGGCTGCAATCGCTGTAGTTCTTGACGCCAGTTTGTGAGTTGCTCCAAGGTCAACTTTCCATGATGCGCAATCAACATGTCAGCCTGGCACGCTTCCCTGTCTTGAGCCAGACCGGTCATCATCGACAAGGTCGTAGGTTGTTGGCAGATCAAGCGTCCAAGACGATGGCACGCTAACGCATCCTGGATAGCTTCGTAAATCCGTCCTTCGCCAAGATTGAGCGTTGCACGAACCAACGCCACTTTGGCAATGGCTCTAAGTTCACTTGTCCCTATCATGCGGGCCGCAAGCAGGCTCATTGGTCCCTCCCTGTAATCAAGGAGCGGACTGTAATACCGCGTCCGCCGAGTTGCCTTCCGAAAACGTTCCAGCACCTGTTCGTTGTAGTCCAGCCAACGTGCTAAAAGATAGTTTTCACTGCGTGTCCACGGCCGTCTTAGAGATTTTTCAAGTTCTTTTTTTAAGGCATCGGCTAATAATATTTCTTCCGTACGGAGATTCGATATTGGAGATAGATCATACCACCCGGTTTCCCTGTTAAGTTCAGCCTTCGCTTTTCGACCAACCGCCTGGTTCGCAAACCAGTTAATCGATCTAAACCGAAAACTTTTTATCCCAACTTCCGTTGGTTGATTGTGCTTAAGTGGAGGAATTCCTAATTCTTGAAAGAACCAGTCATGGGCTGGGTCACCTGGCACACCAGGGGCACAATAGGGGTGGTAGATTAACTCGTAGAGTGGAATGAATGCATTGTTTTCAGGGGTAACATCGCGGCTCGCAATTCCGTTGATCGCTGCCACGTAATCCGGATAGCCATCGTCGCGCAATGGCGTTGTAATATAAGTCGTCTCTCTGGAGACTGTGAATGGCAATCGTGAATCCAACGGTGCGACGGGCGGAATATCTTTAACGCTGAGGATGGTGACTTTATTGCCCTCGGATTCAGGTGCGTCGGCAGAAGGCAAAAGGAGGATGTGGCTTCCCGGGCTGAGCGTTGCATCAGAAAACACGAACCACCAATCATCCTGGTCGTCGTCACCATGACGGATCGTCACCTGGTTTCCCGTCACGCTCCATTTCCGAGCAGGACTTCCGTTAAGGTCCGTGCCATGGTAGAAAGTGCCGTTCACGTGAAATTCCATCCAGGCGGCTTTGCCGTCTTCGATACACCGTATCAAATTTCCCCGCAGCGCAGCGGCTAAGTCGATTGATAGGACATCGGTTTCCGGCATCTCCGTGACAACTTTCTCATCAGTTTTAGATACGGAATCCTCAACGGTTTTGGGTGTGTCTATAAGAGCTTCTGTGTCTTTTGTTGGTTCAATTTCATCGTCACTACAACCCACGCATGTAATCAGTAACAGGACAAAAGCTAGATATTTCATAGTGATCCTCAAGGGTTTCATAGCGTTTCATTCTAGTAGATACGCTGGGGCACTGCGAATGGGCGCTTAATCGAGACATAAATAGCCCCACCACCGGGCCGCCGGGCAAGGAAACCGGGGGGGCTACCGAGCCACCAATCCCACGCAGGAAATTGCGACGGTCAGGTTTTATAATCGTTACTCTTTCCGCAGATCATTCTTACTGACTTCGTCCCGCTTCGCCTTCATCTTCTGCTTCAATGCTTCGACGATCTCCGCGTATTCGGGTTTGTTGAAAAGGTTTATGTACTGCTTTGGATCTTTCTCCATGTCGTACAACTCCCCGGATTTTCCATAGTTCATCAGAGCCCACCGTTCCTCCCGATACAGGACACTGCACAGAACGGCATCCCGCACTTTGACCTTCGGATCATCCAGCAAGGGGGAGATGTCGCGGCCCTGAAGGTTTCCGGGAATTTTCAGTCCACAAAGCTTGGACACAGTGGGATAAAGATCAAGCAGTTCCACGAGGGAATCACACACGACTGGCTGCTTCCCCGGTACGCTGATAATTAAAGGAACACGTGCGGATTCTTCATGCACACTAACCTTGGACCACAAGTCGTGTTCACCGAGATGATAACCATGATCGCTGGTAAAGATAACAATCGTATTGTCGCGTTGACCACTTTGTTCCAGAGCCTCCATCACTTTGCCGGTCATGGCATCCATGAAACTTACCGACGCATAATAAGCACGAATTAATTTCTTCTGCTGATAAATATCCATTTGAAGGTGTTCCGAAGTTCTCCTGTTGACCGAATTCGCTGGTATGTCATCCCAGTCGCCCGGGATTTTCGGTGGTAGAAACATCTCGTCAAACGCGTAAGGGGCAAAATATTTACGGGGGGCGACCAGTGGCACGTGCGGCCGAACGAATCCGATGGCTAGAAAAAACGGTTTGTGCATGCCCTTATATTGATTTATAAGTTTAACGGCTTTTTGGGCCGTCTTTCCATCGGACTGAACCATATCATCGCCTTCTGCCTCCACCACTGAAAAGCGGTTCCCTCCGGCTGCTCCCTGTTTGAGACCGCCTGGATTATTCTGGAGGGTTTCTCCCGTTCCCGGTGCCTTGGACTCCGGGCCAGGACTATTGAATGCTTCATCCCATGAAGCAGGATCGTCAGCGCCGTCATTGCCCGGCCCAATATCCGTGGGAACACCCATATGAAACACTTTGGAAATACGGGCACTATGATAGCCGTGTTTCCGAAAGTACTGTGGCCAGCTATTCCTATTGGGACCGACCTTTTCGCGACCGCTAGTATATCCAGTCGCTTTGGTGGCGTACGGATAATAGCCAAACAACAAGGAAGCGCGGGAAGGTCCACAAATGGTGGCCTGGCAATACGCTCTGGAGAAACGTGCCCCTTCAGAGGCCAGCTTGTCGATATTCGGAGTTCTGCACGTTTTGTTCCCGTAACAACCAAGGGCAGTCGCAGTCAGGTCATCGGATATAATAAACAAAACGTTGTACGGGTTACGCTGCTCAGCAGCAATCAGAGGAAGAAAATGCGAAGTTGCAATTAAGAGAGCAACTATTTGACAAAGAAGTTTCATTGTCCCTGACCAGCTAGTTCGAGGATCGTCATGTTCTTGAATTGAACCGGGGCACCATGTCCACAAAAGCAAATATAGCCACTGCGACGTTTGACTCCATTGTGCTTGCTGTTCTTTGCAGCCAAGTCGTTGAGGTCTGCGTTCAGAATCTTTGTGCCGTTCAATTCCACGATGACCTGCGGGCCATCGACCGTAATCTTTTGATGATTCCACTCACCGGGCGGCTTCAGAAATCCACGCTTGGCAGCCTGCAGCTTATAAAGCGAACCGTGATATTGGGATTTCTTCAATTTGGAATACTTTGGATGACTATTATCCAAAATTTGTAATTCCATGCCTGTTCCGGAAGGCCTCCCTTCGCCCGGGTAGTGAATCCCGATGCCGTTGTTGCCGCCTTTTGGTAGTAGAAAGTCAAACTCGAAGACATAATTTGAATATTGCTTCTCGGTTCTAAGAATATTTCCGCTGCAAATTAGAACCCCATCTTGGACTTCGTATTCCGCTCCAGTCCATCCAGTCAGATCTTTTCCATTAAATAGAGAAACGGGATCGTCTCCCATCGTAAGTGAAGTTGTGCCGAGTAAAATCGATAATATAAGTTTGTAGACTGTGTTCAATGTCGAATCCTGTGTGACCTGTGAGGGATTATAGTCCTTCGATCTCCCACCCTTTTCTGTAGCCTGTTCTAACAAACGCGTTCGCCTGATCGTTATTGGTGAAGCGCAGTTTCTTGCTATCCCACTCGAGACGTTCTCTCGGAAACCGAACAGCAATATTGCCCAACAGAACTGTTTCCGTAAGCGGAGCGGAAAAGTCGAAAGATGCGCAAGCCGGCTTGCCCGATTGGATCGCATCATGCCAGTTTTCAAAATGCCCACGCCTTTCGATTTCAGGTATGTTGTAACCATGAAGAAGATCGTTGGGGAATACCAATGGACCACCGCCGTGCGAGTGAACGATGGCCCCCTTTTCGCCAACGAACAATGTCCCCTGATTAGGCAACTTCAGGTCGGATGGCAGGAACTCGGAAGCCGACAGCGGTGGTCTGCCCGCTTTACCATCGCGCCAAACATAAGGAATCAGGCCACCGATGGTGTATTCGGTTGCTGCAAACTCGTATTCGATCGTATTACATGGTTGCCATGTCTCGGGATTGGGAGTCGCGCCAAGACTCCTGACGGACACCGGTGCAGCAACACCTAACGTAGAGACCATTGGCTCAAAAATATGGATTCCCATATCGCCCAACGTTCCGGAACCAAAGTCGAGCCAGCCTCGCCAATTCATCGGTTGGTAGATCTTTTCGGCATAGGGCCTTTTGGGAGCGACACCCAGCCAGAGTTCCCAGTCCAGACCATTGGGTACTTTATCAGACTTCGAAGGACGACCTTCATTTGGTCCCGCCCAACCTTTATGGCTCCAGCCGTATGCCTTCTTAATCTTTCCGATCAGGCCATCCTGAATTAATGCAACAGTGGTACGGTGTCCGACCGTCGATTGATTCTGAATTCCCATCTGGGTTGCAACGCCAAGTCGACGAGCTTCGAGCATAAGAGTGCGAGATTCATGGATTGTATGGGTTAAAGGTTTTTGAGTGAAAACATGCTTGCCGAGTTTCATCGCTGCTAGCGTAGGCGCTGCATGCATGTGATCGGGAGTGGAGATGGTGATCGCATCAATGTCCTTGCTTTCGTCAAGCAGCTTTCGCCAGTCCTGATACCGCCTGGCCTTCGGCCATTGTTTTGCTGCTTCGACATACCCGCCCTTGCGTGACGACACTCCAGTCATAACATCGCAGAAGGCGACTAGATTGTGTCCTTGAGACGCACCGTTCACATCAGACCAACCTCTGCCGCCGACCGCGATCGATGCAATGTTCAGTTTTTCATTAGGTGACCTCGCATTGATGCTTCTCGGGCATATGAGTGGGAAACCTGCACCAGTCGCAGCAACACTCTTTAAAAACGATCGGCGTTGTTGAAAAGTGTTGGATGGCTGGAATGATTCGGGATCCATCAGTTCACCTAGTGACACGAGTCATAAAATGTAACGACCTCATTTATACCAAATTCAAAGTTAGATTTCCCACCCCGCCGCCGGGCAAGGAAACAGGGGGGCTACTCGTCGTCCGGCCTGCTGGGGCTTGTGCTATGCAGCGCACTACCGTTTCGTTTGGTCATTAATCAAACAAAATAACATCGCAAACGATTTCAGGTACCGTCACTCTCGTCATTCTTTTTCTTGTTTTTGAGAACCACGAGAACCACGATAAGAATAACGGCGATGACAACCACCGGAACCGAACAAACAAGCAGCATAATCAGGATTTCCATAATTCCCGGTGCACCCATCGAATAATTCATCACTTCCCTCCTTTTGATTTGGTTGACGATTCGCCAGACACCGGCACGGTGCCCGTTGGTTTCGCTACGAGTCCTGTGTCCCCCATCCTAACGCGCCCCAGCACCCGCCACACCCACCAACCCCTGCTCATGGGTTCGTAGTTCCGTGACCACCACCGGGCCGCCGGGCAAGGAAACCGGGGCCACAGTGGTATAATGCACCATCTGCGGATATCATCAGTCAACTGGCCGACGGCGCAGTCGAAACAGATTCTATCTGAGATATAGCAGTTGAAACCAGAATGAGGCCCTAAAAATTCGAAAGCTTGTTCAAACAGTAGGCTGTTTACTCGCAATTGGTGCCAAGAGAAGAAGTAGATCCCAACCGGAGACATCCATGCGTATCAGAAGATCGATGAACTACACATTAATATACATTTTAACTTTCGTTTTAGCACAAGCCGCGTGCGCAGAGGAATCTTACCAGGTCACAGCAAAGGCGTGGGACGCACTCGCGAAGAAAGATTGGGACGGCGCGACGCAGTTGGCGGACCGAGCAGTGAAAACCTGGGGTCGGCAAGCGAGGAACATGAACCGGGAGCTGCAGACGTTGCCCAAGGGGGATGCCGTCAAGAATTTTGCGAATCTAAACCAAGTGGGGACTTGCCTGTGGATCAAAGGCGAAGCGTTGCGTCAAAAGGGCGACCCGACCGCAGCGATGATTGCCTACAAGACGCTGATCGCACAATACGAGTATGCACAGGCTTGGGACAACAAAGGATTTTGGTGGCAACCCGCTGAGGCCGCTCGCAAACGACTCGCCAAATTCAAAGCCGCCGGTATCAACATCACGGCAAATCTTACGGAAACGCCCACAACCAAACCAACACTGCCAACAAATGGCGGTTCCGCTACAGAAGCTTATCAGGTTACGGCGAAGGCTTGGGCAGCGCTGGAGAAAAAGGATTGGGACGGAGTCGTCGCCCATGCTGATCGAGCTGTCCAAGTCTGGGGAAAGAATGCAAGGCAGATAAACAACAGCTTGAAAACCTACCCCAAAGGCGAAGAGGTTAAGAAGTTCGCCAACCTGAATGAAGTTGGCACTTGTGTTTGGATCAAAGCCGAAGCGTTGCGGCTCAAAGGCGATAAAACGCGAGCTGTGGCCGCATACAAACAACTGGTGGATGATTACAAGTACGCCCAGTGTTGGGATAAGCAAGGTTGGTGGTGGAAGCCTGCAGAAGCTGCGGCGATCAAAATCGACGAGCTAGAAGGACGTGGCACAAAAGGAATCGAGACTCTGCCTCTCAAGTCCTCACTCAGACTTCCCGGCAAAAAAGGAATCTGCTTCACACTTCGTGAGCTTGGAAAGCATGGATCCTGGAAAGAAAACCTGCCACGAATCAAAGCCGTCAACGGGTACTGGAATTACTCCTGGGGGATACAGCGTGTGGACGCACAACCCGCGAACATGGAATTTGTGCCGATGGCGTGGGGAGCCTGGAAAACGGAGAACCTCAAACGCGACTTGGCGAAACATGTTGTCCCACAAATTCAAGCAGGCCGAATCAAACGCTTCCTGGGCTTCAACGAGCCGGACAAACGCGAGCAAGCGAATATGCCTTACATGGAGGCCATCAAGTACTGGCCCGTGCTCGAATCACTCAATATCCCGCTTTGCAGCCCCGCCTGTGCAAACTCTGAAGGAACCGACGACGACAGTGTGCAAGGCGTGACGGGAACGTGGATGCAAGATTTCATGCGGGAAGCCGACCGGCGAAAGTATCGCATCGACTATATCGGCGTTCATTGGTACGGCAGCCCCGATCCCGCGTCGTTCAAAGCCAAGATGATGCGGATTTATGAAAAGTACGGCAAACGACCGTTGCTGATTACTGAGTTCGCTCCCGCCGACTGGCAAGCCAAGACGACTGCGGAAAACCGTCATTCCCCCGAAGCCGTACTTGCTTTCATGAAAGAAACGTTGCCGTGGATCGAGGCTCAGAACTGGATCGCAGGATACGCCTGGTTCTCGTTCGAAACGCATCAGCCCGAGGGAACCAGTTCGGCTCTGTTCGACAAACACGGAGTGCTGACCACCTGCGGAAGGTACTATGCCAGCATTAGCACAGACCGACCCAACGGCGATCAAAGCATTCGTTGAGATCACGCAATCCCAATAGATGCTCAAGGAGCCTGTTCTTGAGCGTAGAACGAAGGAACAAGCACGCGGACGATTGCAAACGTGACCTCATCGAGGCCACCTTCGACCAGCTTACCAAATCACAACCCGAAGTGCTTGGTTAGGCGGTGACCACCACCCCGCCCCGCCGGGAAAATCAGTCAACTGTATTCCTTGGCCCACTTCCTCCATTTGCGATAACGAAGAAAAGTGGGGCCACAAATTAGTACCCAAGCAAACAGAATTCCCGGTGAAAACATTGATGTGATACAAAAGATGTTCTCGCAAAACGTTTTAACCGCATTCCAGGTGGAAGCAGATTCTTTCCATGGGAAAGCAATGACCATGATTGCTAGGAAAATCGTAACACACAGTATGATGATCGTGGTCCCCCAAATAATACTCTTATATTGTTTGGCTGGTATACCACCCACGGTATTGCAGAATACGCAGCTGTCTACATACGTTTTTCCAGACCCTCCCTGAGAGTCACCAACGTAGGTTTCCCGTTCCACTGAGTCTGTATGGCCACAACACTTTGGACACCAAAATGCATTCGGGTTAGGTTCTTGCTCCGGTGCGTCCCTATCCTTGTTTTCCATCAATGCCCTTCCCTTCACTTGGTGATTCAAGCGTGACCTCATTAAGGCCACCTTCGACCAACTTACCAAATCACAACGCGAAGTGCGTGGTTAGACCCCACCCCCGGGCCGCCGGGCAAGGAAAATGAGGGGGCTACTCGTCGTCCGGCCTGCTGGGGCCTTGTGCAGGGCTAGCTATATGCGACCGTCAGAGATGGTCTCGTCCAATATTACTAGCCTAATTAAAACGAATGCGTTCCTTTCCGACCCATTCGTCCCACGAGTCATCATCATCGACGTAGTGAATAAACCACCGATCCTTCTCCGCCTGCAACACTTTTGCATCATACCACCTGCCTTCCCATTCCACCTTACAGTCCGGCTTCATTCTAGTAACCCGCCGATGTGGTTTCCGCGTGGAAGCAACGAGATCTGTTTCGGCATATGCTCTCACCACCTTTTCTGTATAGTTGTAAAACTGAACTGAATAATCGGTAGCATTCTCGCCTCCAACACCGACTACACGGCCGTACCGCCCTTTGGCCCTGACGTAGCTTCCGATTGGAAACCTGGACTTCAGTGCTTTTACAGGCTCACCACTCGTCTCCGCTAAGACAAACCTATCGTTCATGCCATCAGAATAAAATCCGCTGCTTTGACCTTCGAGGTGATTCATCGCATTTTCCACCTCGGTTTTCAATTCACCGAGCGTGATTGCCCCGTCGTTGTTCGTGTCGATGAGCGGCGCTCCTGCCAGTGCGTCGAGGATACTCTGCGTAAAGGTCCAGTTGCCCGTTGAAGTATTTTCCATCGGCGCGGATGTTAGACTAAAACTAGCCACATTCTTGGTGGCCAGTTTTTCGACGATCACTTGCATGCCTCCCGAATAGCAACAGTCGGCCCAGAAGATCGCCTGACGCCCATTGAATCCATCCGCTACGACGGTGGCTAACTCATTCATCCTCCAGACCGTTTTCGTATTCCGAGGACCTAACCTCGCGTCATAGTTGGCAAAATAAAAGTCGTTACCCGCTCTCCAACCGTGTCCTGCATAGTACACGATTAGGGTCGATTCCTTGGTTGTCTTGTGGAGCGTATCATCGATCGCCTTGCGGATGTTCGACAGCGTTGCTTCGGAGTCCAGCAACATCGTAATGTTCTCTGACGGCGTACCTCGCTTGATGAGTAGTTCACGTAACTCCTCATCCTTACGGTGTCGCTTAGAGTACCGAGTCAAATCAGCTTCCCATTTGCAAACACCAACGATAACTACATGGGTTTTATTTGGTTCCCACCCCTCGGTAGCAAACGATGGCAGAGAAAAGAACGGAATCACGGCAAACCAGAGAACGATTTGAAATAGCTGACTGGAACAGCCATGCGGTATCATCAAGTGTTTCATCAAAATCCTGCCCGTCATCTGGTGTTTTCCACGTGATCCTAAAAAAGGCCACCCCCATCCTACCGCACCCCCGGACCGCCGGGCAAGGAAAATAGCGGGCGGGGTAACTACGCATGATGTTCACCGTCCGGGACAAGGCAAAACGAAGATCACAAATTAGCAATTGTCAGTAAGTTCGACCATACTGTACTATTGATGCGCTCGATTCAGGCCATACGTTAGATTCAAAGTCAGCAAGACGGTTCCCTCACGATGCTTACGATTTTTACTGGAAATGATAATGGGGTAACATCATCCCGACGAGACTTTTTGCAGGTCGGTTCGTTGATGCTGGGCAGTTTATCCTTACCTCAGCTATTGCAGGCACGTGCAGAAAACGCTTCTTTTGTCCAGGACAAGTCCGTTGTCTTACTCTATCTGTCAGGAGGCGCCAGCCAGATTGAGACGTTCGATCCTAAGATGTCGGCCCCGGCTGAAATCCGCAGTGTCAATGGTGAGGTATCCACCAGCTTACCCGGCGTGACGTTTGGTTCGACGATGAAGCGACTGGCCGCCCGTGCTCATCGCATGAGCGTGATCCGCAGCCATAATCATAAAATCGGAGGGCATGAACAAGCCCACGTTCATGTGCTGACCGGTGGAACGGACCCGACAGGAGACGGAAAGGTCGGGTTCGGCATGGGGGCTCTTTACGCCCGACTCCGGGGTGCCAATCATCCACAGACGGGGATCCCGACGAATTGTTTACTGACCGTGCCGGAATTCGATGGACAGTATCGTAAAGAACTGGGTCGTGTCCGCAAGGGATCGCGACCGCTGGAACTAGGTCCGTCCTATGCTCCATTCGAGCCAGGTGGAAACAGCTCGGCACTGAATAATATGAAACTCAGCATTCCATCCATGCGTTTCAAAGACCGAAGAGCTTTGTTAGCATCGATTGATTCCTGGAAGCGACAAGTGGATGGACTACGATCGGTGGACGGAGTCGACCGTTTTAATCAACAAGCCGTCGACCTTTTAACCGGCGAATCGGTCGACGCGATTGATGTTACCAAAGAAGATCCCGCGGTGCTCGCCAAATATGACACCCGGGAAATGCAAATCGGCTTCAAACAGTTTCGGCCATCGATGCTCGGCCATAAAATGTTAATGGCCCGGCGGTTATGTGAAGCGGGAGCCGGATTCGTTACCGTCCATAGCGCGGGTTGGGACATGCACGCAGATGGAAATAACCCCGGGATGCAAACAGGCATGGCCATGTTGGGGACAACCTTAGACCACGCGGTTTCCGCGTTTATGGATGATGTCGCGTCCCGGGGACTATCGGAGAAAATCTTACTGGTAATTACAGGCGATTTTGGCAGGACGCCCCGCATCAACAAAAAAGGAGGACGTGACCACTGGGCACGACTCGGCACGCTGGCATTGGTAGGCGGCGGACTCAAAATGGGACAGGTTATTGGCCAGTCAGATCGTCAGGCGGGTGAACCGATTACCACGCCTTATACAACGGCACATTTGATGGGCACGGTCATGCAAACGCTCTTTGATGTAGGCGAGATGCGACTCGTGTCAGGCATTCCACCCCAGTTACGGCGACTGGTCGAACAAAGCAGCGGCATCCCTGAATTAACGTCTTAAGCAGTATCCAACCCGGCCATAGCAGCACACTTACCCTAACGCCGCAGGTAAAAACGTCCACTAAACGTTAAATCAGGTTCACTTTTAAATTACTGGTCCCCACCCAGATAGTAACAACGAATCTCTTTGTCGTTGCGTAAAAAGATGCAGCGATTTGCAAAAGCTGGATGCGACCAAACCAGCGTGCGACCGGCGACCGAGTGCGTTGGCTCGATTAAATGAACTCGGCTAATTTCTTCATATCCGTCGGGACTCAGGTTGGCAATAATCAGGTCACCGAGGTCATTGGCCAGAAAGTAACGGTCTTCGTGTTGGATGGTAAAAACGTTCCCCCAGGCACCTGGCCGTTTACCAGTAGCTGGTTGATAGGTTGTCCAGAGTTTAGTCCCATCTTCCAGTTTTGCACAGCTATAACGTCCACTGATTCCACAGGCGTAGATGAACCCATCGTCGATAACGGCTGTACAGAATACGCCGCCAATTCCGATATTGGTATTTCCTTCCCAAATGATTTTGGCCTCTTTCCCTGAGTCAGCTACTTCCACGCACGCCGAGACGCGAGCCCATGCCATCATGAAGAGTTTATTGCCGGAAAGAACAGGGTGCCCAATCGACATCCCGTAAGTTGGGACTATATCGAGTGTCCAGAACAGTTCCCCGGTTTTGGGATCGATCGACTGCAAACCGTCCCCGTGCCAAATAATCAACTGACGGATACCGTTTATTGTGTAAATGACAGGCGGGCAGTATCCGGGTAGTTTTGAAGTAAGTGCCCGCCAAACTTCTTCGCCGGTTTTCTTATCAAAAGCAACAACCGTTGTGTCTTTTCCACCGACAATGCTGATGACGTTATCACCGTCGATCAACGGATGGGCTGCCGTTCCCCATTCCGGTATCTGGAGTCGATAGTCTTTTTTGAAATCCCGTTGCCAAAGAACTTTTCCATTTTGGCTGTCAAAGCAAAAGAAATTTCCCTCCGCACCCAGTGCATACACTCGGCCGCCATCAACGGTGGGCGTGACGCGGGGCCCAATCGCATAGGCTGCAACCGTGGTGTAAGGACAATCCCATTGGTGAGACCAAAGAACGTCACCGGTCTTTTCATCCAGACAAAGCATGCGTTCCTTGCCAGCAATCAGCTTCCGCACAAAATTATAGTTCTTCGGTGGATTGCCTTCGTGCAGATCTTTTGCTGTTCGAGAATCGCCACTCTCAATACGATCCATGACATAGACACGGCCGTTGGATATGGACGGCCCTGAATAACCACTTCCAATCGATGTCTTCCACAGCAGTTTAGGGCCGCCTTCAGGAAACTTCTCCAAAATTCCTGATTCTCTCCAGACACCATCCCTTCGATTGCCAAGCCACTGAGTCCAGTCTTCAGCATGGGCCTCCATGGTCACCAGCAAAATCAGAGCCGAAGTGAGGACAACTACAAATTTTAAATCCGAGGTATTCATAATTAGCCGTTGGTTCGCATGGACTTTTTCGATCACGAAGCCGGAAAGTCAATCCGACGTTCCCGTATTGCCATAGAACCATTATTGAGCACAAACGGTCCTAATCAAGATCTTCGAAAACGTTTTTTTACGGCCTCGGGTATGAACGGTGGCGGTTCCGAAAAGTCGTCGATGAGCTTTTTGAGATTCTTTCGTGCACCCTTGGTATTGTTGATATATTTGTTTGCAAAATCCCAGATGGCTCCCAGCCATCGGTTTCGCTTTTCAAATCGATACAAACCGCGGGACCAGTAAAGGGCGACTAGTGAAAACACGACAAATATGGCAATCTGACTACCACCCCATGTCCAGGTGTCATTGGTCGCCGCAACAAAGAGTAGCATCCCCAGTACGAAATGTGGCATTAAAATCATCGGTCCAAGAACAATCACCGCAAAAACATACGCGAGTAGGCAGACAACACGTCGAGCCCACTGGAAAGAATTGGTGCAAATTACTACCGAAATGCAAAGTAGAATTAAGCTACCGAAAAAAGCAATGATCGCAGGTACGTACAGTAAGTAAAGGCCTGCTGCCTCCAGGCCCTCCGTCATCGCCAGCGAGAAGATGCCCAAACTCCCAAGGAACGTCATTCGCGTGGACATCACTAAAGACCCGCGGATGATATTCCACCAGGGAATGGATAACGCCTCTTCCTTTTTAGGATTCATTCGAAACAATCCATCGATAATATTTCCTATCCGTGGTCACCTTTATTTTCCAACATGCCCTACTACGCCCCACCGCCGTCGGACAGGGAATTAGAGAGGGCTTCGAGCACATAATCCGGTGTGGATTGTAAGCAATGCTTGTGAAATCCAACTATCTGCATGAATTATCCATCACCAAAACAGGGTGCACTCTGGCGAAACTTAGTTGGCTGCGTTCGCTTTCATCTGCTTCTCTGCCCATAGTAAGTTCAACAAAGCGGCGACGTTCATCCCCAAAAACGAAGCACAAAAACCAACTTCGTCTCCGGAATCCGCTTTAAAAAAACTACCAATAACAATGGTCGAACAAATAATTATCTGAATGATCATGAGCCAAAAGACAAAACGCATATGCAAGTTTTTCATCGCTTCTCTACCTTTCCCATCGTGATCGAAGTGTACTGACCAAATCGTAGTTAAAGAGGTGTGCCGCGACAAGAACAAACGGACAGCACCTCACTCCCCCCGCCGGGTTTAAAACCTGGCGGGAGGAACTTGTACCCCCGTGATTTATCGTCCCCCACGGGCAAACCTAAATTCTTCCAGGAGATAACGCATTTCGTCACCGAAGTTGTCGTGGCCCTGATGCATGCCCTCAGCTATCTTAGGACTGCTCTTGCCGCGATCCCGATACATGCCGTGGGCAATCTTGGGACTGCTCTTGCCACGGTCCCGGTACATGCCCTCGGCAATCTTGGGGCTGCTCTTGCCACGGTCGCGGTACATGCCCTCAGCAATCTTGGGGCTGCTCTTGCCACGGTCCCGGTACATGCCCTCGGCAATCTTGGGACTGGATTTGTCAATTTCCCGGTACATGCCATGGGCAATCTTCGGACTTTTTTTGTCCAGAGGATCCGCATGGACGGCTGAAATGCCGCTAAAAAGGATGGTCAGTACGGTCGTGAGCAGTAATAGCTTTTTCATGGTTCTATCCTTAAATAGGGTTTGTTGTTGGTCGCTGGACAGTCGCTTTATACTGTCGGTCTAACAAGTGATTGCTATCGAGACATGCAACCGGACAGAAAATATATTAAAAAACGCGACATCCTCTCATTTACCTGTTTTTATAGGGTTTTGGAGGGTTAAAAGAATCACTATCCGTACACCGGCACTTATCGCGTGGAACATTCCTGCAGCCTGAACATAGGCAATGCTGAAGTGAAAACGAGGTGGGGGAGAGTAAGGGATCCGTCATTTCTTCGGCGGAGGTTAATACATCCCTGCAATCTAAATATATCGGTCCTCTGTCAATCATTAGCGACTTACCCAAGCTGGTTTGTTATTATCAATGCTGCCAGTGGTACTAACGCTTCTTATCATGTAGAGAAAGTGGAAATGAGCGAGTCGAATAAGACAACCCAACGCTGGGTCAATGCGTTCAAACAGTCCGACGACACCGCGATCGGCGAGTTTTGGAAGGAACACGAAGCACGACTTAAAAGAATTGCTGCCCGGTATATTTCCGTCCCCTTAAAGCAGCGAATTGATGAGCAGGATATTGCGCAAACGGCATTTAGAACCTTTGCCCGTCGAATGAATGAGCAGGACTACGAATTTGATAACCGTGATGACATCGCAAATTTACTGTTTGCTATTGCTGCCAACAAAGCGAAGGAGAAAGCCCGATACCATTTGCGGCAGAAACGGGGAATCGATCAGGAAGTCTATCTTTCTCATTTGGCAAATCTGGACCGAGCGGAACCTACACCGGATGAGCAGGTAGCATTTAACGAGATCTTTGAGTTGATCGGTGCTTTTGCGGAAGATGAACAGAAGATCATTCAGCTCAGGATGGAAGGTCATTCGCAACAGAACATTGCCACGCAGCTCCGTTGCTCGGAACGCACAGTTCGCCGCAAGCTAAAAGTAATCCAGAAACAACTGGAGGGCATCATTGACTGACGGTTGATGGTTTCCGGATGGTTACTTTCGGAACACCACGAGTGCTCATCCACCGGCCAAATTACAAGCCCGCAGGCATGCCCATATTCTCCGCCACCGGCAGGTGTTAAAATAAGCAACTCGCCAGTTAAACCAACGTGATAACCATTTACAACGGACCATGGCATGAACCCACTGCGGAAGTTATCTTTCTCCTACCGTAGCGTGATTTTACTGATCGCATTACCCACGCTGTTATGGGCTCAAAACCCTCCCTACGATGTCTTCCCGGCGGCAGACCCGCCCTATTACCGAGTCCGCTACGAGGCTTCAGATCAGCCAGGCGAATTGAGTTTCCCGGTCAACTACACTGTCTGGATCCCGCCGGGTGTAAAAATACTACGCGGTGTCATTGTCCATCAGCACGGCTGTGGCGAGGGTTCCTGCAAATCGGGCTTAAGCGGAGCTTTCGATCTGCACTGGCAGTCGCTGGCCAGGGAACACGATTGCGCCCTGCTGGCTCCCGCCTACGAGCAACCACAACAGGCAGACTGTCAACTCTGGTGTGACCCGCGAAACGGCTCTGCTCAGGCGTTTCACCAATGTCTGGCCGACCTGGGAAAACAGTCCGGCCACCCCGAGTTAGTCAGCGTGCCCTGGGCTCTGTGGGGACACAGTGGCGGCGGACATTGGGCCGGCGGGATGGTACTGTTGTACCCGCAACGTGTGGCAGCTGCCTGGCTCCGCTCCGGTGTGCCTCTGCTGGAACCCAATCCGGAGCGACCCTCGATCAAGCCCCATGTGCTACCCGCCGCCGCACTGCAGGTACCTGTGATGTGTAACCCGGGCACCAAAGAAGGCGTCACGGTCAAGGATGGGCGGTTCGCACGCGTCTGGCCGGCAAATGAAACTTTTTTTTACGGCATGCGAAGTCAGGGAGCACTGATCGGAGTATCGGTCGACCCACTGACAGCCCATGAGTGTGGCAACCAGCGTTACTTTGCCATCCCCTGGCTCCATGCCTGCCTGCAGCTGCGCCTTCCCAAAGTCAGTGGTAAACCACTTAACGCCATGCCGACCAGCAAGGCCTGGCTTGCCAGCCCAACCGGTTTCGAAGCGTTCCCCACGGCAAAATATAAAGGTGACCCGTTGAAGGCAGCCTGGTTTCCCAATGCCACCGTGGCCCGCGGCTGGATGCAGTACGTGAAAGACACGGCCGTCGTCGATACCACACCCCCACCCGCCCCAACTAACCTGGAAGTCACGGAAAACCAACTCCGCTGGGAGGTGCAGGCTGACCTGGAGAGTGGTCTGGCCCACTTTATCATTGAAAGGGACAACCGCTTCCTGGCCAACGTACCGGAAAAAAGCAAGAATCCTTTTGGACGCCCCCTTTTCCAGAACCTCCTCTACAGCGACACACCGACCCAACCACTGTCGCGGCTGCAATTCACCGACACGAAAGCCGAACCGGGCAAACGCTACACGTACCGGGTGATTGCCGTGAACACGGTCGGACTCAAATCAAAACCGTCTTCAGAGTTCATTGTGAACAAAAGGAGTCGCTAAACCACTCCCCCCTGTGTACCGCAAGAACCTATCGGGTTGGTGGTGGAAACTTTCCTTAAATAAAGCGCTAGCATCTAATCTTCGCAACGCGTCAGGATCTTTCGTAACGGCATTTTGGTAACCGTTGCGTTACAATGAACACCCGACGGACGATACGTGGATAACCATCGAATCAGAAAATGCACGTATAAGGATCCCTATGGAACTCAGTCGACGTAACGTGATCAAACTCGCCGCCGGTGGTTTGGGATTGAACCTGAATTCTCCGATATGGTTGCGTTATGCCATGGGTAATGATCCGACGGGATTACCGGCTGCCCGAATCAAATCCTGCATTGTCATTTTTTATTATGGCGGGCCAAGTCATCTGGACATGTTCGACACGAAGCCGGACGCGCCCAGTAATATTCGCGGTGAATTCAATCCGATCTCTACATCCGTTCCGGGACTTCAGGTCAGCGAACTGCTTCCGGCACACGCGAAAATCATGCATAAGATTGCCGTCATTCGAAGCATGCATCATACCAATCGCTTACACGATTCGGCTTCAACCGAGTCATTAACCGGTCGCCAGTCACCTCAGGGCGATCGGGAAGAATTCGCACCGATTGAACAGTTTTATCCGTGTCACGGGGCGAGTGTATCTTACATGCGGCGCGGCATGAATATCGATGTGCCCCATGCCGCCCTTCCCTGGGTTTTTCACAACGTTGTGGATACGCCATGTCAGGGTGGAGGTTTCTTAGGTTCCGCATACGATCCGTTTCAAATCAACGGCGATTCAGCGAAGGTCACCTTTCAGGCAGATCTGTTTACCCGACGGGAAAACCTGTCCATCAGCCGACTCAGGGAACGACGTACGCTCACGAAGAAATTAACCGCCGACAGTTTGCTCAATTCATATCAACAACCTCAGGAGCTGGACAAACTATATACGCGTGCCATGAATCTCATTCAGTCCAAACGAATCGCAAAAGCGCTGCGGATAGAAGAAGAGCCACTTTCGGTTCGTGAGGCGTACGGTCTTTATCCGGAGGCACCGGCCGAAGGCGTTCGAAATGTGGCCGGTTATCAAATACGCGGACAGAATTTATTGCTCGCCCGGAGATTAGTTGAAGCAGAAGTTCCCTATGTAAATGTGTACGATTTCCGTCAACAGGGCCAAAACTGGGATTCGCACAACCAGAATTTCAAAGAACACAAAAATCGGCTGGTACCGCCAATGGATAAGGCCTATGCGGCGCTGATCAGCGATTTGGATGAGCGTGGGCTACTCGACTCAACCCTGGTCATCGCGCTTGGCGAATTTGGTCGAACCCCCAAGATCAACGGGAATGCCGGGCGCGATCACTGGCCGGATTGCTACAGCCTCACGCTCGCCGGAGGCGGTGTTCAGGGAGGTGCGGTTTGGGGCGCGAGTGATAAAATCGGCGCCTTCCCGGTTCAGGATGCCGTTTCACCGGCAGATCTGGCCGCAACCATTTACTGGCGTTTTGGTATCGATCCCAAAACGATTATTCACGACCAACTGGGGCGCCCGCATCGTCTGGCGGAAGGGGAACCGATCCATAAGCTGTTTATCTAGCAAACGGCACACTTCGTCATCGATCGCAAACGAATTGTCAGCCGCCGCCGCGACAGAACACGGAAGATCCGGGAAGCCAGCAAAAAAAGAATCGCCATGTGCGGTGGATGGACCGTTTACTATTGGATGCTGATCGCGAAGCAATATACGCGGCCATGATCAGCTTTTTTTCGTTTTAAATAACAGCCAAAACAAAATAACAACCACAATCACCACATACCGTTCCCCGTAGAGATTTTTGCCAAACAGACCCCAGGCCGCGACGGCCATACCCAATGCTGAAATCACAAAGTGCAGTGGTATATATTTCAGCGTTCCCTTGCGATACTTCTTCTTGATATCGAAAAAATATTCCTGCAGAAACGCCAGTGACAAGATCACGACAATCAGGAAATTCCATAAAAGAATGTAAGGATCCAAATCGTTGACTCGCTTGATAAAACACGTATGACGGTTAACGCTCGACCTCACCACGAGCGAGATCGATCAGTCGGGAGAATATTTTTTCACCACCGGTTCGCAGGCCGCAGTGTTCAAATTCACTCGTATACCAACCTTTCATGTTGGGTACGAAATCAATCGTCTCACGGGTGAAACGCGTGTTCACGAACATATCGTTGTAGTACACGGCACAAGCCACCGGAACCTTATTTTGACTTAGCACATCCTTATCGTAAAGCTCCGGCCAGTCATCAAATGCTGCAAGAATCTCAGCCGCTGCTTTCATTTCCCTGAGTTCACCAATTTCGTCAAACATCCAGGGGAAAATCATTTCTCCATAAAAACGGAAGTCATCGTAGTCGTCATAGTGGCGATAATGTTCTTTCTGAACCGCATCACAGGCCCAACCCGTCGCAGCACGCTGAGCGTAAATCGCTTCGTGCAGAATGGCAAAGATGGGATTACTGTCAAAACGAATGCTTGACTGTACACCTTTCAGAAAGGTATGACTGACCACATCCTCGTCGCCAACCCGGACAAATGCTTCCTCGACCAGATAGTGAAGTTCTTCGGCCGTACCGGCAAACCCGAGTTTCATACCCAGCAACTGCACGCGGCGGGGGGTTAATCGATCCCCGTTGGGCAGACGGACGTCATGCTCCTGCAGGTGCCGACACAGCTTCACAAGACGCTGCTTGTCCATCGGGAACTTTTCAAAATACTGCCGGTTACGCTCCTCCATAAACGGAAACGTACCTTCATAAATTTCACGGGCTGTCCGATCCAGTCCGGGAACGCCACCAAAAATAAAACACTCCTTTAGACCTTCCGGGTGCAGGCTCAAATACGTTGTGGTACACCAGCCACCATAGCTCTGGCCAATGGTCGACCAGGGTTTGTCAGGACTCATATGGGCCCGGATCGCTTCTGCATCACGCACAATGTTGTCGGCTCGAAAATGCTTAAGATAATCCGCCTGCTGAGCAGCGTCACCCTCGGCTGCCAGAGTTTGATGGCTGACTGGAGTGCTTAAACCGTTGCCCCGGGTATCGTACATGAGCACCCGAAATTCACTCAGTGCACGTTTGAGCCAGCCCTCTTTTTTGATAGGCAACGGCGCGCGAAATCCGGGACCGCCCTGAAGAAATAGCAGCAAAGGCTTCTCCTCACTCTGCGGATCCAGATCACGGACTTCACGAACAAACACCTTGATCTTGCGTGCGTCGGGCTCGTGATAATCCAGCGGCAGCGTAAAACGGTGATCTATCAGTTCCATGCCCGGAATTCGATAGGGACGGGAGGACTCCATTCAACGATTTCCTTTTACTCAGTTGATCGCGTATCTTTCATCTTATTTACTTGTACCATGCTCTCGGGTACATACCAGATATAAATAAAAAAGAACGCCATCGATAGCCTCACCATGTCGAAACCGTATTTCCAAGGTCATCGTTGGAATCGATGTGCTCGGAATTCAGCGTACAATTTTGCTTACTTGTACTAATCTGGTGTATGTTTTTGCCCTCGTCCATGACGTCGCAGACCGTGCAGATAATTTAGGTGGGAACCATACCCTATTTATAGCTGTTTTTAGACGATTTATTATTTTCTTTTCGTTTTGGCATGGTGATTGCGTTATAGCCTTTTATGGAAATTCTGAGTGAACTCCGTTTTTCCATGACGATTCCGGGGGCGGAATACGAAAGGTTTCTACTATGACTAAGCGCATCTCTATTTCAGTTTTCTGCCTGCTCGGCTTACTCGTCAGCGGGTTCGTTCTACCAGGCCAACAGGTTCATGCTCAACGGAGCCGGGATCATCAGGTTCAGGACCGGGATTGCATTAAAGCTTTCCTGTTACGCAGTCCATCGATGGTCGCCCCCGGCGAGCATTTTGGTGTTAAAGCAGGCGTCTTTAACTGTGGAAGAAAGGGCGTCCACGTCGCCATTGACTTGTTTTTGGTCACCGAGGATCTGAGGCGAATCAATATTGGCAGTGCCACATTAGGTGTTCGCAGCAACTCCAGAGCAACGGTCGTTATCCGGTGTCTGACACCCCGCAGTGCCACTCCCGGACGCTATCAACTGGTGATGGCTGCTCGTACACGCAACGGACCGACGGTACTGGATCGCACCTCGATTGTGATTGAACGCCCACTCCCGGATGATATCGATCCGGACATCCGACGGTTGCTGGACGCCAAGTACAGTGACAAATAGCACGTACGCTTTTGTCGCAACCCAAACCGCCGCTTTCGGTTATTCGGAAAGCGGCGGTTTTTTATTTGCTGTCAAGGCATCATGAACTAAACGTTTTCAGGGATGCATGCTCGCTGCAAGCGAATGTCTTTTTCCTCAAATGATTTTGACGGACAGTCGTGAATAGCAATAATGAATTTCCCGTACACTGTCAGAACCAAACCGCCCCCAAAGGCTGCCATCGCCGGCGACCGGGAAGACCATCGAAGGTATCTTATGAAATGCCCAAAATGCGGAGCCATGTTGTCCTCGCTGCCGGCCGCCGATGTCACCCTTGACAAGTGCCATAGCTGTGATGGAATTTGGCTGGATTACGGTGAACTGGAAAAGCTGAGGGAATCCGGTGCCCAGGGCATCGAACAGGAGTTGGAAGACCAGTTTGGAAACCCAGCGGCGCCGATGCAGAATCTGGACGGCTATTTACGCTGCCCCTGCTGTGAAGACACCGGGCTGCGAACGATTTATGTATCGTACGTCAAACCAGTACGTGTAGACCGTTGTCCGGGTTGTTTCGGAATGTGGCTTGATAAAAACGAGCTCGATACACTGCTTCAGGACAAGCAGCAAATGGATAACATCAAAGTGGAAAAGAGCCTGAAAAATCTGTTGGCAGGTCTCGTAAAAAAACTGCGGTAACGACGGACATGCATATTCGATGCTTCAGGGCTACTAAAATGAAATCTTGCCTGCGAATCCTGTTGTTATTGGTAATGGGAATGACCGGATGTAAAACAGAGCAGCCCTATCTATCACGGCACCCTTTGTTCGTGGTATGAAACTCTACTTCATTTATGAACCCAATCAGGTCGATATTCGTTCTATACGCTACATTTCATCACTCAGGACAAAACCATGTTCAAATCATCGAATCCGGCAATGAAAGAAAATTCGTTTGCCACATTACATGAGCAGGATTTCGCTTCTTCAGGAAAAATGACCATTGCCGGAACGGTAAATAAGACGGCCATCCTGCTGGTGCTTGCCGTCATTACCGGTTCGGTTTCATGGTCGATGATCCACAACAATCCGGCCACTGGAATCCCCTTGATCATTGGTGGATTTGTCGGTGGTTTGATATTTGCAATCATTACCATTTTTTCCAAGAAGACGGCATTTGTCACTGCACCGGCTTACGCTCTGTGTGAAGGACTTTTGCTGGGCGCCGCATCGTATGTCTATAACGCGCAGTCTCAGGGCATTGCAATCCAGGCGGCCATGCTGACATTCGGCGTCTTTGCGGTCATGCTCGTCATCTACCGTCTGGGGATCATTCAGGTCACTCAGAACTTCCGCATTGGAATCACAGCGGCCATCGGTGGCATCTGCCTCGTGTACATGATGTCATTGATTATGGGAATGTTCGGGGCTTCCGTTCCGCTATTGCATGACACGGGTCCGCTCGGAATTGGCATCAGCCTGTTCATTGTTGCGATTGCCGCACTGAGTCTCTGCATGGATTTTGATTTCATTGAGAATGCAGCAGCGGCGGGTTCTCCGAAATACCTCGAATGGTATGGCGCATTTGGTTTGATGGTGACCATCGTTTGGCTCTACCTGGAAATCCTGCGACTGCTCAGCAAATTATATCGTCGCTAGCGATCAAATACGTTACCGAATCATAATGCACGACGGACTGGTCAGTTCCACTGGTTTTCCAACACTCGTCAGGCTCCCGGTTTCCGAATCGATTTTAAAAATCGCCACATTGTTGCCTGGCATATTGGCACATATCAGCAACTGCCCTGCTCCGGCAATCGCCAAATTTTGTGGACCTTTGCCAAGGCTCGGCACAATGGCAATCTTTGACAGGCGACCATTGGCACTCAGCCGGAAACAGGCAATACTGTCATGTCCACGATTCGTACCGTAGAGAAACTTACCATCGGGCGTGATCTTTAGGTCCGCGGTATGACTGGTTCCCTTGAAATCCTCCGGCAGGGTTGCGATGGTCTGCTGTTTCGTCAGCTTTCCGGTCTTCGTATCGTAGTCAAACAGCGAAACGGTATTGAGCAGCTCATTAATCACGTAAACATATTTTCCGGACGGATGGAATGTCAAGTGCCGCGGTCCGGCACCGGGCGCGGTTGCAGCGGGAGACTCCAGTTGTATCAATTCAGATGTACGACCAGCCAAGCGATACCCAATAATCTGATCCGTTCCCAAATCCGCTGAAAAAACAAAGCGATTATCCGGACTGATTACAAAACAGTGCGCGTGGGGAGCCTGCTGACGTGTTGCATTGACGCTCATCCCCTGATGTTGTACGAATGTCGCCGCCGGCTTTAACGACCCGTCGCGGTTTACGGGAAACGAAGCCACGCTGCCCGAACCGTAGTTTGCCACCACAACGGTCCTGCCACCGGCAGAAACGTCCAGGTAGCATGCTGTCGTCCCCAACGCCGTCTGACGATTCAGCAGTTCCAGTTTTCCATTGGCATCCAGGATGGCATAGGCCGCTACATCACTATGATCCGGGCCGCCAAACTGAGGCGCATGGATCGAATATAACTGGTTTCCGTCATCCGAAAGAGCCAGAAAAAATGGATTTTCCACATCCGTCCACTGGTTCACCGCAGCTAACGCACCCCGTTCCAGGTCCAAACGAAACGCATGAATCGCACCTGCTTCGCCCGTCGCAAACGACGAGATAAAGACAAGCGGTTTTTCAGCGGCCAGAGGACTGGTCACCAATGCAACGGCAACCACCATGCTGACCACAGCAGCCCGGAATAAACCAACGACACCCTTATAAGTCATCTTCTTCTCCCCGTTTCCTACAGAACTCGACATCGTCACACACTCTGTTCGAGTATACTCTTACGAAGCGTGCCAATTCAAGCGCCGGCTTCCCTGACCGGGAATCCTATTATTCACCGCGACATCGACTCCAAGTTGGTATAATGGCCAAGTCAAAATATAATCCTTAATCTACGGAGAATCACAATGTCCCGCTGCTTCCACTCCATCGCACTGGTCTTGTCTTTTTCAGCCTCAACTCTGTTCGCTGTTGAACCTCAGTATGCCGACGAGGGCATTTCGATACCGGCGGCAAGTGCGGATGAGGCTATCCTGGAATCTTTCGACCTTGATAAAGCCGTGGAGTATCTCGAACAGGGGACGACGGCCTGGCAAAACAAGCGTAAATGCGTCGCCTGCCATACCAACGGCGCCTACATGCAGATGCGGCCGGCCATGTCCGCCATCCTGGGCAAGCCCGACCCGGCCCATCGCGAATTTTTTGTCAGTGAAGTCACTAAATTCCAAAAGGCGCCGAAGACCGCTCTGTTGCAGGGTATCAAACCAACTCAGATCGCCTACATGGCGCACGGCATGGCGGAATGGGATAAACACGTCACAGGCAGTTTGACAGACGAAACACGCAGTGCACTGGATCTGATGCTGAGCGTACAGAGTGACGACGGCAGTTGGGGAAATATCAACTGCTGGCCTCCGTTGGAATCCAGCACCTATCACGGGGCAACCGTCGCCGCGCTGGCAATCGCCACCGCTCCTGGTTTTCAAGACAATCTCTCCGAAGCGCAAGCAGTTCAGGTCGCCAGACTCCAAAAATACCTGCAGGTCCAGGAGGCGCCTCACGATTACGGGCGACTATTATTGTTATGGGCATCCACCCGGATGGAAGGGCTGATTGATGACGAGAAAAAGCAGGATATCATCACCATGATTCTGAATCATCAAAACGACGATGGCGGTTGGGCCATGCGGAACTTTGCCACCCCGGATACGTGGGGAGGCGGTAGCCGCGCAGAAAAGCTCAAAGCAGAGAAGAATTTGATGAATCCAGCCAGCGATGGTCACCAGACCGGACTGGCCGTGATGGTACTCCGGGATGCCGGCGTTCCTGCATCGCATCCTCAGATTCAAAAAGCGATTCACTGGATCAAAGCCAATCAACGGACTTCCGGACGCTGGTGGACACGCAGCCTCAACAAAGACACCCGGCATTTCATTACCTACAGTGGCACGTTCTATTCACTGATGGCTCTGCATAAGTGTGATGCGTTGAAATAATCTGCTTGACGCAGATCACGCAACCGGTGTGGCCGTTTATTTAGACCGAACTTGTTCCGGAACCTCCGGCACACGTTCGATGAGCTCATTCGCCTTGTCCTCACGCTTTTTCAGCGTAAACGCATCATAGACGATCCCCCGGGCAGTTCGTGCCTCGTAGCGAATTTCATCGCCGGCGACCTCGATGACCTGAAACAGCTGAGTATCCTCGGCCGTTCGTTTCATAAACGGACGTTTTCCCAGTTTATACATTTTCGGCCCGCTCACACTGACAACATAAACGGTGCCCCGGTCGGTTCGTTTTGTCACCCCCGTGGGCACGTTTTCCCACGTCATTAAACCCGACCGGGCATAGGTGTGATCATGTCCCTGTAAAACCAGATCCACCTTGTATTTGTCAAACAAAGGCTGCCATGCATCCCGCAGTTTGGAATTATCACGACCTGCTGCGGAGGAATAAATCGGGTGGTGAAAGCAAATGACGGTCCATTTCTGCGGGTCCTTTTCCAGGACGGATTCCAGCCATGCGGCCTGAACCGCGACATCCGCATTACTGTTAAGCACCACCAGACGCATCCCCTGATAATCCACATAGTAAACCGTCTCCAAAAGGTCTTCGGGACCATTTTCCGGGAAGGCAAAACTGGGCCGCCAATGCTTCGACAGACCGGAACTATATTCATGATTACCAGGACTGGCTAAGCATGGCGTATGGCTGTGGATAAATCCACCCGCCTGAAACCATTCACCCCATTCTCCATCTGAATTTCCTTTATTGACCAGATCTCCGGCATGCAAAAAGAATGCAGCCTGAGGGGCATCTTTGTAGGACTGACGCACGACACGACTCCACATCGACCAGACACTATTTTGTGAATCCCCGAAATAGACAAATCGAAACGGGCGGGGTTGATCCGATGCCGTACGTACCTGAATCCATTCGCTCCAATTGACGCCATCGCCAACACGATAGACATATTGGGTATCCGGTTCAAGATGATCAAATGCCGCCGTAAAGTGATGGACGGCACCGAATTCCGGTTTGTAGGTTACACGCGTCGCCTCCACCTTCGTTCTTTTGTCGACAAACTTCGGACCGTCCGTTGCTACAGCGATCTCGCCAATCCCAACATCAACCGTGGTATCTGTGCGCCACGTTACACTAAACGAAGTAGCCGGATTCGCCTGCCAGCTCAACAAGATTCGATCCGGCATCGCCGTTGCGGTAAACCGCTGTTGATGAGTCACTTGTTTAGGTTTCTCATCGGCGTCATGTGCCTCGGTGAATACCGAATACCAAAACATCAGACTCAACACAGTCAAGACTTTAAAGAACATCATTTCGGACTTCCCTATAAAAAACTCTCTCGTAACCACGACTCCGCCCACCCCGGATTGTCCTCTGTTGAAAAGACTCAGAACAGGGAAACTAACCTTTACTGTTCCATGTGTAGGAATTCTGTTTTCGAAATCCTGTAATTCGAATGGTGCCATTTTTCAACACCGACGCCGTGCTGTATCCATTACTCACTTCAAAGGACTCCTCCACCATCGCCACCATCGTACAGTAATGAATTCCACCTATTTCCTGGTGTTCATTCTGATGGCTGTGTCCCTGAAACACAGCGAGGACCTGACCCGAGTCCTCCATGATTTTTCGTACCGCGGCAGCGTTTCTGACACCATGAACGCCGGCATCATCCAGTCGCTGATGTACAAAGACAATGGTCTTTTTCGCCGTAGATGCTAAATCTGTTTTGAGCCACTTCAATTCGTGCGCAGCGATATTCGGATCCGTCCACTGAAAATTCTTCCGCTGATAAGGTGTACCATCACTTCGAAAACAGGCATCGAGAATCACAAAGTGATAACCGCCCCGATCGAATGAATAAAACGACTTTTCCTGTCCCACGCCGCCCAGGAATTCTTTTTTAGTAAGTGTATCTACACAGTGATTACCCAAGACATAATGTTTGGGAGCCTGAATCATGGCCATCTCTTTCGAGATCCGCGACAGATACTTCATTTCTGTTGGGACATCCGCCGCCGCGTCGATCAGATCGCCAAGTTCAACCAGAAAATCGGGTTGGGTTTCATTGAATTGCTTCGCTGCCTGCTGCAATTTAGCAATCGACGCCCGGTAATGACGCGAGCCAGAGGGTTCCTTATCCGCATAATGCAAATCTGTGATCAGACCAAACCGGACAACAGCCGGATCCTCACTATCGGCAATCACCTGAGAGGATGTCTCAAGCATGGCGGCTCCACTAAGCAGCAGCAAACTACCGTCTCGTAAAAACAAACGTCTCTGCATACAACCAAACCCGGGGGTAAATGAACGAAAGGAAGATCACTTCATTATATCAATATCACTTCGTTCACGCTGCCAAAACGGATTCATCTCCCTGAGACAGGCACGGTTTACAATACCGCTTGGTTTATCGTAAAATTGGAGCGTCAGGGACGACGCGAACGCTCAAAGAATGAATCCCATGAAAACAAAATCACCATGGATCCTGCTCAGCTTGATTCTAGCCGGGTGTCTTGCCAGTCAAGACCAGGCGAGTGTCACCACCGAGGGCACAAAATCTCCACCTGAGCAGTCCAGTTCGTCTCACAAGGAAACCGCTGTGTCGGAAGAATCACCTCAATCATATAACGAACTCACCGCGGAAGAAGAGTACGTACTGGTTCATAAGGGAACCGAGCGTGCCGGAACCGGGAAATTAACGGACAATCATGCCACGGGCACCTACATTTGTCGCCGTTGCAATGCACCGCTGTACGAATCATCCGATAAATTTGACAGTCAGTGCGGCTGGCCCAGCTTTGACGATGAAATTCAGGATGCCGTCACGCGAATTGCCGATGCCGATGGCCGGCGTACTGAAATCATCTGCAGCAACTGCCTGGGGCATCTGGGACATGTCTTTCTGGGAGAAGGCTTCACCGACAAAGACACACGACACTGTGTCAACAGTATTTCGATGGTCTTCGTCGCTGAGGCTGAAAAGCTACCGATCGTCATCCGTCTGCATGACGAGTAATCCTGAATTACTCAGCCTCCGTCCTCGGGAAACCGCGCCTTTGGATTAGCCTGCTTTGCCATCCCAGCTGGACCACCATGTCTGGAACAGTCGATATTGCTGTTCAACAAATCCCTTTTGACTGTCAGACAATTCATCGGTTTCGTTGAAGTGTAAAGCGTATTCACTTTCCCCATTGAGCACCAGCAGGTACTTGTACACCAAAACCAAATCAGGGCCTTCATCGAACGTCGACAGCACCAGCAATGCTTGTTCCAGTTCCTGAGCATAGCGTCGTGCCTGCACATCCCCGGCGGCAGCCTGACTAGCCAGTTCAATCAGTCTAAGGACCTCAAGCGGCAGCGCGTTTCCAATCCCGGTGATCGCCCCCACGGCCCCGCACTGAACATAACCATGAACAACCTGAGTATCCACACCCACCATCAGTGCCAGTGACGGATCGCCGCTGGTAATATGTTCGGCAGCATAACTCAGGCTTTCAGCACCTCCAAATTCCTTGAATCCCACTAAACTGGAAAATTCGCGGCGTAAATCAAAAAACAACTCCGCTCGGGTTTCAAACCCGTAGTAAGGACTGTTGTAAATGACAGCCGGCGTATTCGGTGCCGCTGACAGAATACCGGCAAAGTGATGCCGTTGTGCGATTGCGGATGTGCCCCGGGAGAGCACACGCGGGATCACCATCAACCCGCGGGCCCCGACACTTTCAGCATGGGCAGCATGCTCTGCGGCGAGTCGTGAATTCTGAGCACCTGTCCCCACGACGACAGGAATCCCTGCCTGACATAATTGTTCCACACCCTGCTGACGCTGCTGATCCGTTAATAAAGGCCAGTCACCCATCGAACCACAATACACCACCCCATTCATACCGCAGTCCATTAACTGCTGTGCCTTGCGCACCAGTCCGTCAATATCAGGCGTGCGATCCGATTTACAGGGCGTCATGATGGCGGGTATACACCCGCTGAAAATAGCTGTATCCATGGTTCGTTTCTTCTCTTAGATCAAGGCTCTGGTACTTACCGTCTCTTTTTCATTTTATCCTACGCTGAATCACCTGCGCAGTGGAAATATGGCTCATTGCGCCTGCCGGTTACGACGCAACCCTTTTTTTCGTTGCAGTTGATTCCACGCCCACCGGTATAAATTGCGGCTGTCGGCATAACGGGCACTTGATCCCGATGCTCCTAACACGACCACGAACAATTCCTGTGAACCTCGTACACCATGCGAAACCAAACATGCCCCGGCAGCGGTGGTCGTTCCTGTCTTCACTCCATCATATCCGGAAATTCCAAGCAATCGGTTTGTATTTTTCCACCTCAGCACACGTTGGGATCCATCCCCGGCAGTCACACGCACTGCATGTTGTCGCGTCATCACATAATCACGAAACACGGGCATTTGAAAAGCAGCATACGCTAACTTCACCAAATCCGAAGCCGACAACTGATGCCCTTTCGCGGTCAGGCCATGCGGGTTTTCAAAATGGCTCTGCTCCATCCCCAGATCTTCGGCCGTTGCATTCATGGTTTGGATAAACAGATCATAGCTTTCCTCTGCCACAGCGTCGGTGTTCCCATGGAGCCTCCCGCCAAAATGCTCGGCCAGCGCAACCGATGCATCGTTGCCCGAGGGAAGCAGTAATCCGTATAACAATTCACCAATGGAGATTCGTTCCCCCTGACGAACACCGGCGGTACTTCCAGGGGTACGATCGGCTCGTTCAGAAAACACCAGATCTTCTCGCAAGATCTCCGGGTGTTGCCTGGCCAGAGACAGCACCAGATAGGCCGTCATGATCTTCGTGGTACTGGCCGTATCCAAAGCCGTCTGATGATTGTCACCCCACAGCACTTTACCCGTTCTGGCATCTGCAATCACCCAGGCTTTACACGTTAAAAACGGCATCCCCTTCAGCCCGTCGTAGGGCGCTCGCGGCAGCCGTTCACGGTTGAACTGATCTACATCATCGATCACTTCGTCCTGTGTAATCAAGGTTCCCAGAGCCATCCAGGTCGTCCTATCCACACGACCTGTTATTTTCAAATCACGTGCCCCCTGAAACAACCTGACCGCCCGCTCCGTATTTGGTCCAAACGAACCATCAATACTCAAATTCGGAGAGGGTGTCAGTCGCGCATTGAGGGTGCGTTGCAACGACTCCACCCATTCACCTTCAGCATCACGCTGCAGCGGTGGCGGGGATACCGCCGGATTGAGCTGTATAGCAACGGCTTCGGTACAGAACCCCGCAGCGACCATAATCAGGACAATAGGACGTGCCAACCTAATGCATTTTTGATTCATTCTTTGATTCCATTTCCGAGTATCGTTGTATCCATTGAAAGTACCACAACCACCATTAGGCATTCAACTATACCTTCGATACAATAGAATGCAGAACGTTCCGTATTTACTCTGTTCGCTATCCACGGACAACAGGCAGGAGACATGACTGTGCGACGTATGCGGTTTTGCAATCTTACAGCTCTTTTTTCAATCGTGATGTTCTCCGTTGTTCTCGCCGCGGAACCAGTAGAGATCCAATATAACCGCGACATCCGACCCATTCTCTCTCAGAATTGCTTTAGCTGCCACGGTCCGGATGCCGCGGCCAGAGAAGCCGACATGCGTTTGGATGTCCGGGCCGACGCACTACGGGAGACACCGTCCGGAGTTGTACCTATCGTGGCTGGAAACGCTGCCACGAGCGGGATTCTGCGCCGCATCCAAAGCAAAGACCCAGACCAACGGATGCCACCGACTGGACATCGTGCTCTGACAGAAATTCAGACGAATACCATCATTCAGTGGATCAATCAGGGAGCGGCATACCAGCAACACTGGTCATTCCTGGCTCCTGAGCCGGTCAACCCGCCTGTCGTCAAAAACACCGAATGGGTTCGAAATCCCGTTGACCAGTTTGTCCTGGCACGTTTGGAACAGTCCAAATTGAAACCCAATACGCAGGCCGATCCTGAAACCCTGATTCGCCGGGTCGCTTTTGATTTAACCGGACTACCTCCGACGCTGGCCGAGATCGATCAATTCCTTGCCGACAAAGAGCCTCATGCTTACGAGCGGATGGTCGACCGTTATCTGAAATCATCCGCCTATGGCGAACATATGGCACGCTATTGGTTAGACCTCGCGCGCTATGCCGACACTAACGGATATCAATACGATACCGAACGCACTCAATGGGTCTGGCGGGAC
The DNA here is from genome assembly GCA_036150515.1 of Planctomycetota bacterium. Taxonomy (GTDB): domain Bacteria; phylum Planctomycetota; class Planctomycetia; order Pirellulales; family Pirellulaceae; genus UBA721. The sequence goes on from JAYZPA010000050.1 coordinate 33,354, forward strand.
TGGGTCATCCATGCCTACAACTCGAACATGCCCTTTGACCAGTTTACCATCGAACAATTGGCCGGTGATCTCATTCCCGATGCAACCCCGCAACAACAGCTCGCAACCGGATTCAACCGGAACCATGCAATCACAATCGAGGGAGGAATCATCAGTGAAGAATACCGAGTCGAATATGTTATGGATCGTCTCGTTACCACCGGTGCTGTTTGGCTGGGCATGACCGTCGGCTGTGCCCGCTGTCATGAACATAAATATGATCCTCTTTCCCAGCAGGAATTCTACCAGTTGTTTGCCTATTTCAATCAGGTTCCTGAAAAGGGAAATAGTGGATTCGACCCACGTGCAACCATCGTCTCGCCACTGGCCGACACGCAGCACCGGGAAATCGATGAGCAAATCAAACAGCTCGAAGACGAATTAGCGAAACCTCGTGACATCGCTGCGGATCTCGAAATCTGGACAAAGCAACTCACTGCAAGTGAAACGCAGTGGCATGTACTGGAACCGAAAACCATGACCTCCAGCGGCGGTTCGTCACTGGTTCAGCTCCCGGATCATTCGATACTGGCCGGGCCACCCAATCCGGCCACGGATATCTATGATATCACTGCAACCTCCTCGCGTGAAAACATCACCGGAATTCGTCTTGAATGCCTGACGCACGAATCGCTGCCTGCCGGTGGCCCCGGACGACACACAAATTCCAATTTTGTTCTCAGCGAGTTTGAATTGCGGGTTACCACCGGTGATGACGTTCAAACCGAACAGGTCATTCGTTTTTCCCGCGCTTTAGCAGACTACAATCAGGCCAATTACCATGTCAATAATACGATTGATGGTACGGTCGCCAATAACAATGGCTGGGCGGTCGACGGCCCCACTCGAAAACAACCGGCCACCGCTATCTTTGTGGCGGAGAAAGCATTTGGCAACCCATCCGGAATCCAACTTCATTTTCGCCTGCGGCATGAAGCAAACTTCGGAACTCATGGCATTGGGCGACCCCGACTGTCCATTACGACCGACGACCCCAGGACGCTGCAGTTCCAGTCCGTACCGGAATCCATACTGCAAATCGCAAAAATTAGTGCAGCCCAGCGTAGTCCTGTCCAAACTCAGATGCTGACCCAGTACTATCTGGAGAACCATAGTATTAAAAAACAACTCACCGATAAGATCGCTGCTTTACGAGCAAAAAAAACGAGTGCTTTTCCAGCGACTATGGTTATGCGTGATATGCCGGCGCCAAGAAAGACTTTTGTTCTCAACCGGGGACAGTACAACGAACCTACGACAGAAGTACAGGTTGGCGTACCCGCTATATTGCCGGATCTTCCGCCGGAGACCACCCCCAACCGACTCGGGTTCGCACAATGGCTCATGCAGCCAAATCACCCGTTGACTTCTCGCGTTGCCGTCAACCGATATTGGCAACGGCTCTTTGGCACAGGTTTGGTTAAAACTCTGGAGGACTTTGGAACTCAGGGAGAACTACCCAGCCACCCTCAACTGCTGGACTGGCTCGCGTTGGACTTTCAGAACCATGATTGGGATGTGAAACGCAGTTTAAAGACCATCATCATGTCCGCCACCTACCGTCAGTCTTCCCGCACAACATCCGCTGCTTATCAACAGGATCCGGACAACCGTCTGCTTTCCCGGGGACCGCGGATCCGTCTTTCTGCTGAGGAAATTCGAGATCACGCGTTGGCGGTTAGTGGCCTCCTGGTCCATCAAGTCGGTGGTAAGAGCGTCTATCCCTATCAACCAGCAGGAATCTGGATGGAATTAAATAACCGCCCCGGGTATTCCCGAAAATATCCGCAGGCCACCGGGGATGATCTATACCGACGCAGTTTGTACACGTTTTGGAAACGAACCGTTCCTTCTCCAATGCTCAAAACACTCGATGCGCCGGAGCGCGAATTCTGTACCATCCAACGGTCCCGCACCAATACACCGTTGCAATCACTGTTACTGTTGAACGCTCCCCAGTTTGTTGAGGCAGCGAGACATCTGGCTGGACGAATGATGAACGAAGCGGGTCCTGATCCCCGACAAAAAATCATCCTGGGCTTTCGTCTGGTGACCGGTCGAAAACCCACCAAAAAGGAAATCGATGTGATGGAATCCGTTTTCCATAAACAAGCAACCTCTTTTTCAAACGACCTGCCAGCCGCTCATCAGCTTCTGACGGTTGGAGATTCGGCCGCCGACCCGAATCTCGATACGGCCACCTGGGCCGCCTGGACCATGGTTTGCCGGATGTTACTGAACTTAGACGAAGCAATTACCAAAGGCTGAACCCGATGACGCATCCGATTCTGACCTCACAACTCTTATCCAATCGCAGGCAGTTCTTTAGCCGCTCGGCGACCGGGATTGGTACGGCCGCACTGGCAAGCCTGTTGCAGGGGGAGGTTCAGGGACAAAAAGGTTCCCAAGGTCCGTCGACATCCCAGGGCCTTCCCGACCTGCCCCACTTTGCCCCCACCGCAAAACGAGTCATTTATTTATTACAGTCCGGGGCACCATCCCAAATTGATCTGTTAGCCCACAAACCATCGCTCGAAAAGCTGCACATGCAACCACTACCGGACAGTGTGCGCGATGGTCAGCGTCTGACAGGCATGACAAGCGGACAAGCTAAATTTCCGATAATCAAATCGCCTTATGCGTTCAGTCAACACGGTGAATCCGGGCGTTTTCTCAGTGAACTGCTGCCACACCTCGGCGGTGTGGTTGATGAGATGTGCTTTGTGCACTCCATGCATACCGAAGCAATTAATCATGATCCGGCGATCACCTTTTTTCAGTCGGGGCACCAGCAGCCGGGCCGTCCCAGTCTGGGCTCCTGGCTCAGTTACGGACTTGGCAGTGAAACCGAAGATCTGCCCTCTTTTGTCGTCATGCTGAGTCAAAATACGTTTTCACAGGCACAACCGCTCTACGACCGCTTATGGAGCGGCGGGTTCCTGCCATCCAAGTATCAGGGCGTAAAGTTCCGTAGTCAGGGCGACCCGGTACTGTATCTAAAGGATCCGGCCGGCATGCCGCCGGGCAAGCTACGCCCATTACTCGATCAGATTGCGAAACTCAATCGCATTCGGCAGCAGGAAATCGGTGACCCGGAGATCCAGGCACGGATTGCACAGTATGAAATGGCCTATCGTATGCAAACGTCCGTGCCTGATCTGGTAAATATATCGGACGAACCGGAGAGCACGTTCCAGCTTTACGGCGAGGATGCAAAAATTCCCGGCACCCATGCGGCAAATTGTCTCATGGCTCGACGACTGGCCGAACGGGGTGTCCGTTTTATTCAGGTTTTCCACCGTGGCTGGGATCACCACAGTAATGTCCAAAAGCACCTGCCCGGTATCGCGAAAGAGACCGATCAGGGGTCGGCCGCATTGATTGCCGATCTGAAACAACGGGACATGCTGAAGGACACACTGGTGATCTGGGGTGGTGAGTTTGGCCGAACCGTATTCGCTCAGGGAAACCCCGCTGCCTTTGGACGGGATCATCATCCTCGCTGCTTCTCCCTATGGATGGCCGGTGGAGGCATTAAGCCCGGCATCGAATACGGGAAGACGGATGACTTCTGCTATAACATCGCAGAAAATCCGGTTCATGTTCATGACTTTCATGCCACCATTCTGCACTGTTTGGGAATCGATCATGAACGACTGACGTATCGATTCCAGGGCCGCGATTACCGCCTGACCGATGTCCATGGGGATGTGGTACACGACATTCTGATGTAACCCGGTTAGCGTTTGGGCGAAGGATCACGGTAATCCGTGTAACCTCCTGATGGATACCATGGCACGGGTTAAGGATTGGGTTGAGGTACGTTGCGCCTGATATCAAATTCAATCTGACGAATTCCCTGGGGCACTTCATTTGCTTCGGCAATTCGGACATGCAGTAAATCGGATAATTCGCTGAGCGTTGCGGACTGGCTCTGTTCCTTTGCCAGGTTGTGCATTTCCTCCGGGTCGCTCTGGTGATCATACAACTCGGCGCCTAAACTACCCTGAGGTCCCCATTCGGTATACCGATAACGCGTGGTTCGTATACTGTACCCCTGTCCATACTGTGTGATCGCCGAAGCACGCACACTCTGAGATACGTCGGTCAACATCGGTGTCAGACTCTTACCGGAAACCGCGGCAGGAGTTTTGAGTCCCGCCAGTGTGGTCAAAGTCGGATAAATATCCACCATTTCAACAGGCCCCAAAGCCACTTTCCCACGTTGCGTAACGCCCGGACCGGCAATGACCAGCGGGACATGTGTCGCATTCTCAAATAGTGTCGTCTTTTGATAGTGACCGTGCTCACCCATGTGATAGCCATGATCCGAAGTGAAAACGACGATGGTATTTTCTTCCAGTCCGGTGTCCTTCAAGGCCTGCAGGACAATCCCCAGTTGAGCATCGGCAAACGTAATCGAGGCATAGTATGCCTGAATTGCCTGACGAGCTAAATCCTCCGTCAGGTTCAATTGTTCCTTCTTACGCGTTAATGTGGTTTTCGCCGGTTTAGGGATGGTCTCAAAATACCCTTCCGGCACGGTGGGAACTTTGATTTTTGTAGTGGGGTACATCGTGAAGTATTTTTTGGGGGCAACATAAGGCGTATGGGGGCGGTACAGCCCAACGGCCATAAAAAACGGGGTCTTTTGCCGGGCATGTTTTTTCAATTGTTGCACAGCGATGGAAGCGGCGATGCCATCCGTCTGTTCGGCATCAGTACCTTCGGCTGCCAGCCAGCTTAAGGTTCCCCCAAAAGTGCCTTTCCGCAAAGTAAATATCAGATCCTCATCATCTTTATCTCGACCTCGTGGATTGAATACCTGATTCCATGAATAGGGGTCATCATGACCACTGGTTCCAATATGCCGGGGAACATTGTAGTGATAGATCTTCCCGACGCGGGTGGCAAAATAACCGGCGGAACGAAAGACCTGGGGAATCGTCAGCACATTCGGAGTATGTTCACGCAGGTAAACGGCGTTACGGTGAACCAGAGTTTGATCGGGATACATCCCCGTCATGAATGAAATACGTGAGGGACCACACAATGGAAACTGGCAATGCGCGTTTTGAAATCGAACCCCCCGTTCCGCTAATGCGTCCATATTCGGCGTCTTAACCTGCGGATGCTGATGCAACCCTACATCACAATTCAGGTCATCACAAATCAAGAACAGGACATTGGGTTGATCCGCAGCTCGAGCCACACCAACCAGCCATGTCAGTACCAGCAAACCAATCAGTAAATGCGTTTTTCTCATCAATCTTTATCTTTTCAAAAAG
>JAYZPA010000051.1:0-8359 GCA_036150515.1 Planctomycetota bacterium
GGATGAACGACTGTATGCCTACCGCAATAACATGCAGGGACTCGTGACGTCACCCGTAACGGAAATTGCCGATGATGCCATGACGATCCGGCTTGCCACCGAACAACGGTGGCAAACCAAACGGGGACGTGCGGGAAAGGAACATGTTGTCGACTGGATGGTACTCAATGCAGAAATGCTGTTCTTTGCAGATTCAGAAAATAATGAGGGCCAGAATGCCGGAATGTTTGATTATGATTATCGCTGGCACCTCGGCGATCGCTTTACCTTACTGTCCGATGGGTATTTTGACTTTTTCAGCGGCGGTCTCCGAACCGCCAGTGTTGGAGGGGTGATCAGTCGGCCGGAAAACGGCCGCCTGTTTGTTGGATACCGGATGATCGACGGTCCGATTTCAAGTCATATTATTAATGCCACCACCAGCTACAAAATGTCTCAAAAGTGGATCGCGATTCTGGGATCTTCGTTTGATCTTGGAGATACCGGTAATATCGGACAAAGTTTGTCATTGGTCCGTATCGGTGAATCCCTGCTGGTACGTGCCGGAGTCAATTATGATGAGAGTCGTGGAAATTTTTGCGTGCATATTACCATTGAGCCGCGATTTATCGGAAACAACCGTATCGCCCGATTAACCGGGATCCATATACCCCCCGCCGGAACCTACGGCCTAGAATGACCTGATCCCGGCTTATGCTCATCATTTTATGAAGGAGTCCTGACATGATGCCAACCCGCACTTATCTGTCGTTGTTCCTCGTTGCGCTGTTCGTTAGCATCGGTTTAAGTAACGGTACCATTCAGGCCGTTCCCAAAGGGATCCGTTATAAGCGACCTAAACCAAATCGTACCGCTGACCCCATGCCCGCGTTGGTTACCGAACAGGCAAAACCACGGGGACCTCTCAAAACCGTTGCGGTGTGGCCCAAATATCAACCGGATTTTAGATTTCCAGGCGTGGATGAGTTAGTGGTCGATGAGCTGGTAAACTCCCATCAGTTTATTGTGGTGGAGCGTTTAAATATTCAAGCATTAGAGATGGAAGCAAATATGTTTGAAAATGTAAGACATATAGGCGCTCAACTGATCTTTGAAATAACGGTCACTAATGTGGATCAGCGATCCAGCCGGGGATTACAAATTGGACTTGGTGAACTGGGACTTGGTGACAACGTTGATGTTGTATTAGGAACATCACGAACCACGGCTAAGGCTAATATTATTTTGCGCGTCATTGACACCAGCACGGGACAAGTCATCAGTTCCCAACAATCTCAGGGAACCTCCTCCGGATCCGGAGTTAATCTGGGATTCGCGTATGACCGATTTCACCGCAATCAGATTGATGGATTCGGAGTGAGTTTTGGAAAGATCAAGACGTCCTCCGTTGGCAAGGCCGTTGCCAGGGCTGTCAAGCTGGCAGTCGCCAAAACGACCGCCAAACTGAATGATCACCCTTGGGAAGCACGTATCGCTGATTTTGACGATCAGCTTGTTTACCTGAATGCTGGTGCCAATGCAGGACTGGAAGTCGGAGACGAGTTGGTCGTGTCACGGGTGGGTAAAACCATCACCGATCCACAAACTGGAGCCGTGCTGGATGTCGTTATGGTTCCCGTTTGTGACCTCACCGTCGTCAGTATTAAAGAAAAAATTGCCGTATGCCGTATTACCCAACAAGCATCGACGGAAGCCATGCTGGAAAAAAATCAAATTGTGCACTTCAAACAATAACCTTTAATATCTCATGCTAACGATGGATCACCGTTCTATGGACGCAGTTTCCCCCCAATTAAAAATCTCCGGACAAGTGACAAATCCACTGGCACTCACGGCACAGCAATTAGAAGCCCTGCCGGAACAGCATCAAATACCTTGTATTAGTGCATTGCTTCCAAATCGTACTGGTGCGGCCGTAACCCTGCTAGGAATTATTGAATTATGCCAGCCCACACCTGAAGCCACACATCTGGGCCTCCACGGGACACTGGATGATTTCCATGCAAGTATCCCTCTCTCGGCGGTACGAAACCGGGGCTTGGTAGTACATCACGTAGAAGGTGCACCACTGGAGACTGCCGCTGGTGGACCATTTCGATTTTTCATCCCTGACCACGCCGCTTGTCAAATGGATGAAATCGATGAATGTGCCAATGTGAAATTTCTGGATCACATTGAATTCACGGCCGGTAAGGGACATGACAATCGTCCCGAGGACGATGAGCAACATGCAGCACTACACGAAAAACCGATGCCGGATTCTTCTTCCTGATCACGTTACTGGAAGGAGAAAAACTCTCAGCTGGTAATGCTGGAGACGCGCACTTTGGTATAACGCTGGCGATGACCCGTGCGACGTTTAGAATTCTTACGACGGCGAAACTTTTGTACGTAAAGCTTGTCGCCTTTGATTTCATCCAGAACTTCAGCCGTAACTGAAGCACCTTCGACAACCGGTTGGCCAACCTTGATACCCTCTTCACCGGAGATCGTTAACACGCGGTCAAATGTAATTTGTTCGCCCGCCGCTGCATCGCGCAGATCGATTTCCAGTTCCTGACCTTCTTCCACTTTGTATTGACGGCCACCGTCGGCAATGATTGCGTACATAACGCTCTAAATACCTAAGAAAATATTCTGCTGTTGTAATAGAACGACTTGCTGAGCTGCAAAAACGAGCTCTCCGTTCCCATGATTCTGTATCACCGAGCCGAATGGAAAGCACCCCTTGAGGCGCCCATCGAGCACGATAGGAACTATTAAAAATAGAGGATAAATTCTATTTCGTCGAGGGGCTAATTGCGGAATCTAATAACTTTCCAGACCTCCGAGCTATCCCGTCGGTTTATTTTTCCAGGCCTAACACCGGAACGCGAATGCCGTCATCGATTGGAAATCATATCCGCACCGATTTTCCTTTTTTATTGCGACCTTCCAATTCCAGATGTTCCGGATACAGTCCATCGGTACTCAAAACTTCGACCGCCATGTCACCTATTTCTTCCAGGTCCATGATCTCGGTACGTTTTTTGCTTTTCAGATAAGCGGCAACGGCTTCATGTACCGTAACCGTAACCCGCGTAATCTCTTTTTTGCGACTTGCAATCATTAGTTTTCGGATGACTTCAATCGCCATACTCTCCGCTGTCTTCACCAATCCTCGTCCCGAACAACATGGGCAATCGTCATAGACACTTCTTTTGAGGCTAGGTCGGATTCGTTGCCTCGTCATTTCAATCAGTCCAAACGGGCTGGTTCTTAGGATTTTTGTACGCGCCCGGTCCCGATCCATCGCATCCTTCAATGCCCGCTCAACGCCTCGCCGATGTTTCTCCATCCGCATATCAATAAAGTCATTAACAATCACGCCACCCAGGTCACGTAATCGAAGTTGTCTGGCGATTTCTTTGGCCGCCTGCAGATTCATTTTATAAGCCGCGACTTCCGCACTACCTTCGGTCCGGAAATTCCCGCTGTTGACATCAATCGCCACCAATGCTTCTGTGGGGTCAATCACGATAGAACCCCCTTCACGCAGCTTGACCTCGCGTTTATAAATTTTTGCGATTTCCTGGTCGAGTTGATATTTATGAAAAATGGGTTGCTTGCCGCCATAGTAGTGAAGGCGATCGACAAACCGGGGCATGATCATCTCAAGAAAATTCTTAGCACGTTCATACGCCGCCTTTTGATCGATATAAATCGAGTCCATATCTGAGTTCACGGTATCCCGCATGGTGCGAATGATAATATCGCTCTCTTCGTAAATGTCTACCGGAGCCTGCGTTTTCTTGACACGACGAACGATCGCTTTCCAGAGGCGGATCAAATAAGCCATATCCCGAGACAGGTCTTTACGGTTTTTTCCAAGACCGGCTGTGCGGACAATAAAACCCAAACCTTTTGGTGGATCCAGGTCCACCAGAATATCCCTCAATTTACGTCTTGCTTTGTCATCTTCTATCTTTCGGGACACGCCGACCCGACCCAACGAAGGCATCAGTACCAGATAGCGGCCTGGAATGCTGAGATAGGTAGACAAGGTAGGGCCTTTATTGCCAATGCCTTCTTTGATGACCTGTACAAGTACTTCATCACCTTTCTTGAAAATGTCCTGTATCGGCGGTTTCACACGAGGTCGGCCACCATTGAAATGGCGGCGTTGTCCGCGGCCGGATCGCCGAGCATCCGGTTTTTTACCGTTTTGCTGATCAATCGGTTTGTTGGGATCAAATCCACCTTGTCGGTAGTATTGCGGTTCAACATCACTAATATGCAAAAAGCCATTTCTGCCAATGCCAAAATCAACAAAAACCGCCTGGATCCCCTGTTCCAGATTGACGACTTTACCTTTATAAATATTGCCAACACAGTTTCCCTGGCTGGCCCGTTCGACATACAACTCTTCGAGTTGTCCATCTTCGATGACCGCCACCCGACATTCTTCGGGTTGCGATACATTGATAATCATTTCTTTCTTCATAATTTTTTCCATTTGTTTTATTGTTTGACCCTTGGCCATTGCTTCCCCTTGGTCAGGGTGCAAGGTCAGGCATCACTTGCCTGATTTCCTGGGCCAAAAATGTATCGACTTCACGGGCGCTGTCGAGCAACATTGCTCGTTTTGCAATCTCCCCGCATTGTTTAATATTGAGGCTACGACAAACCTGTTTGATTTCCGGGATCGCACTGGGTGGCAAACTCATCGAGCGAAGGCCTAAACCCAACAGCAGGGGAATATATTTTGGTTGTGTACTCATATCGCCGCACAAGTTCACCGGAACTTTGGCTGCGTTAGCCTGTTTCAACGTTGTTTCAATCAATCGCAGTACTGCCGGATCGCTGGCCCGATACAAATTCGTCACGCCACTATTACTACGGTCTGCAGCAAGACAATACTGAATCAGGTCATTCGTACCGATGCTGATAAAATCTACCTCCCGGAGAAGCTTATCAAGCATCATCACGGCAGATGGCACCTCTACCATCATCCCGACTTCTACGTTCTCGTCATAATCAAATCCGTCTTCACCAAGATCTTCCATCGTATCGATCAGCAGCATTTTCGCTTGCCGCAATTCATCCAGAGTGGAAATCATGGGGAACATGATTCGTACACTACCCAGTGCACTGGCACGTAATGCCGCTCGTAACTGGATACGAAACAAATCCAAATTCCGCAGCGACAAACGTATGCTACGCACACCCAAAAAAGGGTTGTTTTCTTCTTCGTGCAGCGGCAACTGTCCCATTTTGTCTGCACCTAAATCAAGTGTACGAATCACAACCTGTCGCGGAGCCATACTTTCAATCACATGCGTGTAGGCGACGAAATGATCCTCTTCGGTGGGTTCCTCTTCAACGCCAAGATACAAAAACTCGGTTCGGTATAAACCGATCACGGAAGCTCCTCGTTCCAAACAGGTTGCCACTTCGTGGGGAAACTCAATATTCGCTCCCAACTGAATCTCCGTACCATCGGTCGTCACTGCTGGCTGATCTCGTAATACAGACCATTCCGCCGCCTGAGATCGATGGTGTTCCACTTCATCTCGATACCGAGCCAACGTTGGTTTATCCGGCTGTATAATCACCTGACCATGATCGCCATCGACAATCACAACATCCCCACCGGAAACATCTGCGAGGAATTGCCCCGTAGCCACGACGGCAGGAATCTCTAAACCCTTCGCCACAATAGCTGTGTGTGATCCGGGACCCCCGATTTCCGTGGCAAATCCCAAAACGAACCGGGGATCCAACTTCGCTGTTTCACTCGGCGTCAAATTATGAGCCAGCACAATCAACGGGGTGGAAAGATTACTGAGTGATTCCCGACGTCGACGTAATAGTTTCCCTAACAGACTCTTCTCTAAATCGAAGATGTCATGAGCCCGTTCCGCCAGATATTGGTCATCCAGCTGTTGGAATACCTTGGCATAACGTCGCAGAGTTTTCGAGACCGCGTATTCTGCCGAATGCTGCTTCTCCCGGATCATCAACTCGATTTCCGAATGGAGAGCCGCATCCTGAAGCATTTGCAGGTGAGCGGAAAAGATAGCACCATAATGCTCGCCTAATTGCTCTGCAATCTTATCACGATTGGCAGCAATTTCCTTACTCACCCCGGCAATGGCGTGATCCAGGCGCAGGACTTCGTCATCTACCACATCCTGAGTTACAAAATGCGTAGGTATTCGAAATCCCTCGTTGTCAATCACCACGACTTCGCCAATGGCTACGCCCGGCGAAACCGCGATACCCTCAAGTATCTGCATTGGTTTCCTTTGGTCACATCTGCCCTCAGATCAAAACCAACGCCGTTGGGCATTCGATTGACCGTCGGGTTACTGTTCGCAGGTCGCCATCGTGATGATCGGTCGCCACGTTACAGTAAATGGTGACAGACGCCTGTTGGGCATTCCGAAAACGTCCAGGTGAAGGACAGGAATTCATGCAGGCATCGTATGGTTTGTCTATTTTTTCATTGTTATTTACGGACTGGGTTATTCGTCAAATCCCAGTTCAACTAATTTACTAAGTTGGCAAACAGCCTCGTCAGCATCCACGCCATCGGCATGAATCGTTAGTAAAGTTCCACTCGTTGCTCCCAACGTCAGAATCGACAGAATACTCTTCCCATCGACTGACTGTTCACCTTTGGAAACATCAATTTTTGATTCAAACTGTTGTGCAAGTCGAACAAACAAATCCGCAGGCCGGGCATGGAGCCCTTCCGGGTTGTTTACACAAACCGACTTTTTCTGCCTGGTCTTTGACATGTCCGCAGCACTACTATCTGGTTTCGAAACAGTTATTTCGTCGTCGGTGTGACCGACTGGTTGATTACTCATCGTTGTTTTTTTATTCATATCTTAGCTCGTAACATCCAACTTACTTCGCCTGCGTTTTCTTTTCCGCTTGACATCAATGGACTCACGGAACTTCACGCTCACCCGGACAGAATGCTCTGCCCCCGATCACTCCAATTGCCGCTGACACCATGGTCAAGCGACGTCCGGAGAACAACTAGGAAGCAAACTGGTTGTTATCGGCCTCTTCCAGCAACTGACTTACGTCGTCGGTTGTCTTACTCTGCTTAAGAAAGCGACAGAATGTATCGTCCCGTAATTGACGGGAGATATTCTCTAGTGCCCGCAAATGATCTCCAGGTCGATCCGGCGGCGAAATTAACAGGAAAAACAGCTGTACGTCTTCCCCATCAAGACTCTCAAACTCGACGCCCTCCGTACTGCAACCAACCGTGCCAACTAAACTGTCCACACTGGGATGCTTCGTATGAGGTACGGCCACGCCTCGGCCAATGCCTGTGCTGCCTAACTCTTCCCGTTTCATGATGGCTTCAATAATCCCAGCCTGATCGTCTTCTTTGATCTGACCAGCATCCACCAACGAGCCTACAAGCTCCTGAATGACTCCTGGTTTATCCGTTGCTTGCAATTCCACACGAATTGAATTCTTACACATGAAGTCAGCAAATTTCATTGCGGGTTATCCCTTTGATAAGCTAATCCGTTCAAACTCGCTAAGCAAATTCGACTAAAATTCAGAATCAAAGTGAAAACAGCGGGAACCCCACCCAGACGAGAAAAGCAAAGATATCCCAATAATGGATCTGCCTTTGATTCGTCAACCACCGGCACACCTACCTTCTATAAAAAAGCAGGTACCGCTGATAATTTGAATGATTGTTCCTGAGAACCTGATTCTGAGTTTAAGTCCAAGTCGTCTGTTGCTGGCCTGAACTGATCAGTTCACCTCCGGCCGGAATTCACGCACCGTGGCTCGGCCATTTTGAGATGAACGGTTTTTGTTTTGTTTGTCCTTGTAACGTCGTATCTGTTGTTCTATTCTCCGCTCAGCACCCGTAACAGCCGCCACAATACTCGGTGCAGTATAGGTCGCGACAAAATCATCGTGCCGTTCGAGTGTCGCCCTTATTTCTACTTCAGGACTCTCTCGATGCCCAAGATCAATCGTTACTTCGATCGATGTCAAGCGGTTATAAAATCGTAATAGTTTTCCAATTTTCCCTTGGATTCGCTCTTGAGTCCGATGACTTATATGACCATGTCTCGCAGAAATACCAATCAGCATACTAATGCCCTCCATGAAAGAGTTACCAAATTCGGTACCAGCAGGAGAAAAAAGCCTCGCGAGCCTAAGCCCCGAAACCCCTTTCACACAGGGCCCGAACCCGGCGGCATTGCTTCTAATGCTAACTTCGCAATCGGGTCAAATCACCAGAGGAGCGTCCTCGTTCTCTCGAACTCGGATGTCAAACCACTGTTGGTTTAACCACTTTATCTTACACCAGAATCAGTATACCGCAAAGGGT
>JAYZPA010000052.1:0-7468 GCA_036150515.1 Planctomycetota bacterium
CGAGGCCAGAAAAACCACCATATCGGCGATTTCCTGTGCTGTGGTAAACCTGTTCTGTAGTGGAATGAGTTGCTCGATCGCTTGTCGAGCTGCTGCTGGATCTTCCGCCTGATCTAACAGTTCGGCATAAAGGGGTGTCCAGGTTTCCGCCGGTAAAACTGTATTTACACGAATATTCCATGGTGCCAGATCGACGGCCCATTCCCGGGTGAGGCCGTTGATAGCGCCTTTGGCTGCCGCATACCCGGAGGTTCCGCCCTGACCGGTCGACGCAACTTTGCTGCCGATATTCACAACAACACCATGGGTAGCCTTGAGTGCTTCCAGTGAATAATGCAGCATGCTGTAATAATGAATTAGATTACGCTGGAGAGATTTTGTGAATTCTTCCGGGCCGGCATCCAGAGTCACGCCGTCATTGACTCCGGCATTATTGACAAGCACATCGATACGTCCAAAAACATCGAGTGCACGTTGAACTGCACTTTGACAAGCATCCACATGAGTCAGGTCACCCTGGACAAATAGACATTGTTGTCCGTTTTCCCGATACTCCGCCTCCATGGTTTCCCCGGCCTGAGTCGATCGGTTTACATTCACCACATGGGCACCCTCGGCTAGAAATGAGCGTGTGATGGATTCTCCAATTCCTTTCGAACCGCCGGTGACGATGACAACTTTATCCTCAAGTTCTAATTCCATAAGACCCTTTTTCCAATTGCGTTGAGTTGTGGGTTTAGCTGATGGGCTGCACGGGTTACCACGGCCCGAAGAATCCGGCAGCGACGGGCATTCCTGTTCCTTCCAGACGGAAACCTATTTCACACTAATGTCGACACCCAGGTTATCCCGATTAGGTCCAAAGCCATCTCCATCGATATCTACAAAGACTGGATTGGCGACGGCCGTTGGCATCAACTCACCAAATCGTGGACCCTGGACCCGGCCGACGAGTAGACCTTCTCCGACCGTTGCCACGATGATATGGGTATCCTCCGTTAATTCAACCGGAATCGTTGCCTGATATTTTACGACTCCGTTGCCAAACATGGGCGCATGCGTACGACGGGTAAAATTCAGATTTTCGGCCATTCTTCCATTGAGAAAGATCTGGACTCGATTTACATCCAGCCAGTTTGGACATTGAATTTTGATATGGACATTGACTTTTGCATCCAGCGCAATAAGATCTTCCCCGGCGATGGCGGATTTTCGACTGCCGTTATCGATGGTTACTTCCAGATAAGGACCGTTGGTCATGACCACATTTCCCGCTTTGGACGCCGATACGACATTTCGTGTTCGCACACGTCCGGGATGATCGGTTGGTGATTTTACATAATTACGGATATAGCCGGCACCATGGTCGTTGTAATGGGAATCGGAATTGACGACACCGGGAATGCGATATCCCAAATTCAGCATCTGCATCCAGTAGAACATCACGGGAGTTCGGTCTGACGATGGTTTCAATTGATCCGGGACATCAAAAATGGACTGCAGAGGGTGGACTTCCATCACATCCATATATTGAAACATTTCACGAAATCCCTGATCTGCCTTATTATCGGCGTCCCGATCTCGATAAATCTGCATCAGGGCGGGATGGTCTTCCTGGACAAGTTTAAAGGCATTATCGTTCCACCCGGCGAGTTTTGCTATTTGCCGCACCGGGTCATCTTCAATCGTCGGCCCACCTCCATCCTGAGTGCGGGGAATATGTTTCAGTGGGAAAGCATTTTGATGATTTACCGGAAGCACGCGTCCGGTGAGTTCCATGCCGGTGGCGGTTCCCATGAGATGCTCTACACCAAGTTCTTTTAACAGGGGTGTATAGGAATCAACACGTTGGTGTTCCGTACACGGCGCATAATCGATCTGCTCACAAATGAGGGTGATGACCCGACCGATTTGCACGGAAGTATTATCACCTGACGGCGACGAATGTGTGTGATAATCCGTACTAATCCATCCATGCGTATGGATGACATGCGCAAGTTCAATATCGAGACGGGTGACCTCGCCTGATTTTATTTCGACGGTCTTGATAACGGCGTCATGTTCCGGTCCATGACTGAAAATAAGCTCGTAGGTACCTGGCAGGAGTTCCTGCCGACAATGGCCGCGTAGTGCGTAGTACAGATTCAGCGCCCGCACAGCAGCTTGTTTTGGGCCAAAATCCGGAGTGGCAGTTTCACCCACGCCGTGAAATGAAATCTTGCAACCGATGGGTTTTCCGGAATCGTTTGTAACGCGTGCTTCCAAATAGCCACAGGGTTTAAAGTCAATGGTTTTGGTGATGTCGGCGTTCACGGTCAGGTCCAATGTCACGTCAGGCCGACCCTGCGAAGCGCATTCCAATTTATATTTACCGTGAGGCAAGTCAAACCGGACATGCGGAGAAAAGGCGTCCGAGCGAATGTCACCATAGAAGGTATCGTTTTTTAGTACGCGGACATGGGCGTTGTTTACAAGTTGGTCTCCGCTGCGAAAGTCCAATTGTACGTTTGCTGTGGGTGTCTTACGGAAATGAGCAAAGGCCGCCTGAATCGACAACAGGCTTCCGCCCGGAGTGAGTACGCGATCCAGAGATCCGATTTTCCCGGCAGGGACACTAAGGCTGTTTGTCTCGTTTTGATTGTAGGTGAGGATCCGCCCACCTCCCCCGGTACGCGCGATGGAGTAGTCGTGGGCGACAAGTCCATAGGCCTGACGGAACCAACTGTCATTCGTCCAGTACATCCCATCCTGAATCCCGGCGGTAAACGGCGTGTCGGCCCGGATCCCGTCCTGTAACAGAACTTCCCGCGTTTGATCGGAATGGTTGATATACTCGGTGGTTATGGATAGCCCGTTGGCACCCGGTGAAAGTAAGTAAATGACCCTGGCCTGCATGCCATCTTCACGTTTCAGACTGGTGAAGGTCAGGGTTGCTCTGAGATCACGAAAATAATTGATTCTAACGGTTTCCGCATCGGTAAAAGTAAAACGTTGATTGGTCGGATAAAAGCAGCTTAGCTGGTCGTTGTTGTCGTCCAGGCGGGTAAGATCCAGCACGCCTCCGTAGACATTTCGAACGGTCAGGTTTGCATTACGACCCGATTTGGGTTGAGCGATTACGGCAGTCAAGACATCATTTCGGATAACATAATCGCCATAGATTGCATCAATTTCCTTACCCTGAGGTACGTATTGATCCCAATTTTTAGATGTCAGCTGAACGACTTCTGCCGCGGGGCAATGGGCCCCTAGCAGGAGTGTGATGATAATGGCGATGATCGACCGTTGCATGGTGATACCTTTCTTAACTTGGAATGCCGTTCTACGAAGGCTTGAAATGTTACTGCCGATTGTATCGCTTTTAGATGCGCGAAAATACAGTGTGGTAACTGAAATTTACAAGGCTCGTTAAGATCACCGGGGCAGTATCATGAGCAATTCAGCGTTCAACGGCAGGTTTCGTTATGGCGGAGTCTCTTTTTGTAGAACCCAGGATGGTATTCGAGCCCAGAAATTGATTTGTTGAAAATCGTTGGGTTGTTGTGGTCCGGGGGTACTACGTCCGGTAGCAAATTGATTTTGCATTTGTAACACCATGTTTTGGATTCTTGTGGGGTGCTTCTTTGCGATGTTGTGTTGTTCCCGCTCATCGTGCACCATATCAAACAACTGTACAAAGGCGGGTTGTGATAATTCTTCGGGCGTCGGATTCCGGCCAAACTGGTCGATCGCCAGATGCCATGCAAAGCTGGCGGCAGGTGTGTTTCCGTATTTTCCCGGACTACCGCTACCCGGGCATAAAGCTAATTTCCATTTTTCGGTACGCAGGGCATATCCGTGAGTGCTGGCCATCATCAGATTTTTTCTTATGCCCTGAGAATGGGGATTCTTTAACAGAGGAAGATAGCTGATCGAGTCCACGGCCTGATTGTCCGTAAGCGAGGTACCCGTAATTTCGGCCAGCGTGGCCATCAGGTCATTCAGGCCGACCAGGCGGTTGCAGGTCGACCCGGGTTTTACGATACCAGGCCATTTGATTACGAAAGGTACCCGAAATCCTCCTTCATAAATCGAGAATTTGTATCCGCGATAGATTCCGGAAGGAAAGTGCCCTTGTTGTTCCAGCATTTTGATGTTGTTGAATGTCGCTTGTTTTCGATTTCCGGCATAGGCACCGGGTCCATGGTCGGAAGTGAAGATGACGATCGTGTTCTCATCCAGACCATGCTGTTTCAGTGCGGCAAGCGTGCGAATCACACAATGGTCGGTATCCTGTAAGAAGTCACCGTAGTTTCCTAACGGAGTCGTTCCCTGAAAATCCGGATGCGGACTGATGGGGGTATGGGGTGCTGTGAGTGCAAAATAGAGGAAGAATGGTTTGCCCTGTTTGGCGGCGTTGGCGTTGTTGGCGATGAATGATTCCACTTCAGAACTGAACGTATCGAGTACTAAATAATCTTCGAAGTTCTCTTCGGTTGGCCCGATCCGATTAAAGGCACTCCATCCGCGTTGTTTCGTAACGTGACCTACAAACTCATGGTTGCGAACAAAGACGTAGGGAAACATATCCAGCGACCCCGGCAGGATAAAACTGTAATCGAAACCATAATCACGTGGTCCCACGGTCAGGGGGAGTTGGTAGTCTACATTCTCGAGTCCCTGAGTTTGTGAGTCAGTGGTTTGCATGGTTGTACCCAGGTGCCATTTTCCGACATAGCCGGTTGAATATCCGGCCTGTTGTAACATCTTACCCAGCGTAAAATGGCCGGTCGGCACGCGAGGGGTCACAAATCCCCACGGACCACTTTGGCGTTCTCCCCGAATTCGCCACGGATAGCGTCCGGTCATAATAGCCACACGGGAAGGGATACAAACGCAGGCGATCGTATGGGCATCGGTAAAACGCATCCCTTCGCGGGCCAGTTGCGAGATGCCGGGGGTTTCGACAAGGCAGCGCTGCTGCCCAAACGGCTTGGCATCACCGTAGCCCATATCATCCGCCATGATATAAATTACGTTGGGCCGACGGGACTCGGCCAATAATCTGCTGCTGAAAGAACTGGTAATTACCAACAGAAACAGGAATAATCGTAGGAACACGTGCACCAACCCAACTTTAGCGGAAAAAATAGATATGCTACCCACAGATATTCTAGCGGAAGCTCAGTCCATCCAGCCATGGATTGTGGACATTCGACGTCAGCTACATAAAAATCCTGAGCTGATGTATGAAGAGTTTGAAACCAGCAAGCTGGTACAGAAAAATCTGACGGAGTTGGGTATTTCCTTTGAAAGCGATATTGCCATCACGGGAGTCGTTGCGACTCTGGGAAACGGGGACGGCCCGTGTGTGGCATTACGAGCGGATATGGATGCTCTGCCGATTCATGAGGAGGCGGATATCGATTTTAAGAGTGAAATTGATGGCAAGATGCATGCCTGTGGCCATGATTGCCATACGTCGATGCTGTTGGGTGCTGCGAAGCTGCTGAAAAATCATGAGGATCAGATTCAGGGTACGGTAAAACTGATTTTTCAACCGGCAGAAGAAGGAGGGGCTGGTGGAGAGCGGATGCGGGATGAGGGTGTGCTTGAGAATCCAGCAGTCGAGCGTATTTTTGGATTACACGTGGCTCCCACATTACCTTTGGGAATGTTAGCAGCACGTGCCGGAACGTTGTTGGCTGCTGCCGGGCAGTTGAGTATCATCGTAACAGGTAAGGGGGGGCATGCGGCACGGCCTCAGGATACGGTGGATCCCATTGTGACCGGGTCGAAAATTATACTGGAGCTGCAGACCATTCTTTCTCGTGAATTGGATCCGCTTGATTCCGGGGTTATCAGTGTCACGATGGTGCATGCGGGCTCTGCCTACAATGTCATTCCGCCGGAAATACAGATTGGCGGAACAATAAGATCATTGACGCTGGATGGTCTAAAGCATTTACAATCGCGTGTGGAGGAAATTGCCGTCGGGATTGCCAGGGTCAACCGGTGTGAGGCGGCTGTTTCTTTTCCCGGCAATGATTATCCACCCACGGTCAACGATGCAGGTTGTTGGGAATCCGCTCAGCGTGCAGTCTCTGAAATATTGGGTGATAACAAGGTTCTGGAAATGGATCCGGTCATGGGAGGTGAGGATTTTGCCTACTATACGGAGCAAGTGCCCGGTTGTTTCGCGTTTTTAGGAGTGGGTAACGAAGAAATTGGAGCAACGTATGGAGTGCATCATCCAAAATTCAAAGTGGATGAAACTGCCCTGCCCTTCGGTTCGGCCATTCATATGAATTATGCACTCAAATCACTGACTGAATTGGCGCAGTGAAATAGTAATGCCTTCTTTCAGTGGCGTGAGTGGCATATTGGGGAATCGTTCTAAAGTAAGTTCATCGTCCAGATCACAAACGAAGGGCATGACGGGTGCTCCGTCTGCATAGCCAATGTCGATCTCGTGATCGAATCCAAGATCAGAAGCAGCTTCTTCAATGAGCCGAATAAATTCTCCTTCATCGAGGGACGTGCCACGCAGGTTAATGGTGGCATATTCATCCAGAGATTCCAGGGCTGCTTGTCCGAACCCTGCTCCGACATCGGACACAAAGTGATAATGTTCACGTCCGCGATAGGGAATTTTAAATGGTTTTCCGATCGCAGCATTTTTTAGGGCGGTCGTGGGTGCGGAGGTAAGACCCTGATCGCGACCCGGACCGTAGGTGGTCGATAGTCGAACACTCACGGTGGGAATTCCGGATTCCATATGAAATGCCCGGGCCATACCTTCTCCAGCAACTTTCCAGTAACCGTAGATGTTCGAGGGTTGATAAGGCATGCTGGTTTTAACAACCGGTCCTGGATATAAATCACGTGGTCCGTACACTGCAGAGGAGCTAGCGAAAACGAACCGCTGTAGCTGGTCGCCTAGCTGTCTGGCGGCTACAAACAAATTGGCCGTCCCACCCACATTCACGTCCATCCCCAACAGTGGATTTGCAATGCAATCGGGCGTCTGAAATGCAGCCAGATGAATGATGAGTTGAGGCTGGGCACGGGCTACCGCATCGATGACTGCCTGTCGGTCCCGGATATCGCCTTCGATTAGCTCCAGACGATCATGGAAACGGCTACGGATGCGTGAAAGATCCCTTGTTCGGCAAAAACCGACAACCCGTTCTACGTCGTTTTGCAGTAGATACTCGACCGTGGCTGCTCCGATACATCCGGTAGGTCCGCTAACAAAGGCAGTTGACATAGCTGTTTTCCTTAAGCTGGTATGAATTCATCCGTTTATAATACCTGTTTATATCACACATAGATCGCTGACAATCCATCGTCCTGAGGGCATGCCGATTTTGATGAGTCATGTTGAATTATCATCCGATCCGACCGTGCGCTGGATCCGCCTGCAACAGGTTTGGGGATGTGTGGCATTGTTGTTGTTTGGGGTAACCTATCGATTGTGGTTACCTCA
>JAYZPA010000053.1:0-36980 GCA_036150515.1 Planctomycetota bacterium
TCTGCGCTCCCCATTCACTAGAGCCATTCATGCGATGCGGTGTATTTTTACCGCCTTTCCGCTGCCGCAGTTTCATATGGGAATAACAATTAGTGTATGCAGTTTTCGATTCTATTGCTAACCGGATGCAAGCACAATCAAGCGTTGCTCCGATGGAAGTTTCAATTTGCCCGAATTCGCACATGACTGTGCGGACCCGATTCCAAAGAACGTAGAGAGCGGAATTCGATCCCTCACCACGATTACAGAACATCATGTGCCTCTATCCATCTACCGCCGAATTGAATTGATCGCGTCCGGAAAATATGATATAAACAGCTGGTAATCGAGAAAAAAAGGAGATGCCAAATGCGACGATTAATAAATAAACTGGTTGTTATATCAGTTGTGCTTATGTTTTGTGCCACCCTCGTGGGGTCATTCAGTGAGCGTGGCGCCAAGTACTTTGATGGCTTTTTAGGAACGCTGGCTAATCCCTCGGTCGATGACAACGAGGATAATAACGGTACTCGCTTCAATGAGCAGGCCCAGTCCAATGCATCCTCAAATTTCTGCCCAACCTGTGAAGAATGCCCGGCTGGATTTTATGATGGCAGAAACACGAATGCAAATAAAGATAATAGTGCCGATTTATAAACGGGCACCACAAAACCCTGTTTTTCCAGAGTCCGAATCCGCACATCTCTGTGCGAACCCGCCTCCGAAAAAGCGGAGAGAGCGGGATTTGAACCCGCGGAACAGCGTTAACCGTTCACCAAATTAGCAATCTGGCGCTTTCGACCACTCAGCCATCTCTCCTATAGTGGTCAATGTTAGTTAAAAAGAAGAGCTTGTTCAATCCGACGCCTTGAAAGAATGCACGAAAACTACCCCTTTCAATACAATATTGAATCCTTCTCTTGCCAAGCCATCAATCTCCACGCAGATCCGTGGTAAACTATCGGCTTGGGTTGTTCTTCCAAGCATGCTTCGGTTGACCTGCCAAACTGCCTTTACGATCGGGAATTTGAAATGTATTTAACCAACAAGACCAGAATCCGCGCAATCACCGCCGTTCTATTATTTTCCTGCCAACTCTATTCGCAACAGGGGTTGGAGGTGGACGTGCCCGGCCACCCTATTGCTAACACTCAAGCACGGCCGAACCAGACACAGACACGCCTCACCCAAATAGCTCTTTTAAATGGAAAAGACCTCACCGGATGGAAAGGCGCGGCTGGTTATTGGAGCTTTAAGAATGGGTCCATTGTCGGCCATGCCGACGAAAACGTCCCTCGAAACGAGTTCATTTGGTCCAACGTGATCGTGAAAGATTTTTACCTATCCGTCGATGTCAAACTAACGCCGGATTCCCGTAACGCGGGAATCCAATTCCGTTCCAAACCGGTTAACCAGAATGGGCAGGCCCTGGGCTACCAGGCAGATATTGGCAAGGGCGTTTGGGGTAAGCTTTACCATGAACACGGCCGTGGAAAACTGGATTGGAACGACCGGGCAGCAACCATTGTAAAGCGTGGTGAATGGAACCGGTATGAGATTTTGGCCAGCGGGCATCGAATATGGACGGCCATCAACGGCACGGTGTGCGTTGCGGTGGAAGACGCGCAGGGGGAACTACAGGGACGAATCGCATTTCAAATTCATTCCGGCGAACCGCAGACTGTTCGTTACCGCAAACCGATTTTAACTCATGATCCTAAAATCAAGCTGGCCGGACAGAACGAAAAACAACTGATAGCCATGCTGACCAAACTCTGATTATTCAACCAACTCCGCAAACATGGAGAGCGATAGCTTATGAATCCCCGACGATCATTTTTAATATGGTTAACGCTGTTATCCACAACTCTAACTGCCCAGGCACAACGTCCGCAGAATCTCAACGCTTTCCGCCATATAGAGATTTTAGCGGACGACTCTTTTGAGGGTCGACGCGCCGGTACGGAGGGTGGACACGCCGCAGCCGGTTATATCGTCAAGCACCTGTCTGATTTTGGCCTCACTCCCGTAGGCGAGGAAAGCTATTTTCAACCATTTAATAAAACCTACGATAACTGCAGGAATATTTTGGCCACCATTCCCGGGTCCCATCCAAAGTTGAAGAATGAAATCATCGCCATCGGTGCACACTACGACCATATTGGCTACGGGAAAAACAAAGACCGAGGACCGATCCACAATGGCGCCGACGACAACGCGAGCGGTACCGCAACGCTTATCGAGCTGGCGCGCTTTTTCAGCCGACCTCGAAATCGCCCCGCCCGCACCCTCATGTTCTGTTTTTGGGACAGTGAGGAACAAGGACTGATTGGCTCAAAATACTGGATGCAAAATCCTACGGTCGATGTGGAACGAATCGTGTTCAAGGTCAATATTGATATGATCGGCCGGCTTGACGGGGAGACCCTTGAAGTTCAGGGCCACCGAAGCGCAAACAATGTGAAAACGCAGCTCGATGCAGCCAATGCTAATCTGGGCATTGAAATTGACTATGTGTTTACCATGATTCCGAACAGCGATCACTGGCCGTTTATCAACAAAGGCATTCCAGGGTTCATGTTTCACACCGGTTTGCACAAAGAATATCACAAACCCGAAGACGACGCGGACACGATCGACGTGGAAGGACTGGAACTTGTCGGTAAGCTAGCGCGAAATTTCATCACGCATCTTTCCACGACAGAAACACCTCCCACTTTTCGCAAGGAATCGCTAACGGAAAAAAAACCGTCCAATAAAGACTAAATGGGCGGGGGTCACCAGGGTGTCGCCCTGAATCCGCGCCTTTTGGTCATTGTGCCTCCAAAAATCAAGTTCGGGCGGCACTCTATTGGCCAATTCTTTGCATCACAGTCTGGATGGTCTGTTTCAACGCATTCCCACTGGAACGCAGACCCTGGACTTCCTTCGGCCATAGCTCAACTTCCAATCGGTCAACAACGCCTGTTCGACCTACCACGGTCGGAACCGACAGTGCAACATCATGAATCCCGTAACACCCCTGCTGCACGCTTGAAACCGGCAGAATCAGTTGCGAATCCAGTGCGATCGACTCGATAACATCTCGGATAGCAATTCCGACGGCAAATCCAGCACCGCCTTTTTTACGAATCACTTCCGCACCGCTGCCTCGCGTGCGGGTAAATAATTCCGCCGCCAATGCAGGGGTCCACTCGGGATGTCTGTCCAGGGCGATGCCACCAAACGTTGCGCTAGACCAAATGGGAACCATGCTTTCACCATGTTCACCCAGGATTAACGCCGACGTCTGTGTCGGGGGTATCCCAAGCTGCTGCGCAATCAGGCTGCGAAAGCGGATCGTGTCCAGTTGCGTTCCAAGGCCGATTACCTGATTTGCAGGCAGAGTGAGTTGGTCTGCAGCAACGTAGGTAAGAATATCCACGGGATTAGACACAACAAATACGATCGCATCATCCCTGGTCCCCGCTTTGTTTATTTCATCCAGTATCGAACAAAAGAGGTCCGTATTTCGATTAATGAGATCCAATCGGCTTTCGTCGGGCTTTCGACGCAGACCGGCGGTAATGCAAATGATATCACTGTCATTCACATGCTCATATCCACCCGCCATAATTCGCTGGTCTGCTGTGCTGGGACCTCCGTGCAGGATGTCCAGTGCCTGCCCCTCGGCAGCTTCCATGTTGACATCCAGCAGTGCAATATCCCTCACGACACCCCCACATTGAAGTGCAAATGCTGCACTCGACCCAACCAGTCCGCCTGCTCCAATAATGCTGACTTTCATATTCTTAATTCCTCTTTCTAATCCTAACGCTCAGTATAAATTTAACCGAATTACTCAGACTTTCGCTGTAAGTTCCTGCATTACACGATCCGTAATCTGTTGCACCAGCTTCTCCTGATCCACATCAGCCTTCGCACCTGACCCCATTGCCGGTGGCGCTTCAAATGATCGTCGCGCCACGCCGGATTCACTCCAGCTATCGCGAAATATGTCATTCGCACAAATATCACAGTCTTCATACTCCGGTGTATTACGCGGGTCGGAATATCCCCATTGATCCTTGAGTTGCAACAACTCGCGTTGTTTCTCCTCCGAAAAATAGCTGATATTGCCCAATCCCCGCGCGAGCATCAGCATGCGGCAGTAAGCATCCAGGATTTCCGTCCACCAATAGGCTTTCTCAACGTCTTCGCCAAAACTAACGGTTCCATGATTAGCGAGAATGATCACGTTCGACTTGTCCACAAACGGAAGAATCGTATCTGCAAATGCCTGGCCACCCGGTGTTTCATATTTCGTGATGGGAACGTCTCCCAGGAAGATTTCCACTTCGGGAAGCACACATTGAGGGATAGGTTCATGAGCAATGGCAAATGCCGTTGCATGGGGCGGGTGACAATGAACAACACTATTGACGTCCTTGCGTGTACGATAGATTTCCAAATGCAACAGCGCCTCACTTGATCGTTTTTTTCTTCCTGCCAGTTGTTTACCGGTCATATCAATCGTACAAATATACTCCGGCGTCAAAAAACCTTTCGACTGCATTGTGGGTGTACACAGCACTTCCTGGTCACTTATCCGCACAGAAATGTTCCCGTCATTGGCGGCGGCAAATCCTTTGGCGTAGATTCGCCGGCCAATTTCACACATATCCTGTTTTATTTTGAACTCATTCACCATTTCACGTTTCTCCGTTTACCTTGTCAATCTACTCAAATCACTTCAATGTTTTCTAATATTGCCGCATTGTACGCGTCGACCGGTTTTAAGGCCGGTCGAAAAGGACGCGCAGCCTCTGCACTCTCACTCAATGCAATCAACGTATCGGACGCGGCTCCCAAATCGTCCCACAGGACAACAAAATCCAATTCACTGGCGGCGGCGTTCCTTACGTCGTCCAGGTTCATAGGAATCCCTAGTTTCAGGGACGCTCCCTCAAATTCGGGAAGACATTCATTCAATGTCAAATGTCCAATAATGGTTGCAACCCTCATCTTATGTACCTCAATTTAGAGCCATTTCGGCGCTGCTTTTGGTTGATAATTTAGTTTCCAAACACGATTGGCCAGCGCCCCTGCATCGTCTTGTCGCATGTCAAAAACGATGACATTGGCACCTGTTTTCGGAAGAACACTTTCCAATTCCTCGTATTTTCGTCCCTTAATCGCTCGAATATCTGAGTGTCGGTTAAGCACAATCAACGCCATGTCCGACTCGCCGGCAAATAACATGACCGGCGTTCCCTCAGCGACCCATTTACGGCACTGGTTACTTGCCTTAACAATACACTTAAAATCTAAACCCTCCTGCATCAGTTCGGTTGTATTTGGCAACTCTGCGCCCTGAGTGCCAACCGTAATGACTTTCCAATTCGTACTTGGTTTTTTGCATTCACTCTGTTCATCCCCGATCTTCCCACGCCTCACAACGATGTTCTTTTCTGACAGCCAATCTTTGGCCGCGGGTGTAAGAATCGCCCTTTTCCTGATATCCAGGATTTCGACATTCTCACTTACGTCATTCAATTGCTCCAAACTCACAACGCGTTGATGGCTCACATGTGCCTCAGGCGTCCGTTTACCCTTGTCAGTCATCGCCACGATTCGACGAACAACTTCATCTGTCAATGCTGTGATGTCGATTGATTCTGTCATGAATCTTTAATACCCATCACACTCCACCTCAGAGGTGTCGTGTCCGAACACTCCACTGTTTCAAGCATTTTACTGTCACTGGTGATAATCACTTCGTCACCCAATCGTGCTCCACTGAAATCCACCGTCAGAACCGGAAACCCATCCGGCGTTTGATTGTCCTGGTGATAACATTGGACCAATAATAGTTTCATCCCAACCAGCGATTTATGTTTGGATATCGACGTTGCATGCCCCGTCACCTTCGCTATCTGCATAATGTCTTTACCCTCCCACGTTTTGTTCTATTTCCCCAGGACACACAGATCACCGATGAGTGATGAACGTCGTTCACGGGTGAATGTCAACGGCGTCGTCACCCCTTCACCCGTTGGTCCAGCAATCGAAAACGACGGATAGCCCTCGCCCCCTAACCCCAATCCTGCCATCGAAGGTCCATTCTTAACAAACACGGTCGTGTCAAGAGCCCGACCCATCTTGGTCATATTTTGAACATTGGTAGAATGCATGATCGCTGTGTGCCGAAATCCATGTTCGTATTGTTTCGCCAAAGCAATACCCTCATCCACATCCCTTACACGAACGAAAGGAATGAAGGGCATCATTTGCTCAACGGTCACAAAGGGATGCTGGTGATCCGTCTCACCGAACAACAACTCAGTTTTGGCTCCGATGGAAACCCCTGCCCCATGTGCTAACACCTCGGGATCCTGACCCAGGAATTCTTTCGATGGTGCGTCATGTTGGTCATCCCCGACCTGGATCATCGCATTTTTCGTTAACGCCTGGATCTGAGTGGCATTCAGCAAATGGGCACCGGCCTTTTCCATCTGACTCATCATCTCATCAAATACCGACGAGACCACAAAAACCTCTTTTTCCGCTATGCACAGAAGATTATTGTCGTAAGCACCTCCGGTAATGATGGACTTTGCGGCATTTTGCAGATCGGCCGTTTCATCCACAACCACCGGTGGATTTCCCGGGCCCGCTACAATCGCACGTTTACCACTATTTAATGCAGCGCGGGCCACGGCGGGACCACCGGTAACACAGATAATCGCCACATCTCGATGACTGAAGATCGCGTCCGCGGTTTCGAGCGTTGGCTCGGCAATAACACAAATTAGATTGTCAATTCCCAAATCCTCGTAAATTGCTTTATTGAATCTCCGCACGCCTTCGGTTGCCACTAACTTTCCGCTCGGATGAGGATTCACGACCAGCGAATTCCCGGCGGCGATCATGCTAACGGCATTTCCAGTGATGGTGGGCAGCGAGTGGGTCACCGGCGTAATGGCCCCGATTACGCCAAAGGGGGCATGTTCCACAATCGCAATCCCGCGGTCACCGCTAAAGACCTCGCTCCGCATAAACTCCACACCCGGACTTCGTAAACCCAATGTCTTGAGTTTATCGATCTTGTGTTCCAATCGACCAATTTTGGTCTCGTTCATTTCCATCGTTCCCAATTCAACGGACTGGTCGATGGAAATTCTTCGAATGTGATCAATAATCCGTTTCCGATCATCCATGCTCATTTCCTGCAACTGTTCAAATGCTCTGCGAGCAGCAATCACCGCAGCATTCGCATCGTGAAATACTCCGTGATCACGCGAATTCCCTGTACCGTGGGAAACCACGGGAACGGTTGCCTCAGACAATACCTGAGCAACTACATCTCGAATTAGTGTTTCATTGATTTGCATTTTTGGCCTCTCCATCTTCTCTCTTTAAATAAGGTTCAACGGCATTTCTTAAACCGCGTCGCGGCGGTAAACGCAATCTGCCGCTACATGAACCTGATCTACGATGCCAACGACAACCGCGTCGATTGGCAATTTCCTCGTTTCTTCGGTAAGCCTCGCACTGGAACCCTGTGTCAACAATACATAATCCCCGTTTCCCGCCCCCAGCGTATCGACCGCCACAAATGTCCGGCCTGTGGTAACTAAGCTGCCACGTTTCGGCTCTGCAAGACGATAGGGTTCCACGACCAGTAATTTGTAACCGACCATGGATTCAACCTTTTGCGTGGACACGACGGACCCTGTTACTTTGGCGACAAACATGACTTATACCTCTAGTATTTCTTTGGTTTGACGAGCGACAATAATTTCTTCATTGGTGGGAACGACCCAGATTTCGACCTGGCTCGACCCGGCACTGACGCAACACTCCCCTACAACCTTTTTATTTGCTTCCGTATCTAAGTGAATCCCAAGATCCGTCAGCCCGTGGCAAACTCGCTCCCGTATAATTTCACTGTTTTCACCGATCCCACCGGTAAACACGATCGCGTCTGCGCCTCCCAACAACATTAACATTCCACCCAAATGACGACGAACTTCTGAAACGTACACGTCCAATGCCAATTGGGCATCCGCATCTCCGTTTCCCGCCGACTCCTGTAAATCCCTGCAATCCCCACTCGTCCCACTCAGCCCCAGCAACCCACTGCAGGTTGCCAAATCCGTTAGGACTTCTTCGAGAGTTTTCCCGGTCTTCTGCATGACAATCGGAATCGCAAACGGGTCAAAATCTCCGACACGATTATTATGGGGCAACCCTGTCTGCGGACTCATTCCCAAAGTATTACCCACACTTTTTCCATTTCGAATCGCACACAAACTACTGGACCCGCCCAAGTGGCAGGAAATCACTCGCGTGTCCTCCCGACCAAGCAACTTCCCAATCGTTTCACCGATATACCGGTGACTCGCACCATGAAAACCCCACTTTTGAATTTGGAACTTCTGCGCCCACTCTCGCGGAACCGCATAATACCGACTGGAATCCGGGATGGTCTCGTGAAACCCTGTCTCAAACGCTGCCACGAGAGGCAGCGATGGAAACGATTCCCGCAATAACCGCATGGCGGCTACGTAGGGTGGATTATGTGCCGGTGCTGCCTGGTTCATGGATTCCATGGAATCAAGCAATTCCGGAGTTACATACTGGACTCCGCTATAACGACCCCCAAGGACCGCCTTGA
Organism: Planctomycetota bacterium; assembly: GCA_036150515.1. GTDB lineage: Bacteria > Planctomycetota > Planctomycetia > Pirellulales > Pirellulaceae > UBA721. Next base: position 8,639 of record JAYZPA010000053.1, read on the forward strand.
AACCAATCGCTGCCACTTCGTCAGCCGACCTTAAACACCCATTTTCCGGATCCGTCAGCTGATCCAAACAAAGTTGAACCGCTTGGCTATGGTCCGAAATTGCTATGTTAAGGTCCGTACGCCGACCATCAACCTCAACGAAACAATCGCTCATTTCGGCACCGATACGTTCCATTCCGCCCCACGCTAACTGCGATTCGTCGGTCATGTCGAATAATCGGTATTTAAAGCTGGTCGACCCCAGATTGGCAATCAGGAGTTTCATGTTTACGAATCCTTCCACCCAATAAACGTGCAGATCAGTCCCCGTCCAATGCGAAATTACACAAAAAACGCCGCGGACAGACCCTCCGCCGGACGTGGCATAACGTGGGTAGATACTAGCTCGCCTACTTGACTCGCTGCATTGCCGCCGGCTTCGACAGCTGCACGCACGCTGCCAACGTCGCCGCTAACAACCGTCGTTACTAACCCACCACCGATATCCATACGTTTAACCACTTTGACGTTCGCAGCTTTCGCCATAGCATCCGTCGCCTCAACAAGACCTACCAGGCCTCTTGTTTCAATTAAACCAATTGCGCTTTCCATTTTTCATATCCCTTAAATTAAAGTTAACGTTTTCAAAAATTAGCTTTTCGCCGCCTTACGAGCAGGCATTTTAATTACCTTGGCAACATCCGCATGTGGGCGAGGAATTACCTGCACACTTACGATTTCACCAACTCGTCCGGCCGCATTCGCTCCCGCGTCTGTGGCAGCTTTTACAGCCGCTACATCACCGGTAACAAACGTACTAACTAGCCCCGCGCCGACCTTGTCCCAACCAAGGAACTCAACGTTCGCCGCCTTCATCATTGCGTCGGTTGCTTCCACAAGGGCTACAAAACCCTTTGCTTCGATCATGCCTAACGCTTCCATAGCAGATGCCATAATTCTTTCTCCTAAAACACTACTTAAATACACTTCTAAACGTCCGTCTCCCGTACCAAAGGCACTTTGACTTACGTAAAACTACACGTTACGTGTCTGATCAGGGGAGCACGTTGCCCCGCCTTTATTGTTTCGTTTCAAACCTAGTGCTCCTCACACTCACATCGTTCACTTTTTACTAACTCGAACTTGCTGGCATTGGCAAGGTTGCACGCATTTCCTTCGTCCGTATCAATATGCACTTCCAGTTTGATCCCTTCCGCGGCCCGAACCTTTACGTCTTCAAACACCATAGAACAATCATCCGTCGTCACCCGTAATTTCATCATTTCTCCGTCGATGACGCCGAAACGTTGCAGGTCCGTCGTATTCATGTGAACGTGCCTGGCCGCACGAATAACTCCGTATTCCAATTCCACGACTCCGTAGGGCCCTACCAACACGCACCCCGGTGTTCCCTGAATGTCTCCGCTGTGACGCACGGGGATTTCCAGACCCAGCTGCACCGCATCGGTGTATGCCAATTCAACTTGACTTTCCGATCGTGTCGGTCCGAGCACACGAACATTGGGCAACATTCTTTTACGTGGACCAACCAACATCAACGTTTCCTCTGCCGCGAAGAATCCGTCCTGGTGCAGCCATTTCATCGGTGTCAGTGAATGTCCCGGTCCAAACAGCAATTCGACATGCATATCGCTTAGATGAATGTGCCGCGCGGATACGTTTACCACCAAATCACTTTGAACGCCCGTGTCCTCAGTAATAGCGCCGCCCGACGGCGTGACCGTCGCGCCGACGACCAGCTCACGTACAATACGTTCGACCACGTCGCGACTCAATTCCGGCTGAGACGTTATACCGGGTTGTAACATTTCCACACTCATAGTTATTCTTGCTCGCTTGTCTTAGTTTCATCGTGCGATTGGTCAGGGTGATCCGATTCCACCGGGGCGACGAACACTTCGACCCCCTCGGATTTCAGCCGTTCAATCCATATTGGACTCAACTGGTCATCAACCACAATGGAGTCGACTTCGGATAGTTCACACAACAGTGCCAAACTGGATTTGTCAAATTTCGTACTGTCAGCAACAACCGTAACCTGATCAGCCACACTCATCATCGCCCGCTCTGTCTCCACTAAAAGTAAATTACTGTTGTATATTCCCCTGCCGGTAATCCCGGCAACACTGACCACGGCACGCTGTACGTTCAACTCACCAATCATCGAAACCGAATAGGGGCCAATGGCCACACCGGATCGGGAATGCACATACCCTCCAATCAATACCACGTCCGTCTCTTCGCTGCTTGTAAAAACCGTAGCTACCGGTAACGAGTTCGTAACCACCTGCATCGGTCGCCCAACTAAACGTTGGGCTAGTTCGTAGGTCGTACTACCGCCATCCAGTAACAATGTATCCCCATCTCGAATCAATTCGGCAGCCACCGTTGCGATCGCCCTCTTGCGACCATGTTCACGCTGTTGACGTTGATCGAAATGGACCAATTTCGGTGAAGGTCCCGTATAAAACACACCACCATGGGTTCGTTTGACACTTCCCACCTTCTCCAAAAACCCTAGGTCACGCCTTACCGTTGATTCGGAAACTTTTAATAAATTCGCCAAGTTATGCAATGAGGCAAATCCATTAATCCGAATTATCTCTAATAACCTGTCTTTTCTGGCCTTATCCGCCATCTCGATAAAGTCCTTTTTCTTGCCTGGGTGAGTAACAATCGCCCCGTTCAGTTCCTATATTAGCAGTTTTGCGCATATAATGACCCGTATTGCGCAGCTTTTTGACGTTTTTCTGTCATCCTTTTTCAGAATTTCGCCGTTATAACCATTCTAAGAGGTCAAATAGGCAATTATCGGATCGAGACCGATCGGTCAACGACAGAAATACGACCGTTTGCCAGCCACTGCAAGACCGTAGGATAGGCTTCGCATTCCGCTTCAAACACTTTTTCCGCGACTTGGGACGCGTCATCGGACGCAGAAATATTAACGTGCCGCTGTAAAATGATGGGGCCATGGTCAAATTCGTTATCAACGAAATGTACCGTGCACCCCGTCTTCTTCACCCCATAAGCGACAACGGCACGATGTACATTTGCACCGTACATCGATTTTCCACAGAACGCGGGTATCAAGCTTGGGTGGATATTCACCACTCGGTTCACAAAGTCGTCCGGAATCATGACATGCTTCAGAAACCCCGCCATGACGACATAATCCACATTCAATTCCCGACAGCGGGAGAACATCGCAGTGCAATATTCTTCCGCTGTAGCATGATCTTTTCGTTGCACCACAAGTGTCTCAATGTTTGCTTCCTCAGCAAAAGTCAACCCTGCTGCTTCTTTCGAGCTAGACGTCACAAGCACGACGTCGATATCAAGCAATCCCTGCTTCATCTTATTTAACAGATTTAGAAGCGTCGTACCGCCCCCAGAAATCCAAACCGCTACGCGCATAACAGACCTTTACCTATCATCCTGACTCCCCGGCAATGGGCATTACAAACAGCTGGATTGCGTGACCACCGACCTCGAGTTCGGTCATCTCACAGTCCAACACTTCATTGGTTAGTTTTTCCGTGAGTGTCTCTGTCGCAATGGTTTCCCCAAACTGATCCAGCGAAGCCGCAATCTCCTCTGCCTGCGTAACCACCGATACCGTGATACGGTCTGTGAACTCACATTGCAGTTCCTTGCGACGATCCTGAATCATCCGGATCAAATCCCGTGCGTACCCTTCCCGGATTAATTCTTCCGACAGTTCCGTATTGAGCACCACAACACACCCTTCTCCCTGTGCGGCGGCCCACCCTTCCCTGGCCTCCAAACGCACCTGAATATCATCCGCTTCCAGCACGACCTCTTCGGTCTCCAGTGCCACAACAACTCGACCCGCCGACTCCAGTGACGCCAACAGTTCTCCGCCATCTGCACCTGACAGTGCAGCTTTCAACTGTGGGACCAACGGCCCCAACTTGGGACCTAACCTTTGGTAATTAGGCGAAACGACATACGAAATGTACTCATCAGCACTCGCCCGGTAATGAATGTTTTTTACATTCAACTCCTCCCGCAGGATGGCGTCGTGGGATTCCAACCATGTCTGATGCTGTGCATCAGCCAGAACAACCTCCACACTGTGCAACGGCTGGCGCACTTTCAATTTGGCATTCATGCGAGCGCTACGCCCCAGACTGGCAATTTCACGAAGGGTTGCCATTTGCCGAGACAGTTCCGTATCGATTAATTCTTCTTCACATAACGGATAATCACACAGGTGAACACTACCGACCGCCCGCGAGTCAAACACCCCCGTCAAATTACCCCAAATTGTTTCACTTAAGAAAGGAACAAACGGGGCAATGAGTTTACTGAGCGTAATCAAACATTCGTAAAGGGTCCAATAGGCATCCCGTTTGTCCTGATCGCGTTTATCGGCTGTCCAAAACCGATCCCTGCTGCGACGGACATACCAATTACTAAGGCCATCGACGAACCGGTTGATTGACTGAGCTGCGCCATAGTTATCGTATTGATCCATCTTTTCAACGACCTCGGCAATTGTTGCATTCAGCTCGCTCAACAGCCAACGATCTAATTCCCCGCGGAGATCAACGGAACGATAGTCCGTCGCACGCTGAAGATGGCAGCTCTCCACCTGACCCACATCCCCCGATAACTCCTCACCCGGATCAAAACCGTCAATATTCGAGTAGATCGTAAAAAAGCTAAACACATTCCAAAGCCGCAAAATAAATTCCGGAATGCTTTCTTTAATGGATTGTTCTTTGTAGCGGATGGGGGTCCAGGGAGCCTGATTTGCAAATAAATACCAACGCAGCGCGTCAGCCCCGAACTTTTCAAAAATCTCATTTGGCTCACGATAGTTTCGTTTGCTCTTGGACATCTTCCGACCGTCCTCGCCCAGCATTAATCCGAGAACGACGCAGTTCTTATAGGGATGGGGATAGGATGCCTTCCCCTGCTGCTGAACTGCGTTGTCACCAAACAGCATCGTACTAATTGCCAGTTGGCTGTAAAACCAGCCGCGGGTCTGGTCAATCGCCTCACTAATAAAGTCGGCCGGGAACTGCTCCTCGAATTTCTCTTTACCCTGATGAGGAAATCCCCACTGGGCAAAGGGCATGGCCCCTGAATCATACCAGCAGTCGATCACTTCACTAACCCTGTGCATCCGCGCTCCATTGGCAAACGGGGACTCATACGAAATAGCATCGATATAGGGTTTATGTACCTTCAGATGTTCCGATAATTCTGGCGAAGCCTCCTTGGCGTCTAACCATACTTCCATGCCCTGGGCGTTGGGCTTTGCTAGCAACTCATCATAGGAGCTAATGGCTTCCTGCTTCCCGGTTTCATCACAAACCCAAATCGGCAGCGGGGTTCCCCAAAATCGTTCACGCGACAGCGCCCAGTCCACATTCGATTCCAAAAACTTACCGAATCGTCCATTTTGAATATGGTCTGGCATCCAGTTGATATGGGCATTGTTTTTGAGCAGTTCGTCTTTAAACTCAGTCGTTCGTATAAACCAGCTTTCGCGGGGATATTGGATTAGTGGATCTTCATCCGCTCGCCAGCAAAACGGATAGTCATGCAGATACTGGTCAAGCAAAAGTAGCAGCCCGCGTGTTTTCAATTCCCGACAAATGTCTTTATCTGCCTCCTTCACCCACCGACCACAATACTCGCCTGCAACTTCAGTGAATTTGCCGTCCGGTCCCACCGCACAAATCAATGGTGGACCGTCGCCATCTTTGAAACGCATTCGTTCCTGCTGCAATACCTCAAAGTCAACTTCTCCGAAGGCCGGCGCCTGATGCACGACGCCGGTTCCGCTGTCCGTCGTGACAAAATCCGCTGCCACCACCCGCCACGAACTATGTTCTGTATCCCCCGAATTGAGCACACCGGTATGTTCAGCCATCTCGCAATGGTAATAATCAAACGGAGGCATGTATCGCAAACCAACCAATTCCGACCCCGGACAGCTGCTGCTAACTTTGATTTCCTTTTGGAGCTTTTCACCCAGTGCTCCAACCAATTCCTCAGCAACAATCAGTGTCCGTCCGGTATCCGGGTCCGAAACACGCGCATACGTTAACTCCGGGTTGACCGCCACGAACTGATTACTCGGGAGCGTCCAGGGAGTTGTGGTCCAAATGACAAGAGATGTCTCCGGTTCATTCACCAGCGGAAATTCAACAAAGACACTCGGGTCTGCCACTTCCCGGTACCCCTGCCCCACCTCACCCGCACTTAATGCAGTCCCACCCTGAGCCCACCACCAGACAATTTTGTGACCTCGATAGAGCAACCCCTGTTCAAACAGCTCTTTTAGGGACCACCAAACACTTTCCACGTAGGACTGATGATACGTAACGTACGCTTCATCCAAATTAACCCAGAATCCGAGTCGCTCCGTGAGCTGCTCCCATTCCTGCATATAGCGCCAGACACTCTCCTGGCATTTATGGATAAAGGGTTCTATACCAAATGATTCAATCTCCTCTTTGGAATGAATCCCGATTTCTTTACAAACCTCAACTTCAACAGGCAATCCGTGCGTGTCCCATCCTGCTTTTCGTTCACAACGAAACCCCTGCATCGTTTTATAGCGGGGGTATAAATCCTTGATCGCTCGAGTCAGGCAATGCCCGGGATGGGGCATCCCGTTGGCCGTTGGAGGCCCCTCATAGAAAACGAAGCGTTCCCCTTCCACGCGGTTATCTAAAGATTCGGCGTATACCCCTTCTCGCTTCCATTTCGCGAGAATATCCTGTTCTAGGCGAGGAAAATCTGGATGAGTAGGTAACGGGTCGAACATGAGCGATCAATTTCCGCCAGGCGGCACAGATTGTTTCACAGTAAGGCTGGTAAACACATAACGGCGTCACTCATTTGCACTATCCTCTTTATTCTCGTCCGCATCGGACGAATCATCACCAGCGGGGTCCTCTTCCGCTGCATCGTCATCACCCAGGTCATCCTTGCTGTTTGGATCGACAAAAGTAAAATCGTCTTCAAATTCCTCAACGACGTCGTATTCCCCTTCCGCTTCCTCTTCAAAGTCGTCGTCAAATTCGTCGTCGAAATCATTATCATCAAACTCTTCCACGTCAAATTCTTCCTCCGCGTCTTCCTCATCTTCCGCGGGAGCCTCGTTTACCGCAGCATGGTCAATTACCGCCCCGTCAACGTATCGATCATCATCATTTTTACGAACATCGGGGTTTAGGCCCGGCAAAACGGGCAACTCACTAACTATCGTCATCGCATCTCGTTCCTTGGTTTAAAACTAGCACTAAAGCTTCATCGCCTGCATAGAGGCCTCAGAGGAAACCGGTCATAATTTCCAGCTGTAATCGGCATCGAACCGAATCTTCAATAATTTATCCCTCACTGCGGTTTTTGACAACGCCGATTACCAACAAATTCCGCTGCTGCGCCGTTACGTATGATAGTCCGAATTAAATCGGACGTACTCGCAATTCAAGTCGCTCGTCCAGACTCTTGCGTGACCCTCCCCGTGACCCACGACCAATTCAATTTTCGTATCGAAGCAATCTCGCATTGATGAGGAAACCGCGATTTCATCGAAATCCCTTGGTTCCCCGTTTTCAAACAGCAAATTCCCATTAATTTTAAGGCTTACATCTCGAACATCGAGCGCGACCCCTGCGTATCCGACCGCCGAAACGACACGACCCCAATTGGGATCCGCGCCGGCGACACATGTCTTTACCAGATTGCTCGAAGCCACCGTTTGCGCGATTATCTTTGCCTCGTCACCACTGCTTGCACCGTCTACCTCAATTTCAATGAGGTGCGTGGATCCCTCACCGTCGGCGGGAATCTGTTTCGCCAATTCAACCATCGCCGATTCCAGGGTGCTCTCAAACAACAAAAGGTCTTCACCGTTAAGATGGTCTTCCGTGGCCACGCCGTTAGCAAGCAAAAGTAGCGTATCATTGGTGCTCGTATGGCCTTCCACACTGACACAGTTGAAACTCTTGTCGGCAACGCGTTTAAGGATCGCCTGGGCCTGATTCGTTTCGAGCGACGCGTCGGTCATGACACAGGCCAACATCGTCGCCATGTCTGGCCCGATCATGCCTGCCCCTTTCGCGATCGCGGCCAGACGAATTATACCCTGGCTTGTCTGGAGTTCACGCTGACATATTTTTTTACCCTGGTCCGTGGTGAGGATTGCCTGAGCCGCATCTAAAAACGACGACCGTTCCCGATTTAATCGCATTACACCCCGACTGGCGGCAGGTCCTATTTTCTCCATCGGGAGATTGCTTCCAATCAAACCCGTCGACATCACCATCACCTGAGTCGCATCTAGCCCCAGCTCCCTAGCGACATCTTCCGCCATCGCAAGGGTATCCTCGGCCCCCTTTTTTCCCGTACAAGCATTGGCGTTGCCGGAATTGACTACGACCGCACGGCATTTAGAATTCGGTGAGTTTTTCTGACACCAGAGCACCGGAGCCGCCCGTACCAGATTTTGTGTGTACACTCCGACACATACCGCATCACAATCACTAGCCACCAATGCGTAATCCGGTTTCGACACATCGGTTTTGATCCCACTATGGTGCCCCGACCATCGAAATCCAAGCGGTAGGTCCAAATCGGACATGGTTCTCGTCCTTTATGATTCCAAACCCATCTGTTCGTTATACCCGCACATCAAATTAAAGTTCTGCACGGCGGCCCCGGACGCACCTTTAACCATATTGTCAACACAGCTCATCACCACCAACCGTGAACCGCTGGTTGCAACGAACAGATCGCAATAATTTGTTCCGGTAACATTTTTTGTCTCCGGTGGTTGGTCCAGCACCCGCACAAACGGTTCGCCTTCATAGTGTTGCCGCAAAACACCAATCGCATCGGAAGCTTGACACCCATCGCTCGGCGTGACGTAACACGTCGACAAAATGCCCCGATTCATCGGTGCCAGATGAGGCGTAAATATCACATCGACATCTGCCTCCGCTGCCAAACTGCAATACTGAATAATTTCCGGCGTGTGCCGATGATTGCCAACACCGTACGCCTTCAGGTTTTCATTTGCCTCCGGATAATGAAACGGCAACGCCGCAGTCCGACCCGCACCTGTCACGCCACTTTTCGAATCCACGATAATATCGCCGGGAGCAATCGTTTTTGCTTTTAACAAGGGGATCAGAGGCAAAATCACCGAGGTGGGATAACAACCGGGATTTGCGACTAACGAGGCCACCCGAATTTCCTCCCGGTAGAGTTCCGGTAATCCATAGGGAACGGTTCCCAGCCGGGTTGGGTCCGGATGTTCTGTGCCATACCACTGTTCGTAGACAGCCGCATCCCGCAGACGATAGTCTGCACTAAAGTCAACCACCTTCAATCCGGCGTCCACCAGTGGCGCCACCGTCTCAGCCGATGCCGCATGCGGCAAACAGCTAAACACGAATTCAGCCTCGTCCATAATTTGCTGAGGATGGATCTGTGTCAAATTTAAATCATAAACGTCCTTTAACCGCGGGTGCACTTCGCTCAGCGCAGGCGCATCAGGCTGTCGCGTCGTCACCAACACTACCTCAGCGTGCGGATGGCGAGCCAACAATGTCAGCAGTTCCAGCGCCGTGTATCCGGTTGCTCCCATGACTGCGATGCGTGTTGTCATATTATCAAATCCCCTGAAACCCGCGCTCGACGGTAAAAGTGGCAAGGCGTCATTATAGTGACTAAAGGCGAATAGCTTAACCGGTGAAATCACCAAGAATCCAGAGAACCTCTTCAAGCACCATTGCCGTAGCGCCCCATATCTTACCTTCCGGCAACGCAAAAGCTGGTACTTTTACGCTTTTCCAATCATAAGCAATATCCACACATTTTTCCCGTGACCGCTCCAGCTGTTGCGTCGTAACCCGAAACGCGTCGACCAACTCCGACCCATCCACTATCAGGGGCTGCTGTACCGTGGTGACGGCCAAGACCGGAATCATCAAATGGTTGCTTCGATGCACGAAGATGGGCGTCAGCTGGCCGATCAAATTTCGCGCAGAACACTCAATTCCGATTTCCTCTTTGGCTTCGCGGAATGCCGCGTCCACCCACGACTCACCGGCATGAATTCCCCCTCCGGGAAATCCGATTTGACCGGGGTGCTGTTCTAAAAATGGCGATCTTCGAACGAGTACGATATGCATCTCTTCCCCGGTCCATTCCAGCAACACCAACACACCCGCATGGCGTGAATCTCCTCGCGCGGGACCCCGCTGACGACCATAGCACAACGGCGGTTCCATCCGTTGCCTGGCCAAACGCCCGGGTAACCCCGCGGCAATCCTCACAAGAAGGTGCTCACGCAGTCGGTCACTCATCAATCACCTCATAAACGGCATAAAATGAGAAGCTTCCCGTTGGAGGAAACCTCTTGGCGAATCGCGGATCACTCTCAAAACGCCTTTGGTCTTCCGGACTAAACTCCGAAATTACCACGAAATCTGCTCCATACTTACGAGTTCTGTCGTAAATCTCCGAATTACTCAGATGACGCAGTCCGCGACGATCGTTTCGAACGGGATAAACGGAATGGTACAATTCAAACCAGCGCACCAGACTGACCGCATCCTGAGGCATATCTTTGCGAGAAACGACCTCCGCCCTTTGAGCATGCCATTTGAACGTCTGTTGTCGCATAGGTGTTAACACAACGCTGTCCGCAGCAGAGTGCCGTTGCAACCAAGCACACGCCGTCTTCCAATGGCGGTGGATTCGGAGCGTCATCTCGCGCTGTGCCATGCGTTCCACCTTCCGAGCGCTAGGCAGCACCAACGAATCACCACGGGGTCTGGGATCCCAGAACCGAGTCCACTGAATGCAGGTTATCTGACCCACCAAAACCCCCGCAAACGCGGCGGAAATAATCCAACGCGGAATGTGCCTTCTGTCATATCCACGCAATGCACACCAGACCAATACCTGACTTACAAGCAGCGGAACCATCACGTCACTCGTACGGAACCAGTAGTATTTCAACAAAGCGTGCTGCCACACGGAATCATCAGGCAGTCCCCAATCTATTAACACACCCGTCAGAGCTATGAAGAGACTGGCGGCGCAAACCATGGTCATCCTCCGCAGGGTAACGGGAAGTTTACGATAAAACCAAACACAGCCCCCGAAACCGATGAGTACCAACGTCGCAAATCCGGTGACTCTCGGCAGGGAAAAATTAGTAAACAACAGGTGGTGCGGCAATCGGACATGAACCGAGATCCAATTAGCCATCTGAATCGTCTCCGTCGATACGCCCCGTGACAACATAATGGCCGGCCATAATCCCACAATTGCAAACGGTATACCCACCCCCACTGACAGCCATTCGTTCCCCGAATGGTCCTCGCGATCGATCTTCCAATCAATCAGCCAATACGCCCCAATGCAAACGACAAACCATCCCCCCACCAAAACATGGAAAGCCATTGCAACCCCCAGTAACCACCAAACGCCCGCCCAACGGTTGGTAATCGCATGCGATAACGCCAGGAAGCATAACGCAAACGCAAACCCCTTGGCTTCCGCACCGCCGATCACCCACTCTCCAGCCATATGTAAATTTGACTGCAGGACAAAGAAAATGACGCCGGCGACCAATCCGCCACCCTGTCTCGGCAGGATCGTCTTCGTTAATCGTACCACCGAAGCCGCGATTAGAATCCAGATAACAAAGCGTCCGATCCATGCGGTCGTTTCCAATGAAAAAAACTGCGTCAACCATCCCACAGTCCAATAAAACACAACATGAGCATCTGAAGAAGTCAAAAAGAAATCCCGCGACCCAAAGTCCGGGTTCCAAAAGTGCTTGGCCTTCGTGAGATAATGTGCTTCATTTGCATCGGGTGTCGCACCGCCCGCGACAAGAAGAAAAAAAGCCGCCAATAAAGCAATTTCGGCAACATCCCAAAGCGTGAACCTATTACTAACTGTGCTCGCCAAGGCATGTCCTCTCATCTGGAAAAGAAAAGTGCTACCGACTTTCTACTACAGCTATATTCCGAAAATCGTTTTTTAATGACCGGTACAAATCCTGGTAAACTGGAAAACGTGCATCATAGATAGCTTTCGTTTTGCGATTAACGGCTGTTGCGGTCTTCTCACGAATCGTTGCCTGACAGGCCTGTTGGATATTCCGATAAGCACCCGCACCCACCGCGCCCAACAAAGCGACACCGTATGCGGGGCCCTGTTCTGCATTAATCGTTACGGTCTTTTTGCCAAACACATCGGCCTGCATTTGTCGCCATAGTTTGCTTTTTGCGCCGCCCCCGGAAACGCGAATTTGACGGGTGGGGACCCCCATGGACTGAATGATTTCCAAGCTGTCCCGCATCGAATAGGTAACGCCTTCCATAATTGCCCTCACTATGTGGCCCCGTGTATGTGCCAGCGTCAGACCGACCATGCATCCTCGCGCGTAGGGATCGGCATGCGGTGTACGCTCTCCAGCCAAATAGGGAAGAAAAAACAGCCCTTCGCTACCGGCTTTTACCGCTGCGGCTTCTCGCGTAACCGTTTCAAATACTTTGGAGCCCAATTCCTTTGCCAGATTGTCCGCAAACCACTGCAACGAACCACCGGCGCATAGATTGACTCCCATCATATGCCATTTCCCGCGTACAGCATGGCAAAAGGTGTGTAATCGTCCGGCTTTATCAACTTCCATCGCATCACTATGAACGAACATAACGCCGGAAGTACCTATCGATGTTGAAACCACACCAGATCGCACCACACCTGTCCCAATCGCGTTGGCGGCACAATCCCCCGCGCCTCCAACAACCACGCAGTCCGGGGACAAGCCCAGCTTCCTCGCGACCGTTCGCGTAACCGTTGCCGTAACATCTTCGGATTCATATACCTTTGCAAATAGATCCGAGTCCAGACCAAGCCTTCCCATTAACGCCCCTGACCACTGTCGTTTAGCCACATCCAGTAACAACATCCCGCTGGCATCACTTACGTCCGTCGCATATTCACCCGTCAACCGCCGACGAATGTCGTCTTTCGGAAGCAGTACCTTTTTTAGCCTATCAAAGTTTCGCGGTTCATGATTACGCAACCAGAGGATCTTAGGAGCGGTAAATCCTGTAAGCGCCGGATTTGCCACCATTTTTATCAGCCGGCTCCTACCCCCGGCAGCTTCCTCAATCTCACAGCATTCCGCCGCCGTTCGCTGGTCATTCCATAAGAGAGCCGGCCTGATGATTTGATCATCCTTATCCAAAAATACACTACCGTGCATTTGACCGGACAGCCCGATTGCCCGCACTTCCTTGCCGTTAATTCCCGCCCGGTTCACGGCCGCTCGGATGGTTTTCACTGTCGCTTTCCACCAATGATCCGGGTTTTGTTCCGCCCACATGGGATGCGGATGGGAAAGTGGATATCCTGAACTGGATTCTCCAAGAATCTTTCCTTGTTCATTAATTACCAGGGTTCGCGTACCTGTGGTACCGATATCGACACCTAGAAAATAACTCATCTCAGCCTCCTCGACGCCACAGAACCTCTACTGCTGACGACCTGACTGTCGCCACACCTGTTTTGCAATGAAGTGTACCGATCCTGTGAAAAAAAACAATCGGCGACAAATTGCATTTTCATGTTTGGCTCGTCGCAAAACCGCATTATACTGACTGGCCGACTTTTGATTACAACTTTTCATGCTATCCATCGCCATGATCAGATTCGCAACCATATACGTCGTCATATTGGGCGTCAGTTTATTTACCGGGCGATCAGCTGCCACTCCACCAGATCTGCATGTGCCCACGGATTGGCGTATCGAAAATACACCGTATCCGCCTCCCTGGGCCAAGACCCTCCCCTGGAAAGGCACCCTGCAGCTACGTTTTCCCCCCGGATTTTTTATGCCTGAACATGATTTTTCCTGGTCCTATCCAATCATGTATGTCCTACAGGGAAACGTGCTCAAGTCGGTTTCGGACTTGAAACTGGCATTAAAAACCTACGACGCAGGACTCTACGGAGACCAGTTTCCAATCACCAAAATTAAGGTTACGGTGATTCGCAAGAATCGGTTTCCAGGACCAAAGCCGATACACATTTTGTTCGATGGATTTGACCCCTTCACAACCAAAAAAGAGTTACGCACGCACATGGTAATCTACCGACGATTTGATGAACGGACCCAGCGGACGATCCTCCTTATTCTTCGGTCACGCAGGCCCCCCGATCCCAACGATCCTGTATGGAAATCGTTATTGAAATTCCCCGCGGACATCGGGTTCTGATTCAGACTAAAAACTACGTCAACGAGTTCTCTTATTTTCGGGAATATTTGAAACATGTATACGATTAAGGCCTCGACGCTGGAATCACTGACGACGGATATTTTTTCATCCTGCCAGTGTGCCCCGGAAGTCGCTTCGCAGGTCTCCCGGAGTTTGGTCCGTGCCAACCTCTCCGGGCACGAGTCCCATGGCGTCATTCGCGTACCATCCTACGTGCGGGATATACAGGCAGGCATTCTGCAGCCCAACGTCCCTCTTTCTGTAACGAACGAAACCGCGTCGCTCGTCGTCGCCGACGGTCAGCACGGCTTTGGACAAACTCAGATGCCATTACTCTTAGACCGTGTCATTCCCAAATCCCGGAATCAGGGCGTTGCGTGTGGCGTCATGAATCATTGCGGACATATAGGACAACTATCCCCATGGGTCGAGCATGCCGCAGATCAGGGATTCGCGGCCCTGCTCACGGTGAACGACAATGGCACCCTGCGTGCCGTAGCTCCGCCCGGAGGCACGAGGCCCATATTAAGCACAAATCCCCTGGCAATCGCCACTCCCGGCGATCCGGAAGCCATGGTAGTCGACCTATCTACCAGCATTGTCGCCAATGGCAAGATACTGGTGGCCCATGAGGAAAACCAATCTGTTCCTGAGGGTTGGTTGCTCGACGAAAACGGAGCTCCTACCACGGATCCAGGTGTGCGATATCGAGATCCGCCAGGATCTCTGCTCCCATTTGGTGGATACAAAGGATTCGGTTTAGCATTACTGCTAGACGTTCTCGTAAGCGGGCTAACAGGTGGTTACTGCCCTCCAGCACCCACGGATGCTGTTTCCTCGAACAATGTGCTTCTCATCCTCTGGGATCCAGAGCAGTTTCATGGTGTGAAACATATAGTGCAGGAAGCTCAGCGCCTTGAACAATTTATTCGCGACTCTCCGGTGATCGATCCCGACTCCAAGATTACCTTGCCTCATGACCGATCCCGTCGTACACGCAAAAAGCGGGCAACCATGGGCATTCCTATCGGAGACCAGCTGCACGCCCAATTAACCGAATTAGCTGGCGAATTACGTGTTCATCTGCCGGACGACTGGCCCGTTAGAGATACAACCGACCCACCGAATCAGTGATCGACTGCGGGATGATACCCAATCGCTTTCGTGCGAATGCGATAGAATCCGCTTCCTGCTGTAATATACAACCGACTGGATTCCGCTCCCCGTCCAAAACTGACATTCGTGGGCAATTCCGGCGTTTCAATAAAGGCTATTTCTTTACCACGCGGCGTAAAGATCACAATGCCGAACCGACGGGCACTGCGTACCGCAGCATAGATATTTCCAGCCTGATCCACCGTCATGCCGTCAATTCCAAGCTCATCTCCAAAATTGACTAGAACTTTCTTGCGGTAAAACTCGCCACGACGATTCACACGAAACGAATTTAGCGTCATCCGGCCCCGTTCAAAATCGGTTTCAATATCCGCTTTATCCGAACCATTATCCGTCTCCGCAACATAGATTGTTTTTTGATCGGGCGCAAAGATAATCCCATTGGGCTTATCAATTTCCTTGGTCGCTATCGACAGCCCACGATGATCGAATCGGTACACATCGAAACTGTCAAGCTCGCATTCCTCCGGGCCAACATACTTTGGATCCGTAAAATATACGATTCCGTTACGATCGATAACGAGATCATTTGGTGAATTGAGTTTCTTACCATCATATTGATCCGCCAGGATGTTCACGCTACCGTCCTCCATGAATTGCACCAACGCGCGATGCCCTTCAAGAGGTGAAGCACAACATCCAAGCAGCCGTCCATCCCGCGTAAACATCAAGCCATTACCCATGCCACTGTCCGGGCAATAAACGCTAATGGAATTCGTTTTGGTGTTAAATTTCATCACCCGCGCCGGCCCGGAATCAAACGGTTGTGCAAAGTCGGAAAAGTACATATTGCCATCGGGTCCCGCAGCGGCTCCTTCGGTAAATCCGCCTTCCTCCCAAAGCGTTTCGAGTCCTTCCCCACGAATAACGATCCGGGGATCCCCCTCAACGGTCAGGTCACCGGCAAACATCGTACCCCCCGTAAATAAAATCAGAAAAACAACTTGATATTGCTTATACATCGCCAACCCCTTGTCACGCAAACGCGTCATTGGAAATACTGTAATTGAGAACACTCACGACTATAGTTTAGCCTGCTTTCAGTCGTCTCGCCATTGAACCAGTAGAGCCTCTATGCGTTTGAAAATCTGGTTCCAGTGGTGTACACGAATCTTTACCCGAGCTGTACACGGAAATTGGAGCCCTTCCAATGCTTCCGTCTCCTCCTGACGACAGTACACCTCCAGATCAACACCCTCGGTTACCAGCGTTCCTTTCAATGTCCGACCTTCCTGATACGACTGCGGGAGGCTAAATGAAAACGTACGGCTGATTTCCCGAAACTCCGCCATAAGCTCAAATTCCTGCCCTTCCAGTTTTGCTAGTTCCAGCTTACGCTGAGCCGAGTATTTTTCAGTCGCCTGAATCCTTTCGAGCACACCGCCAAATGATTCTGCTGGCGTCCGCAATCCCTGCGGTGCTGTTTTTGGTGATTCCACAACCGGCTCAATCTCGGTTGGAACCGCCGTATCCGAAAGCGGTTCTAGGGTTGACTGGTTCATGCCCGCACTTGTAGTTTCCTGCCCAGACGGTGACGCGACCGCAGCCGCATTCTGGGACAGATGATTCTCCGACGTGAGCACATCTTCACCATCCAGCCGCTTCGGGCGACCGATCATTCCACTAGAGTAAACCTCCTCCAACAGCCGTGATGACTCATCCACCATAGCCAGCAAAGACATCCAGCCTGCAAACTGCGCGCTACTGAGTGTCGCATCCCCACCCGTTCTTAAACGGTGGTAAACAGCGCGCAGCCAACGACGCGTTGTTCTGGGGAGATTCACACGCTCATTCACCACCAACCCCGTAACCCGCTGTTGTCGATGGGCACGAATAATTCGTTTTTTTGAATTGTTTAATTGATAGCCGTATTTTTTTAATATCAGTCCCGTAACCTGCAGTAAGTGATGCACATGCTTGCGAGAATAACTGGCGAGTGAATAGGTAATATCATCTGCATATCGCGTATAGACAGCCCCCACTTTCCGGGCGGCCAATTCCAATCTGCGGTCCATATTCTTGTTCACATAATTGCTGATTGCCGGACTGGTTGGCGCGCCCTGGGGTAACCCCCCCTCAAAGCACGAGAGCTTAACCAGAATTTCTGCACTTTTCCAATCAAAACCTGCCCCCTGGAACGCGTTTTGCACGCGTTCTACGCTTGTCGAAGGAAAAAACTCCTTAATATCCAACTTAACAATGACTTCCCTTCCTACGTGCGGCGCCGCGTTGTCCACGATCGATTTTCCCTGTCGAAATCCTGTCACACTGCTGTGCACAGGCAATCGGTTCAACAGGTTGTTTAACATCGTGCGCTGAAGTTTCTTGGTTTCCCGATCAGGAATGTGAAGGATGCGTTTACCCCCACTACGTTTCGAAATTTCCACGGTCTTATATTGCGGAGTGTGCCGTGATAGCGCGGACCCGACTCCGGGAAAATATCCATACAGGCAATCGAGGCGTTTTGGCGGACGCGAAACATTACGATGGGTTGCCAACACCTTATTTAAAACAACCGCAAGCACAAAAATGATGACGCAGCTCACACTGCAAAAATACATCATGACGCCCTACCTTGCCGCCTCGGCACTTTCCGCGGCCGAATCCCTAATAAAAAGGGCCCGCTACCCGATCCTAATATGGACCGAATAGCGGGCCTATCTGAATATCAAGCCCTGCTATGGCCATGCCAAATGAAACAGCGTGACCGTATTATCGACGGAGTGAAACGCAGTCCGATAATACGGTCACGCTGTTTCATCCCAACGAATTCCTGACACAATCTACATGGATGACGAAACATCAACCCATAATCGCCAAGGCTCTGCGGAAAGTATATCGCAACGACTTTAGTTTTGTCAATTTTCACCGCCACGAGCCAAATAATCCGGTTTATAATTGCCATAGACGGGTTCGACGAGACCCGAATTGTCTGCCTTCATTTTCTTCTCGGTTCATTATATGAATACTTTGCCTGATCACATTTCTCGCATGATCCCCTTTTTTGCTTTTCTGTTCGGTACGGCGACTTTGGCTCAGCAGCCTCTGCTGGTAACCATAAGCAAAGAGACGACTCGTATTGTTGAACCGCTGAAAGAAAACGGGTACCCGGACTATGTAGCCGCGCTGAACCAGCATTTGGGACACGGCGTAACAGCCGACAATAATATTGCCGTGGCGGTATGGGAGATGGTGGGACCAGGGGAGTTATTGCCTGAAATCCGATCTCTCTATTTCCAGCATCTGCGGATGGCCCCTCTGCCAAAAGATGGCAACTATTACCACTCATTTCATCAGCATATAGAGGAACGACTAACGGAATTAGGACAGGATCCCAACATCACCTCATTGGAGGTCAATGCCCGGCGGGAGAAACTGGAGAGACAATATGATTATTGCATATCGAATCCATGGAACAAAGAATCATCCCGTGAAATGGACCTCTGGCTCGCGTCGGCTAAACCTTTTCTAGATCGATTCATCCAGGCCGTCGAAGAACGTGATCACTGCTTTCATCCCTACGTTGTATCGTCGACCGACCGCACACAGCCCACCCCCGAGCTTATCAGCATTTTGCTGCCCGGCGCCGTCCACACACGGGAGATTACCCGAGGGCTGGCCTTGCTGGCAAACCGGCATCTAGCCGAGGGGCAAATGGATGACGCCGTCCGCATTTCCCGTGTCATCCATCGTTTAGGACGTATATCCAGCACCGGCGGTACCCTCGTTGAAGGCCTCGTTGGGATCGCTGTGGATCAGTTCGGCTTCGATTTGGATCGCCGTCTCATTGCCTCCTCGGAGATGCCCAAAGCATCGCTGATCAAACTACAGGCACAACTCGAACACTTGCCCCCGATTTCCAGTTTGGCCGACAAAATTAGCTTGACCGAACGTTATATGTATCTGGAAACGGCCATTACTCTTGCACGCCACGGGCCCCATGTTTTATCTCAGGTGACGGACGGTTTTTCGGAGGCATCGGCGGCGGAACAAAACCCCGTACTATCAGGTTTAGCTAACGTCGTCACGGGCAGTCTAGTGGACTGGGATTCGGTCCTAAAAACCGGTAATTACTGGTACGATGAAATCGGTCGAATCAACCGGATTGATTCCATCCCTAAGCGGGCCATTGAAAACAAGAAACTTGAAGACAGACTGATTGCGTTGCGGGAGGAGGTGGGCAATCCCGCAACGATTGCTAAACAAATCCTGTTCAGCGGGAAATCGATCCCCGAACTCACGTCGCGTCAGATGAGTAACATTTTGGTTAGCCTTTTACTACCGTCCATTCAGGCGGCCGTCTCGGCCGAAATCCGAAACCGCGCGCGTATGAGCATCACACGCACCGCCTGTGCTCTAAAGCTCTATCACCACGATAATAACCGATATCCAGATTCGCTTGCTGCTTTAACGGGTGTCTATATTGACAAACTTCCCATGGATCCGTTTCGGGACAAGTCGATGACCTACCGAACGCAAACGGCGGGGTTTTTACTGTATAGCATCGGGCCCAACATGAAGGATGACGGTGGCAAGGACTACGAGCAAGCCCCTGACGCGGACGATATCGTCTTTACGATCAGCCCTCAATAGGATGAAGCTCCAAGCGGTCGTTGGATTCTTCAGGATCGGTTTTGCGAACCGGCTCATCATAAAAGAAACGGTTTCCCCAAATCGTTGGCAGGATACTCGCCGGTCGTATGCAATTTTGGTTAATGTCCACGGGCTGCTTCAAATACAAATCCTGTTTGGTGACGTAAAATACCCTTCGCAGATAACATAACTGGTTTTCATGCATCAAAGGGGCATCCGCCGTTAATTTCGAATAACCCAAAACAATTTGTTTTGGACTCGAGGTTAGCAGTGGGCCGCGTCTGCTTCTGGCATTGCGGATGATTGCAACACGCACAAACGGGTGCTGATAAATTGCCTTCAGCCACATAATGCTTCGTTCATAGGCCAATGGATAATCGCGATTCCAATGCCCCAGATTATCCGCCGAAATGACCCGTTTTAACTCGATGCGGCCGTCCTTATGATAAACCGTTCGTGTTTTCATAAAAATCCCCGATGATAGATATTGTTTGGTCATAGTATATGTAAACAATGCATTAACCGTGCCAAACCAAAAAATTCCGGCACACCTATACCTACAGCCACTTTTTACTGCGAGCTGGTGGTGCAGTGGCGATAAATGTTGCAAAATAGAGCAGCACTGTATGACATTGCATCGTCTATTCCCACTCACCCGCCGTTGATTCCTTCAAAAACGACTTGTCGTATGCGGCATTTTTTTGAAATCTCTTTCGCCGAATTTGGTCAGGACCTTCCTGCATGACAGAAACCACAAAACCCACAGCGACTATTCTGGCCGGAATACCCAAAACGAATTACACCCTGTACCATAAAATTCGTTTTTCGGTAGGCGATCCCACCGCTCTGATCGATATCCATGGCAGTGCCGACGACCACCGCATGTTTATCGTCCGTGATATCGAAATGCAGCGTGCACGTGCCAACGCGCAGGCCGACCGCGTTAGTTGTCCGGCAGATCACGCTCCGCCGGGGGGACTGTCCGGTGACCGCGAAACGGCAACCGCTCAGGCAGCGACACAATATCTTCTAAGCCACGGTGTTAGCGAAGTCACGACGGACCGCACACTCCCATATGTTTTTGCTCATCATATCCAACAGGCCGGGTTAACTATCCACTACGACGACCAACTCGGTGTATCCGAACGTCGGGCCAAAGACGAACAGGAAATCCGGTGGTTAACGGAAGCCCAACAAACTACTGAGGAAATCATGCGTATTGTCTGCGAGACAATTGCCGGGGCATCCGCAGATACCAACGGACAATTACACCAACATGGTGAACCCATAACCTCTGAATCCGTCCGATTTATCATCGATAAGTACCTGTTGGAGCGCGACTATTTTAATCCGGGCAGTATCGTCGCGTGCGGCCCGCAGGGAGCCGACTGTCATCAATACGGCACTGGCCCCCTTTTTACCGAACAACCAGTAATCATTGATATTTTTCCTCAAAATCGTCAGACTCGGTATAACGGTGATTGCACAAGGACGGTGGTGCATGGTCACGTTTCGGACGACATTCAACGCATGCATACCGCGGTATGCGAGGCGAACTCGGCCGGCTGTGCGGCCGTTCGTGCCGGCGTGACCGGCGAGCAAGTGCATCGGGCTACCATCCAGGTCATCCATGAGAACGGTTATCAGACCGGCTTGCCGGGCCCTGAGGATCCTGATTCTTTCTGCAGCATGACACACGGCACAGGCCATGCGGTTGGCCTGGAGGTCCACGAACCCCCTTTACTGGATTTTGGTGGCCCTGAACTTGTCGTTGGAGACTGCCTCACCATAGAACCTGGATTATATTGTCGCGCGTTGGGTGGCGTCCGGGTTGAGGACATGGTCATTACCACCGAAGATGGCTGCCTCCGTTTAAACCGTCTTCATGCCGGATTGGATTGGACTTAAGGAGATCTCTCACATGAATCTTGTTTCCATAATTGATCACGCCGTTTTGCACCCAACGGCTACAGTGGACGATTTGCAGCGTGAGTGCCAATTGGCTCACAAGTTGGGGGTTGCCTCGGTTTGCGTTAAGCCCTATATGGTTCTGCAAGCAAGCGAGCTATTGGCAGACTCGCCCGTCGCGGTTGGGACGGTGATCGGTTTCCCCCATGGGGGAAACACCACTTCCGTCAAAGTTCTTGAAGCCCAGCACGCATGCGATGATGGCGCGGTTGAACTGGACATGGTGATCAATATCGGAAAGGCCCTCGAAGGTGAGTGGGATTACATCGCTCTGGACATCAAATCTGTTTTAGATGTGGCCAATGAAAACGACGCGCTGCTGAAGGTGATTTTTGAAACCGATTATATTACGGATCCGACTTCCATCACAAAGCTCTGCGAAATCTGCACGCAACTGCAGGTTGCCTTTGTCAAAACATCCACCGGATTCGGTTACACGAAACAGCCATCCGGCGATTACAATTATGCTGGCGCGCGGGAAGCCGATGTTCAAAGGATGCGTAACGCTTGTGGTCCGCAAATTGGCGTTAAGGCTTCGGGGGGAATTCGTTCCGCCGACGATGCCGGTCGTATGGTAGAACTTGGTGCAACAAGACTGGGCACCAGCGCGTCCCAGGCAATCGCTGACGGAGACCAGGGCAGTAGCTATTAAACCAACACGGAGGAACGCCCATTGGACGTCATCTCGATCATTCGAAAAAAACGAGACGGCAGTGAATTGACTGACGGCGAGATTTCATGGCTCATTGATAAATTCCATCAGGGTGATATTCCGGATTATCAGATGGCCGCATGGGCGATGGCCGTTACCATTAACGACATGTCCGCCGATGAAACGTTTTTTCTCACACGCGCGATGTTTCAGTCAGGCGGCACCTTGGAACTCTCCGATGACAAGCCCCGAGTCGACAAACATTCCACGGGCGGCGTTGGGGATAAGATCTCACTAATGCTAGCCCCCCTGCTGGCTTGCTTTGGCCTGTGCGTACCTATGATCTCCGGCCGGGGATTGGGGATCACCGGGGGAACTCTGGATAAACTTGAAGCGATCCCCGGATTTAATACTAATTTGACGAACGTTGAAATTGACGAAATTACATCACAGTTCGGATGCGTTATCTCCGGCGCAACGGATGACATTGCGCCGGCCGACGCTAAACTTTACACGTTGCGCGATATCACCGGCACGGTTGCTTCGACCCCATTAATCACTGCGAGTATCCTGTCAAAAAAACTAGCGGAGAATCTGGACGCGCTGGTCATGGACGTTAAATGCGGTTCGGGGTCTTCCATGAAAACAATTTCTGAGGCCCGCACTCTGGCAAATTCCCTGATCAGTACAGCAAGCCGTTTTGGGCTGAAAACGACGGCCCTGATTACCGATATGAGCCAACCGCTAGGCAATGCGGTCGGAAATGCTTGCGAGATTCATGAAGTGCTGCACGCACTACAGACAGGTTCGCCCTCCCGCCTTATCGAATTATCCATTCACCTCGCCTCTGAGCTGCTGAAATTGTCCAACCAGAATGTTTCCGATGACGCAATTCGCGAGAAGCTTACTAACGGGGAAACGCGACACCGACTGGCGCAAATGATCGAAGCGCAGGGAGGAAACCTGCCGGGATTACCAGAAATGCATTGGCATCCGATCCAAGCGCCCGCAACGGGGTATTTATTGCAGGTTCAAACCGACGTCCTGGGCCAGATGATAACGGACATGGGGGGGGGACGCGCCGCCAAAGATGACAGTCTGGATCATTCCGTTGGCATTTCGCTGGACATTTCCATCGGAGATTTCGTAAACCAGGGGGACACCATTGCCCGGATCGCCCATCCTGATCCCGACACCCATGCCCAAATTTTGACGGGGGCACTCGAGTTCTCACCGGAAACGGTTCCTCCCCAAAACCTTATCCTCGAATTCATTCACTAACCCCTTCATAAGTCATATGACAATATCTACCGAACACCAGTCATTACTCCAGGCAGCCCACAAGGCAATGCAGGCATCCCATTGCCCGTATTCAAAGTACCCCGTTGGGGCGGCGGTCATCGACTCACAAGGCTCAATCTTTAGCGGGTGCAATGTGGAAAACAGTGCTTTTGGTAGTACTATTTGCGCCGAGGCGGCGGCGATCGCTCAGGCGGTCGTTCAGTGTGCACCAGCGCTAACGGCCATCGCGGTCGTTACCAACACACACGGAACACCCTGCGGTAATTGCAGGCAAATATTAGCGGAACAGGCACCGGATTGCGTGGTTCTATTGGCAACGCCATCAACCCTAGATACGCCTCTGATCAAATCCGTCGCCCAATTGCTACCCGAGGCTTTCGACGGTTTAGGTTAATGCACATTGAGGGACCGTCTCGCCCGTCAACGTCGATTGCTCAAATCCATAAGCCATTTGCAAGACATTCAGATCCTGTCTAAATCCACCCACAATTTGCAGGCCGACTGGCAACCCCTCCGGGGTAATTCCTGCAGGCACCGATATCGCCGGCATCCCTGTTGCCGTCACAAAGTAACATGACTTCATCCAATCAATGTACGTTGTTAATTCCGTTCCATTAATCTCCGACACAAACGGCTTATCGACCGAAAACGGCGAGACCTGACTAACGGGTCCGACTAAGAAATCATATTGCTCAAAAAAAGCACACGCACGCTGGAACAGCGCGGTCCGCAATTGCTGTGCCCTCGCAAGGTCACTGCCCGCGAGTCGTTCGCCCTCGGCAATATTCCAGAGCACCGTATCTTTCATTTTGGAGCCGTGTTCCGGAACCATGGATCCGAATTTCATGGCAAACCTGAATGCACGCAAGGTTTTGAATACCTCATCCGCCCCCGTGAAGTCCAGGCACGCATCCACCACTTCGCAGCCCAATCCTTCAAACACAGATCGCTGTTGATTAATAATATCCAAAACATCGGCGGCCACAGGCAACCCGCCTAAGGAAGGAGCCCAGGCAATACGTTTACCGACCAAACTTGTCTCCAAATCCTGCAGAAACTGATCTCCGGACTCGGTAATACTCAGCGGAACACGACGGTCGGGACCGGAAATTGCAGCTAACACCAGTGCTACATCCTTTACCGTTCGGGCCATGGGGCCCTGAACACCTAATGAAAACCATGCATGATCCGTAGGCCAGGAAGGAACCCGCCCGGTCGAGGGTCGGATACCGACTACATTACAGAAATTGGCCGGGTTTCGCAGAGATCCCCCCATGTCGCTGCCGTCCGCAATCGGGATCATGCGTGCTGCCAGTGCAGCAGCAGCTCCTCCGCTGCTTCCTCCACACGTTTTGCTCAAGTCATAGGGATTTCTAGTCGCTCCGAATACCGGATTAAAGGTCTGAGAACCGGCGCCAAATTCCGGCGTGTTTGACTTGCCAACCGTAATGGCTCCGTTTTCTCGTAGTCGCTGTATAATCAACTCGTCCTTGTCAGGAATATAATCCGAATAGATGGGCGAACCAAACGTCGTACGAATTCCCGCCGTCTCGAATAAATCTTTATGTGCGACAGGCAGTCCGTGTAAACACCCAAGCGGTTCACCTCTCGCCTGCAAATCGTCTGCCTCCTGAGCCCACTGCATCGCCTTATCTGACTCCAACGTTACAATGGCATTGAGATCGGCATTCGTTCTCTCAATCTGCCGGAGGTGGGCATCAAGCACCTCTCTGGCTGACACCTCCCGATTGGCGATTTGCTCGCGCAGGTGCGTTGCGGTCATAAAACACAAATCGCTCACATCATATTCCTCTACAGTGTGCTACCTAATTATCAACCCAGCAGACTCCAGGGAGTTCCGTACAGCATGCCCGCGAAACAGGCGGTCATGAACGCTGCGAGCGTGCCTCCGATCATGGCCCGAACACCTAATTTAGCCAAATCCGATCTGCGAGTAGGCGCGATTCCTCCAATGCCTGCCAACTGTATTCCAATCGATCCAAAATTGGCGAAACCACAAAGTGCATAAGTCAGAATAACTTCCGTTCGCTGGCTCAACGCCATTTCCGACGATTTTTGCAGGGTCGCCAGTTTTTCGTAGGCGACAAATTCGTTCGCCACCAATTTGTATCCCAACAGTTCCCCTGCCGCCATACATTCACTCCCATGGATACCCATCAACCAGGCAAGCGGTGAGAAAAGCCATCCCAGAACAGCTTCCAGCCGCCACTGATAATCCACATAACCTTCGCCCATAAACAGGTTGACCAAACGTTCAGCGCCTTCACCGGTAATTCCGAAAAGCCACTGAACCAGCGCCATCAATGCCAGGAAAGCAATCAACATTGCCCCTACATTCAGCGCCAGCATCAAGCCATCACTGGCACCCCGTGCTGCTGCATCAACGACGTTGACTGGATCATCGGGTGTCTTGTCGATCGTGACACCCTGTCCAAGCGTCTCCGGTGTATCCGTCTCAGGCTGCAGGATTTTCGCGATAACAAGTGCGGCAGGTGCCGATATCACCGAGGCACTCACCAAGTGCGTGGGATCGATACCCAGGCCAATATAGGCAGCCAGAATACCGCCTGAAATCGTGGCAAACCCTCCTACCATAAGCGCCATCAGTTCAGACAGGGTCATGCCGGGCACGTATGGTCGTACAACTAAAGGAGCTTCGGTTTGCCCCACAAATACATTAGCGGACACCGCCAGAGTTTCGGCACCCGATGTCTTGAAACTAATCCGCATGAGCCACGCCATAAAACGCACAACCGGTTGGATCAGATTCAGATAGTAAAGCACCGCCATCAGTGACGAGAAAAAGATTATCGTCGGAAGGACCTTAAAAGCAAAAAAGAAATCGGAATATTTATCACCGAACACCATCGATGATCCCTCATCCACGAAGTCAAGCATAATGGCGAACACGCTTCCGACCCACGCAAATACTGCATTTCCTTCCGCGGTTCTCATGACCAGCACGGCCAGAACCAGTTGCAGCAACAACCCCCCGATCACAATTCGCCAGTCCACCCTGTTTCGGTCTCGCCCTAACGCCCAGGCGATCAACATCATGACCACCAGTCCCAAAGCACTCACCATGCGGGGGAAATACTCTACGGTTGAGTCATCCATTTATCTCGCCTTCTAATATTGAGCATAGTTAGGCTACGTTCACACTAACCGCAATACCTTCCTAAGTCGTTCCGAAATATCGATCGCCCGCATCACCCAGGCCCGGCCGGATAAATTGATTTGCATCCAAATGCTGATCAATCATGCAAACCGTGATATCTACATCTGAATCAAATTGCTGTACCGCAGCAATCCCTTCCGGAGCCGCAATCAAACAGCCCAACTTTATCGTTGTAACTCCCCACGTACGTAATGCATCAATGGCCGCTGTCGCTGAACCACCCGTCGCCAGCATCGGATCTAAAATCAGTGCGGTTTCCACGGGTGCTGATTCAGCCAATTTATTGTAGTAGGAAACCGGCAATGCCGTTTCCTCATCACGGTACATGCCTAAATGAAAAACCTTAGAAAATGGAAGGAGATTGACATGGGATTCCACCAACGCCAATCCTGCTCGTAAAATGGGGACCAGCCCCACGCTCTGCATTATCTCAAAGCCGGTCGTTCTTTCCAGAGGAGTTTCTACTTCAAATTCTTTTCCTACAAGAGATCGAGTGGTTTCGCTGGCTAAAACATCCGAAAGCCTTGATAGCGCGGATTTGAACTGCGATGTCGTACTATTTCTATCCCGAGCTATGCTTAGATTGTGCCTGACAACGGAATGTCTAATTTCTACTACGCTTCCCATCGGTATCCCATCGCCTCCAATAAAAGTCGTACCACCCGCAAACATTACCAAATTACCAATGAAAGAAAATTTTGCTCTTGCCTCTACAGTCACAAAAGTTACCATCACAATAGTGAGTATTTGCCGCCATAATCGCCTTGCCTAATAATATCTCGGCTTTCCTTAAAATTAAACGGTCTCAAATTTCCCCCTCGAACACCATGTTAACCTATTCCGCTTTACCCATACGAGTCCTGTTTCTTTTGTTTTGCGGGGTTTCCACGTCTCTGTCTGCCACCCCTCCTGAACTGTTGCATCCACATGCCAATGTACCGGTCGCCAATGGACACGAGATCTGGTACGTCAGCACTCGCGATTTGTCGCAGTACGATAATTTGCAACAGGAATTACCAAAAATCGAATATCAGCAACTGGTGTCTGGCAATTGGCTGCAACGTACACATGCGGAATTTGATTCACAACGCGAAATGGACACCTGCTTCGTCGTGCATGGAAGCCCGGCCGAGGTACCGCTCGTGCTGGAAGTAACAC
>JAYZPA010000054.1:0-20320 GCA_036150515.1 Planctomycetota bacterium
CAATCGGAACCGCTTGAAAACGGCTGGGTGGAATGTCAGTCAGGCCATGTCATGGCTGTGGGTACCGGACCGGTCGAAACCGAGATCATTGAATTAGGTGACGTTGCTATTATGCCGGGTCTGGTCAATGCACATACCCATCTGGAATTTAGCGACCTGTTGGAACCATTGGGTGATACGGCGGCCGGTTTCGCGGACTGGATCAGGGCAGTCATGCAGTATCGAAACGCAACGGAGGCAAATGACACATCCGTCATGAGTCGAGGCCTCGAGCAGAGTCATCAAGGTGGGGCGGCGGCCGTCGGGGAGATTACTACGTTGGACGACCTGTGTGAAATCAGCAAGATGGATTCGGGTCACGTGGTGTCCTTCCGCGAATTTATTGGTTTATCGGCAGAGCAAGTCCCACGGGCTTTGCAACAGGCAACTTGGCATATTCAGCAGGGGAGATTACATCCATGGCATTCGGGACTCAGTCCGCATGCACCTTATACGGTACACGGTGAGTTATTGGCTGGATTATGCTCATTAAGTGCGTCACATCAGGTGCCGGTCGCCATGCATTTAGCCGAGACATTAGAAGAACAGAGATTGCTGCAAACCGGGCAGGGACCTCTGCGTGAGTTACTTGAAGAATTGCAGGTTTGGGATGCGGACGCAGTGCAGTCGCCGGGGATGGCGGGTGACTATTTACCCGATCTGGCTCGGTGCTGGCGTGCGACAGTGGTCCACGGAAACTATCTGCATGACGAGGACTGGCAGGTCCTGGCGGCCAGGCGAGAGACTTTGACGGCCGCGTTTTGTCCTCGTACCCATGCTTATTTCCAACATCAGCCCTATCCTCTGGAGGCGATCCATAAACTCGGAGTGCGAGTGGCAATCGGGACAGATTCACGTGCATCCAATCCGGATCTTTCCATGGTTAAGGAAGTCAGTTTTGTACGCCGGCAATTTCCACAAATGGAAGCTTGCCACCTGCTCCGTATGGCAACTCGCAACGGTGCTTATGCACTTGGCCTGGAGGATCGGGTAGGACTCATTGCTCCGGGAGCATTATCATCGTTATTAGTCATTCCCTGTTCTGATCAGCGTGACGTATATGAACAGGTAATTACGAATCTGGACCAGTGCCGCTGGCTACCCTCATAGTCGGCAGTTATTGATAGGTGTTTCGAGAATTGCCGAGGCGCCCAGTTCTTCAAGTTGATCCATCACCGACGTGATTTCATTACTTTTGACCATCACCCGTACCGCATACCATTGGCTGTCCTCCAGAGGTGTCACGGTGGGAGATTTAAAGCCTGGAGTAATCTCTTCGGCGAGCGCGAGGTTTTCCTGTGAGATGTTGTACTCCAGCAGTGAATATCCGCGTGCGATGACAACCCCTTCAAGTCGACGCACGACCCTCTCAGCAAGATCGTGATGTTGTTGTTGGTGATTTTGAATCAAAATAGTTTGATATTGGCTGATCTCATGTGCAATTTTTAAACGATTTGCAGCCAACGTGCTGCCGGTTTCAACAAGGTCGACAATGACATCGGCGACACCGAGGGTAATCATGATTTCAACACTGCCGGTTAGCGGAACCAGATGGGCAGTAACATCGTGGTCGCTGAGGAATTTTTTTGTGACATTGGTAAAACTAGTTGCGATCCGTTTGTCCTGAAGGTCGCTCGGGTTCTGAATGTCCATATCATCCGGTACGCACACGGCAAGACGGCATTTGCCAACATTCAGTGCGAGTCGTGTTTTTACGTCGACCTTTGCTTCCGCCACGAGGTCGGAACCGGTGATTCCCATATCGATCGCACCTTCAGCACATAACACAGGAATGTCATCCGTTCGCAGCAGGATGATTTCAATGGGAAGGTCGCGTACCTTAGCAAACAACGATCGATTTTGGCGGCGGAATTTGATTCCGGCCTCTTTCAGCAGTTCGGTCGCCAGTTCCGACAGTCGGCCCTTACTGGGAAGTCCGATTCGCAGGTTGTTTGACTTGTGGTTCATTTGACGTAACTCCCTACCGCACAGGAATGCATGTTTAGTTTTCCGAGCGGGACGCTTTTTCTTCTAGTCCGGAAACACCGAAACGTCGTCCCAGTTCGGTTTCAATTTCCTGTAGTTGTATTTCTGCATGTCCGAGCATGACCATTAAGTGAAACAAGAGATCAGCGGCTTCATGGATGAGATGTTCTCGTCCGTCGGCGTCCGTTTCCATCGCTGCCTCGATCACCTCCTGAGCTTCCTCGGTGATTTTCCGACCGATTTGCTCGACTCCCCCATTCAATAACGCAGTCGTATAGGAATTTTTCGGCAGGTTTTGACGTCGATCCTCGATAACGTCCATCAATTGGTGGAGAATGTTGGCTTGGTCAGTCAAGGATAAGTTCCCCTTTACAGGAGTCCAAAATCATACAACGATGAAGGTACAGGTTCCAACGCAGGATTTATCCTAAACAGAGGTTGGAGAACTGGCAATTGCCGAGTTGTTAGACAAGTGTTAAGAGTTTGCAAATCAAGGGGTTTGCACGTGGAGTTATACCGATTATGACGGAACCAAGCATCGAGAGGCCCTGTCCCCCGCTTCCCCCGGTTCCTGCGGACTGTTGGTTCCTTACCGGGCCGACCGCCAGTGGTAAAACGGCAGTTGCGATTGCACTGGCTCAGCAAATGGATGCGGAAATTATTTCGCTCGATTCCATGGCAATTTATCGTGGAATGGATATAGGAACCGCGAAGCCTACCGAAGCGCAGCAGATCCTGCCTCACCATCTGCTGGACATTCGAGATCCGGTTGAAGAATTCAGTGTAGCTCAGTATTTAGAGCTGGCACATCAACATGTAGCTGCTATTGAACAACGTGGAAAGGCCGTCTTGTTTGTGGGAGGTACGCCAATGTATCTGAAGGTGCTGTTACGGGGAATGTTTACCGGGCCCCCGGCAGACTGGGAGTTTCGTGAACAGATTGAGCAGCAACTGGATATACATGGAAATCTGGCGATCCATCAGCAATTGGAGCGAGTGGATCCGTTGTCTGCCCATAAACTGCATCCGAATGATGTCCGACGTGTGATACGTGCATTGGAGGTATTCCATTTAACCGGTGAGCCCATAAGTCATCAACAGCATCAATTTGAAGAACAGGGTGGATCGGGTGTTGAAAATGTTTTTGTGTTAAGTTGGCCGCGACCGCAATTGCACCAACGTATTGAGCGACGAGTGGAGCAGATGTTTGAAGATGGATTTGTTCAGGAAGTTGTGAATTTGCAGGAAAAATATAAACAACTAGGGCGAACGGCAGCGCAAGCCGTTGGTTATTGTGAAGTTTTAGAATATTTAAGTGACGAATGTACGCTGGCCGAAGCAGTGGAGCAGGTCAAAGTGAGAACGAGACGGTTTGCACGGCGTCAGGAGACCTGGTTGAGGGGGTTTTCTGAATGCAAATGGATTGCGATGACCGAGCCGGTACGGGAAGCGGATGTGGTGAACCGTATATTAGAACAGGCATGCAGGTCGCTGTGAAATTGATTGGATCGAGATTTAATCAATTTCGGAAGCTGTCCTGTCACGAAATCGATTCGGCAAGTAAAATGTAGGATTGGTCGGTAGGTCGTTGTGCTTATCGTCCTTAAACAATGCACTGTAACCACGGAAAGATGAGAACTGTGTTGCGATCACATACATGTGGAGAACTTCGAGCGGATCATGATGCCTCGGACGTGACTCTTTGCGGATGGGTGGATAGTACGCGAGATCATGGCGGCGCGGTTTTTATTGATCTGCGTGACCGTTATGGGAAAACTCAGATTGTGTTTGGGCCGGACAGCGGTTTGGTTGACCAGGGGAGTACCCTGCGAAATGAGGACGTGATCCGAATTGAAGGTCAAATTGCTCCACGACCGGACGGTACGGTAAACCCGAAATTACCTACAGGGGAAATTGAAGTCAGGGCCAGCTCACTGGAAGTGCTCAACAAGAGCGAGACTCCTCCTTTTACCCCGGGGCAGCAGGAGTTACCTGGAGAGGACTTGCGTCTGAAATATCGATATCTTGATCTTCGTCGCAAACCGATGCAGGAGATTCTTCAACTACGCAGTCGTATTATCAAATTCATGCGGGATTATTTTGAAAAGCATGATTTTATTGACGTGGAGACCCCGATCCTGGGTCGCAGCACGCCGGAAGGTGCCCGCGATTATCTGGTTCCCAGTCGCGTCCACGACGGAGAGTTTTACGCGTTACCGCAATCTCCTCAATTGTACAAACAAATCATGATGGTGGCCGGGTTTGATCGTTATGTTCAGGTTGCACGTTGTTTTCGGGACGAAGACTTACGCGCTGACCGCCAGCCGGAATTCACTCAGCTAGATGTCGAAATGTCGTTTGTCGATGCGGATGATGTGATGAGCATGATCGACGGACTGATTTGTGAATTAGCACAACACCTTCAAGGTCTTGAGGTTCAACTTCCTTTGCCGCGTATGACGTATGACGAGGCCATGGCGCGATTTGGGTCGGATGCCCCTGATTTGCGGTTCGGTCTGGAATTGGTTGATTGTTCCGATTTGGCAGCTCAGGCTGAATTCCGGGTGTTTTCCGGCGCGGTGGAAGCAGGCGGGGTCGTGCGTGGAATTGCGGTTCCTCAGGCCGCCGAACAGTTTACCCGGAAACGAATCGATGAACTGACAGAATGGACCATTCAGGACTATGGCGCTAAGGGACTTGCCTGGTTTCGAGTTGAAGACGATGGCACGCTCTGGTCGCCGATTGCCAAAAATTTTAGCCCCGAATTACTAGAACAAATTGGTGAACGGATGCAGGCTCAACCGGGCGATCTGATGTTTTTCGTTGCCGATAGCTGGGAAGTCAGTTGTCGGGTCCTGTCGGCACTGAGGAAACGTTTGGGCGCGGAATTGGAACTGTATGATCCGGATGAAATGCACTTTTCATGGGTCGTGGAATTTCCCATGTTCGAATTTGACGAACAGGAAAACCGTTGGAACGCAATGCATCATCCGTTTACGGCACCCCGCCCGCAGGATATCGAATTACTCGCAGGGGAAGCCGGTCAGGCGAAAGCCATCGCCTATGATCTGGTAATCAATGGGTTCGAAGCAGGCGGGGGAACCATACGTATTCATGATCCGGAAACTCAGAGTCAGGTGTTTGAACTGCTGGGTATCGACAAAGTGACCGCTCAGGATCGATTTGGATTTCTGCTGGATGCACTGCAGTATGGTGCACCCCCGCACGGAGGAATTGCTCTGGGAATCGATCGTTGCGTGATGTTGTTTGCCGGACTGGATAACATCCGTGATTGTATTGCATTTCCAAAAACGCAAAGGGCCGCTGATTTGATGACCGGTGCACCAAGTGCCGTGGAGAACAAACAGCTCGCTGAATTGAATATTCGTGTGGTGCACCCTGAATGACCAATGGACAGACAACGAAAGTTGACTACATGGTGATTCGTAATTCAGTGGCGGCGCGAGTGATGCTTACCACTTCGTCGATATGCTCTTGTGTGGGACTGCCCCATCCAGGCTGATAGCCAAAAATATCGGCTACCGAATGGGACGCATAGTTGTCATCAATAATCTCAAATTGTTCCGGCGTGATCTGAGCGGGGTGTTCAAAGCCACAGGCACGCGTGAGTTGCATGATTTCCTTCCGCAGTGTGATCAGATAGTTGGCTAATCGATTTGATTTCAGCTGGGGATCCAGTCCCCGCATGAGCCACTTGTTTTGCGTCGCGACACCGGTTGGACAGTGACCGGAATGGCAACGCTGAGCTTGAATGCAGCCGATCGCTAACATGGGTTCACGTGCAATATTGATCATGTCACAGCCCAACGCCAATGCAAGTAGCGAGGTTTCGGGAAATCCTAACTTACCTGCTCCTGCAAATACGATGTTATGTGCCAAACCGGCACGTTCAAACTTTTTAAATACCAGTGCAAATGCCTGTTTGAAGGGGAGCGAGACATGATCGGAGAAGGCTAAAGGAGCGGCCCCGGTTCCGCCCTCGGAACCATCAATCGTAATGAAATCGACACTGCGGGATGTGTGCCGCGTCATACTGATTAAATCATCCCAAAAAGCAGTTTCTCCTACAGCGCTCTTGATCCCGATCGGTAATCCTGAAATGTCTGCCAGACGTTCCACAAAATCCAGCATTTCATCGACGTTGGAGAAAGCGGAGTGACTTGGCGGGCTGGCACAGTCCTGGCCTGCCGGAATTCCCCGGATTGCAGCAATCTCCGGAGATACCTTCGCACCGGGAAGCATGCCGCCCAGTCCAGGCTTGGCTCCCTGACTTAACTTTATTTCAATTGCTTTGACTTTGCCATCGGCCCTGCCAATGGCGTCCAAAAACCTGCGTTCACAAAAATGCCCCTGTTCATCGCGTGACCCAAAATAGGCCGTGCCCAATTGCCAAATCAAGTTACCTCCTTTTAGATGATGCGAACTAATGCCGCCCTCGCCTGTATTGTGTAAGCAACCGGAAGCCTGACATCCTCGGTTTAACGCTTCGATGGCCGTGGCACTTAACGATCCAAAACTCATCGCTGAAACGCCAATGATGGACTTGGGACGAAATTGGTGCTTTCGTTGCCGGTACCCACCCAGAATCTTGGCGACATCAATCATGTGGTGGGGATCGTAAGCAGGATCATTCGGACGGGGTGATGAAATCGGAAAGGCCGCATGCTTAATGACAAGGTGATTTGGTGATAATTCCAGATCCTTATCCGTACCAAAACCAAAGTAGTTGTTCTCCAGCTTAGCCGATGCATATACCCATCGACGCTGGTCACGCGAGAAGGGTCTCTCCTCGTTGTTGTTGGTCACAATGTACTGACGTAATTCCGGTCCCACCTTTTCTAACCAATAGCGAAAATGACCCACAATGGGATAATTTCGCAGGATGGTGTGACGTCGTTGAATCACGTCATGGACTGCGACCATGATCAGTAGGATTGCCAGAATCAGAAGCAGCCAGATCCACCAGACCATTTTTATTGAATTCCTATCTAAACACGCTTAGAGAGTTCTTCAGAATCTACCATTGAAGGCCCCGATTTTGCAACTCAACCAGTTTTTAAGTGATTGAATCGTCGATAAATATACGTGGAAACTCATGACGTTGCGGACAGAGATTTGAGCGAAGACGCGTGCGATGTAAGGCAAGCGTTGTCTGATATGACTCTCACATTCAGACGCCCTGTTCAAAACATGGTCAGGCCTTCACAATAGAGAGGGTAGAGCAGGATGAAATCCAAGGCAGTGTGATAAAAGAGAATTATGCAAAAAAGAAGTATCGGTGATATCGAGGTGCGTGGGCAGTCCGTCTTGATGCGTGTGGATTTCAATGTTCCGTTGGATGACCGCCAGCAGATTACGGATGACCGTCGAATTGAAATGGCACTTCCTTCGATTCGATCGGTTCTGGATGGCGGTGGCCGTTTGATATTAATGAGCCATTTGGGACGACCGCAGGGAGATGATCAGGACTTTCGGTTTAGCTTAAGACCGGTCGCTGAACGGTTGGCTGCCCTGCTGGGACAGTCCGTGGCTTTTGCCGAGGATACCGTTGGCCCGGATGCAGAGGAAAAAGTGGCATCTCTGGGGGTTGGAGAAATTGTCCTGCTGGAGAACCTTCGTTTTCACCAAGGTGAAAAACAGGGTTGTGAAGAATTTGCTCAGATTCTTGCTGGCTTTGGTGATGTTTACTGCAACGATGCTTTTGGAACATGTCACCGTCAACATGCTTCGATGGTCGCCGTTCCGTCAGCGATGGCGGGGAAACCACGCGTGGTTGGGTTTCTGGTCGCCAAAGAAATAAAGTACCTTTCGAATGCCTTGTCCGATCCGCAAAGGCCCTTTGTTGCCATCCTTGGCGGCGCAAAGGTGTCGGATAAAATAAACGTGATTAATCAATTACTGAATGTGTGCGATCATATTTTAATCGGTGGCGCGATGGCTTATACCTTTGCACTGGCTAAGGGTGGTCAGGTCGGTAAAAGTCTGGTGGAACCGGATAAAGTTGAACTGGCCGCTGATTTGCTGATCCGTGGTGGTGACCAGCTTAAACTCCCTCTCGATACTCATTGCGGCGATGACTTTTCCGCGGATTGTCATAAACAAATTGTACCTTTTGGCCGGATTGAGCCGGATTTTGAAGGTCTGGACATCGGGCCGGAAACCGCTGCATTCTATGCAGCACTCGTGGCCGATGCAGCCACAGTCGTCTGGAATGGTCCGATGGGAGTTTGTGAAATGCCGCCATTTGATGCGGGAACGAAAACGGTTGCCGAAGCCATCGCCGGCAGTCAGGCGTTAAGTATCATTGGGGGTGGAGATAGTGCCGCAGCCATCGAACAACTGGGGTTTGCCGACCAGGTGTCCCACGTTAGCACCGGCGGTGGTGCCAGCCTGGCGATGCTGGAGGGTAAGACGTTTACCGCGGTGGAATTGCTTGATGACCTTCAGTCAGCCCTCTAATTTCCGTGATTCATTGCCAGGGCAGCCGTCATCATTTACCAATGGGAACGTCGACGATTTCGATTTTATGCTCATCCGAGTTTGCTTTTAGTTCCGGTGCATACATTGCATAACCGATCGTGGGTAAGGCAGAAAATTTGCCCGGAATTTCGGCGCGAACGCGATAAGTGAAGCTGTGCTTACCACGCGTGATGCGACGGATGAAATAGTTTGTGCTGGAATCCCGCATCTCTCGATACGCAGGCAGGCCGGCATAGATGTATCCGCTACGGAGGTCAACGGCTTCAAATCCAGCCGCCTTCTTATCTTCAAACATGAGATATTCATAATCGTTTTTGCTGTCGATCAATAGTTCAATCTCGATCAGATCACCACTTTCGACATGGTCTCCGGAGGCGAGTGGAATTCGTTTGAATTGTTCTTCCCGTTGATTAACGACCTGACCTCGTGAACCGGCAACTTCACGTTCCTGATTGTCCTGAACCAGTTTGTAATACCGGCGCTCTACCTTAATTTCCAGGCCGGCTTTGGTGATGAAATCTTCCAGCGTAAAGTTCGTCAGATAGACGTTAAAATAGACAGGGCCTGTTCCGCGGCGTCGCAATTCAACGGTGTGGTCTCCATCGAGTACTTCTTCACCGCGAAGAACAAATTTGTTGTCAAAAGAGAATAGGTTCGATGCATCGATATGTACCTCCTTTTGTTTCTTGCCGTCGACCCAAATTTCCACATCCATGTCCGGCTTGTCTTCACCGGTAGCCTGAATGTATTCGGCAAATGCTTCGACACACAGCGATGTATCTCGGGTCGATTTCCAGTAGGTGGCATGTTTGCGATTGTTTAACAAGTATTTGACCAGTCGCGAAGCCTGGATGCTCTTTGGTTTTACCCGAGCCAGCAGTTTGAGATAATACGCATTCGTTTCGATTTCGTCTCCATACCAGTACCACCAGAAGCCGCCGGCGGGAAGATTCAAATAGGCGGTTTCATTTTCCTCATCCTGCTCAAGGTATTGTTCAATGTTACGCACCAGCATCGTCAATTTCTCCTGGTGGTTTCGTGTTTCCAGACCCAGAGCATAGACCACCATCCCGTAGACACTGAGACGGGTGCGATCGCGATATAGGAACTGTTGCATTTCGACATTTTCCTCGCCGGCTTCGGCAAGAATCATATAGATCAGTGCATCCTGATTATCGGCAAATGGTTTATAGGGAATCTGTTTGGTCGCAGCGCGTTTGATTTTAGCCACTTCCTCAGCTTCATGTTTTTGCAGCCACTGGATGCCTCTCTTAATCACATTGGGATCCACTTTGACATCATTTGCAACGGCCACTTGCAGGCCATGGATGACGACCGCAGTGGTGTGGGAATAGCTATAACCTCGACCACCGGAGAACCAACCCCAGCCACCATCCGGGTTTTGCATGTTGGTCAGGCGGGTTACTCCATGAGTGACGATCTTATTTACTTCGGACTGACTAAACACGGGATTATTTTGATAACGCTGCCATTGTTTCGCTCGCTGCGGGTCATCTCCGATCTCCTGAGCATTGAGATTCGTCCGTTTTTCACGGATTTGTTCGAGGTCTAATTGCATGCGAATCAGTGTGTTTTGAGTAATCGCAGCGGGCAGGAATCGATTCAGCGTTTGCTCAGTACATCCATAAGGGTAATCCAGCATATATGGCAGAGCATCGACCATGGCACCGGCCAGTGTCGGCGAGTAGCGGATTTCCAATACGGATTGTTCCTTGCGACGTTCATGGGGAACCGAGATCTTAACCTGAGACTGATTTCCATCCGGACGAATCGTGCCTGCCCAGGCTTCGGTTTTCAGGATGCCATGGACATGGACGGGAAAGCTGAGTTCCATGGCATCGGATTCTTCGTCCGTCAGTGCCGCCATCTGAACTTTGGTTTCACCTTCGCCGGAGACCTTGACGACCCAGTCAACGCGTGTTTCACCGTGTGGGGCAACCGTGACGATTTGTGTATCACTGCCCAGGTTTGTCAGGTGCTTATTGTCCAATGCAAGTTTGACCTGAACTCTTTTTTCGGTGTCCAGATAGTTGTGGACATTGGCAGACAACACGACTTCATCTTTTTCAACAAAGAATCGGGGAGCCTGCATTCTGAGGATTACATTTTTGCGCGTGATGATTTCGGTGTGGGCTGAGCCAACGTTGGTACCATGCCCCATGGCCCAAACGTTTACTTTCCATGTCGTTAGGTTTTCCGGCATTTTGATTTTGACTTCAGCGAATCCTTCAGCGTCTGTATTGAGAGTGCCCACCCACAGCGCGGTGTCTGCGAAATTGGATCGTATGGTTGGTTCGATGGTATTTGGTGGCGCGGCTTCGCCACCTGTGGCATTAATTGCAAGTCCATCATTGCCTCGACCTCCACCCATCCCTCCACCGGGGGCAGCCGCAGCATCTGCCATCATTAACCCTTCTGCTGCAGCCTGAGGCATGGCCCCGCTCTTATTGGCGGCGCTCCGATAGGCCGATCGCTTTTGCATTTCCATGGAAGAAGATTGGTCCCTTCTTTGGTCTGTTTCGTCGTCGGCAACGGTCGCGCCAAAAACGCCCAAAGGACTCATGTAATTGGATGCTTGGTAGCGTTCGCGGGAATATCGTTGCAGGTTACTTTGATGGCTGGGATTGTGTCGCCGTCGCCATTTCCAAAAGAAATCACGAATTGCCGGGACATTGCTGCCACCGGAAATGTATTCGACAGATTTGTCATAGATCGAGACGACGGTGGATCCCACAAAATTCTCTCCCAGATGGTCGGTTAATTTAACACGAACCTGAGCTTCTTCTCCCGGTTTGTAGATGTCGGAAGAGGGTTCCACAGCAACCTGAATGACCCGTTTTTCCGGGGGGACGACAATTTCTTTGGTCTCCTGAAAAACACGTCCATTGGCAACGGTAATTGCTTCGACAAAGAAATTGGGCATATCTTTCTTGATGACGGTAATTTCAGCGATCGTACTTTTACCATTCAAACGGATCATTTTTGGTGGTAAATAAACGCCATTGACCGGACGAACAAACAACAGAACCGTACTTCCCCGCAATTCCGTGTTGATCTGGAGTTGGACCGTATCTCCGGGCTTATATTCCCGCTTGTCAGGAACCAATTCAATATCACTGTAGCGGAATTCGGATCCGTCATAACCATCACCCACGATGGTAAAGATATACCCGCCTTCGATTTTGTGGCCCTGGCCATCATCGACGGTATAGGAGAGTCGATATTGTCCCTTGTTGGCTGCTTTCATTTGTAGATTTGCTCGGCCTTCGTCGTTGGTGTCCAGTTTCCATTTTTTAACCACGGTTTCCACGGGTTCGCCTTTGCGATCGTAGGTTAGACGTAAGAGTTCTAGTTTTCCTGTACCCTGAACCGGACGATTGTCCAGAGTTTGGGCATGAAAGCTTGCCTGAATGGAATCGCCGGTATGGTAATAGCCACGATCAACCCAGGTGAAAACTTTAAATGGCTTTCGTGTCGCCAGAACGGAACCGGTACCGACAATCGTGCGCCGCGACTGGTCTCGCACTTCGGCAATGATTTCATATCGGTGATCGAGATCGCCGTGCAGTTCCTTGGCCAGAGCGGTATCAATTTCAACCTCGACGGTGCCATCGCTTCCGATCTTCGTCTCCTGCTGCATCACCAATTCCGGAGGTGTCTGGCGACTACCAAACCACCAGGGCAGAGGGCGTTGACAGCCGACCCATTGGTTCCAACCGGGGTACCATGGGTAGTCATAGCAAAACCACCAGTAACCAGGGCCAAAACACCAGTCCCAGCGTCCCTGGGGATACCAGCTCTGGGTGTGCGAATAGCGACGAACCGTAATTTTTGCCGTGCCTTCGGTAACCGGTGACCCAAAATAGTACTTAGCCTGAACTTTTGCTTTGATGACTTCGCCTAATGCGACGGGCTTCTCGGGTGCTTCGATGGTGACTTCGTATTCCGGCTTTTTATATTCTTCGATACGGAACGTATTGCCACCACTGGCCTGGTTTCCACCGAGTCCGCGGACGTTGATACGGTAGGTTCCCAGCATTGCATCGACCGGTGCCGGCCATTGAAATTCAAAACCGCCGTATTCGTCGGTTTTGACCTGTTTGCTGAGTATTTTTTCTCCACGAGGGTTGAAGAGATCGAGCACTGCCGTAACTCCGGCAAATTGGGATATATCGGTCTTGTCATACTGGGCTTTTCGTATCCACGATTTGAGTTTGACGGTTTGATCTGGTCGGTAAACGGGTCTGTCCGTAATGAGGAATACTTTGTTTTGATTGTAAATCTGGTCATGGATCTGTCCGTACCAGATGCCGTGAAAGCCTAAGAATGCAAAACGTTTACCGGGTGTTCTGGCAGAGGTGAGCCATTGGAAGTTCTGGGGCGCGATGTTTTTGTCGATCTGCACAATTCCCATGGCGTTGGTCGTTTTTACAAACTGTTTGTGGAGATAGGTTAGTTTTCCGTCATTACTTCTCGTCTGACGAAATCCAAAGAAGTCCAGTAGTGCGTTGGCGACAGGTCGGCCCGTTGTTGAATCGGCGACATAATACATCTGCCCGCCATCGGTGGGTAGCTTGACCAGCGTTGTATCATTAAGCCAATAGACGATCGAAGTGGAATTTCCTTCCTTTACATGAGCTGTGATTTTATAGGCACCGGTAACTTCCAGCGGTACTTTGACAGTGATTCGTCGATCAAAATGATTTTCACGAGGTTCCAGTTCTACGGTCCATTGTGTAATCTTTTCGTTGATGTACTGACCTTCGTTCTCCCGGTAAATCAGGTTTCCCAGGTCATTGAGCGAGTAAAGTGTTGAGAATTGCTGATTGTTGCGGATGTGTTGTTTGACGTCGCTGATCAGTTTCGCGACATCAATCCGATGCGCCTCGAATGTAACACTCTGCGCGTTGCGAAATTTGTAGGTAAAGACTTTTTGTTCTTGAGTGGTTTGGCCACTGATGGGATCAAAACTCCCCCAGTTTCCTGTGACGGTTTGAAGCTGAGTTTTGATCTGTCTGACCGCGCCATGATTCGGAAAACGTTCGAGAAGATCGCGAAGGATCGACGCCCCGGTTGAATATTGACGGCGATTGAGGTATACGGTCGCAAGAATCTGACCGGCTTGAACCTTCGTGTGAATTTCCTGCGCGTCGGCAGCTTTATAGATTTCCCGCAAGACGGCGATGTGGTTGAATTCTTCAGGTAAGTTAAAGCGGGTTACGCCGGTCGCCAGTTGAGCAATTGTCTCGGTATCCTTAAGGGTATCGACGGAAAATCGACCTTTGCGAGCTTCATTATTGTCATCATCCGAGTTGCGGCCCCACATCCCCCGGATGCCATAATTAGCCATGGTTTGCACGCCAAACTGGCCGTGTAGAAACTGAGCGTACTGGATCCGTGCCTGATAGCGAACGGCGGGATTAACTTCCGCTGCGGTTGTCAGAGCCCATCGCCATCGTTCACCATCGGTGGCGGCTTCTTTCCAGGTTCGAACCAGTTTGTGATAAACAGGTGTCCCGTTCACATCGACGGGTGCTCCCTGTCCGCCATAACCCCGTCCATACCCCGTATCGTAATCGGGCAATTCCTTCAAATCTGTCAGGGTTTGCAATCGCCATGCCCCGCCGTTGAACTGCAGGGATTGGGATAGCTGGAAAAACAGTTGACTTGCTTCCAGTTTTTGCGGATCCTGCAATGCATACTCAATCGCCTGTTCAAACAACTGGAGTGCCCGTACGCGATCTCGATCCGCACTGTTTTTGACTTCGCCGGTGATTCTCTGGGGAGCCCGTTGCCACTGATTGTCTACCAATACGCCATGTTTTGGAGCGGATTGGTAAAGCTGGATCGCTTGACTAAGAACGCGCCAATCTTTTGGATGGGCTGCAATGATCTCTTCAATCAGTTCATCAAATTCAGGATAATTGCGTAAACGCTGCATGCACTGAAACAGCATGCCCATATCCTGTACAAGCTCTTTGCCTCCCGTTTCCGCACTCACGGCTAAAGTACTAAACCCGTCAAAGGCTTCCTTGTAATTGCCATCAGCAAATAGTTTACGAGTTTGCTGGCGTAATTCGTCGTTGTTGACATCTGCGGAAATAACAAAGCTAATGCTTGCAAGGATGGAAACAAGTACAAATGCCGTTAGAGTCAGGTGACGGGGTTTGCTTTTCATGTGTTTGTTTTACTTTGAGAGAGTGTTAATATTGAAACAATCCCCTTCATTTCCGGGATTCGTCTGTTGTTATTGATGCTGAATGCGTACGATTAGTTCCCGATAATTCTATAAAAACTGAGATCAGAGTTTTATGAGTACAGTGGGCTATGTGATACGCTTTAATATTAGCGAAGTATCCACTAAATCATACCCTTATATTTACGGGGATTTTTGGAAATAAGAGGCCGATGTCAAACCGATTGAATCCATATAAAGAGTTTCTGGGACTAGATACGTCACCCCTGCGGCCGACGTATTATGAATTATTGGGTTTGGATCCCCATAGTTCATATTCTGACGAGCAGATTGAAACGGTTCGGGATTCCTCGTTGTCAGCCATTCGCAGTTTTAAGCCGGGAGCCAACGCCGTGAGTTGGGCAGCATTGCTGGATGAAGTCTCACTGGCCAGTGAGACGTTGCTCGATCAGGATTTGAAGAAGGCCTATGATGCTCAGCTTACGTCTGGGGCTGAGCCTGGAGAATTAGAGTGGGTTGAATTGGCCGGACCAATTGAAAGTGTACAGACAGATATAACTTCAAAACCGTCCGCTGCGGAGTCCCCCGTTGCAGATATGATGGCTCCCGCCCACTTGCAAGCGTCCGTGGGATCCGGTCTCCTTTCCTCGGCCGCCGTTCCTACGGCCTCTGAGGCGACGGCGGCGATCGTGACTGCTCAGGAAGCTCCGGTTGCGGTGCGGGCCAGTGTAGCCCCAACGACATTGGTTTCGCCGGAATCCGCTGTTTCGGAAATGAATGCCATTTCGCCTGCGCGAACTCGTCGATCATCCAAATCGAGCAACCTCACCGTGATGATTCTTGCGCTCTGCGCGGTGTTGGCTGCCGGAGGGGTAGCATGGGTGATGAATCAGAATGGAAAGAAACAGCTAGCTTTGAACTCAACAGATTCGGGTCAGAATCCACCACCGCCTCCGGTGGTACAAACAAATCCAAAACCGGAAGGGACCCGACCTAAACCGGTCGTGAATCCACCGGACGAAAAACCGCGTATGCGGCCGCCGGCTTCGGTTGGCGAGAATCCCTTAAAGCCCCTGCCCACAGATTTTGGTGGAAGCGACGATCCCGTGCCTCCCAAGCCGAGTCCCGAACCACCTGCCACGGGCGCGACGGATCCGGATCCTGAAACAAAGCCCACTGTTACCGATCCTGTACCGACACCCGAAACGATAACGGCTCGGGAACTTGCATCCCTTTCAGCGGCTCTGAAATTGGGTCGAGTTGCATTAGCTGAACATAACCTGGACATTACGGCGGAACAATTGGCAATTGCCGAACCGCTGGCTCGTAGCGGCGAACCGAAAAGTGCATTTGTGCGATTAAAAACCATGCACGAGTTTATGGTGCAGTTTATGAAGTTGGCCAATCAGGCAATCGATGGTTTTGAAAGTGGTTCGGAGATCACGGTCGGAACGAGTACCGTGGTGGTGGTTGTGGAGACGACCAACGACAAAATATCGATACGAGTTCAAGGGGTGAACAAAACCTATTCACGTAATCACCTTTCAACAGGACTGGCCATGGGGATTGCCCAGAATAATTTCGAAGATTTTAAATACAAAACAACGCTGATGGCAGCCTATCTGGCCGCTCAAAAGAATCCCCGTGAATTTGATGTCACCAAAGCGCGTGAATATTGGGCAATGGGTCCCGAGTCGATGGACGTACTGAACGCATTTTTAATGGATGATTATATGTTTG
This sequence comes from Planctomycetota bacterium, assembly GCA_036150515.1. Classification (GTDB taxonomy): domain Bacteria; phylum Planctomycetota; class Planctomycetia; order Pirellulales; family Pirellulaceae; genus UBA721. Next base: position 16,484 of record JAYZPA010000054.1, read on the forward strand.
CCGCTCCTTAGGGGGGTGTTCCATAAGGGAATGGTCCGTTCCCGGCAAGAGAAACCGACTTATGGAAAGCTGAGCGGGACGCTTCTACGAATCGGTATTCTGACGTATTATAGTGAAAGATGGACGTTTCTCCCTGTTCCCTGTTGGATAGATGAATGATGACTCGCAAAGGTAAAGAATTTTCCGGACTATCGGTTGCCATGGTCACTCCGTTTCTCAATGGAGAGATTGACAGCGCGCGTTTGCGAACTCAGGTTGAATTCCAAATTGCGGCCGGAACGACTTGTTTATGTCCGGTGGGGACTACCGGCGAATCGCCTACATTGACCCATGCAGAAAATGAACAGGTGATTGCCGAAGTCGTTCAGGCAGCGGACGGTCGTATCAAAGTGATGGCGGGGACGGGTTCTAATAGTACTGCAGAAGCACTCCGACTTACCAAACGGGCCGCTGCCGACGGTGCCGATGCAGCCTTAGTTGTCGCACCCTATTACAACAAGCCCACCCAAAAGGGGTTCTACGAACACTACCAGTCGATCGCAGAAACGATCGAATTACCATTGTGTGTTTATAATATCCCAGGACGAACGGGAAAGAACATTGAACCGGATACGATTTGTCGGCTGGCGGAGCTGGAAAATGTCACCATGGTCAAAGAAGCGACCGGTTCGTTGGATCAGGCTTCGGAAATTCTCAATAACTCCAACCTGACACTTTTGAGTGGTGATGACAGTTTGACTCTGCCTTTGATGTCGATTGGTGGTAGTGGAGTGATTTCTGTCGTGGGGAATATCGTGCCTCAGGATATGATTGCGTTAATCGATGCTTGTACCTCAGGTGACCTTATCACCGCACAACGCTGTCATCACCAGTTGTTCCCTCTCTGCCGAGATATGCTTGGGTTGTCAACCAACCCCATTCCAATCAAAGCCGCGATGGCCATGCTGGGGATGGATAGTGGCGAATTGAGATTGCCGATGACGCCATTGAATGAAGCGGAGGCAAATACGCTGCGCGGGACGTTGGCCGCTTACGGTTTGTTGTAAGATGTATCAGGGAACCATCATCCAATATGGTCCACGTCGCTTACCTTTGTGAATATACTACCCTTAATGGTGGTGAAAATTCATTGCTGGCATTTCTAGCAGGAGTGCAGGATCGCATACGTGCGACCATATTGTGCCCGGAGACCGGGCCTTTAGCAGACGAACTGCGGATCCGTGGATTGGAGCATATACCGCTTGAATTTCATCAATCCAACGGCACTCGAAAACCACCCGAGTTGCTTGTCGATGAAGTGGTTCAGACCGTCCGGAAACTAAAGGTCGATTTGGTTCATGCAAACAGCCTCTCCATGTGCCGGCTGTTGGGTTTGTCAGCGGGGCATTTACCGTGCCCAACCGTCGGGCATATTCGGGATATTATGCAGGTGTCGGCTAAGGTCGTTAGCGATCTGAACCAGTTGGATCAGCTAATTGCCGTTTCGGAAGCAGCCCGCGTTGCATTCATTGAGCAGGGTGTTTCTGCAGATCGAGTGAGCCGAATTTATAACGGTGTGGATATCCATAGATTCCAGGCAAAGATCCCGCGGCCTGATTCATGGAGGCGGAAACTGAACCTTCCCCGGCACGCTCGGCTGATAGGAGGGGTGGGGCAAATTGGATTACGCAAGGGCTGGTGCTATTTGTGTGATGCCGTCGAACCGCTGATGGCGACATTCCCGGATTTGCATGTGCTGATCGCGGGTGAGCGTTACTCACAGAAACCAGAGAGTCAGCAATACGAATCTGACTTGCGACAGCGGGCCATGTCAGGACCGTTGGCCGGGCATTTACATATGCCCGGTTATGTTTCCAATATGCCAGCGCTGTTACAGGAATTGGATGTGCTGGCCCATGCGGCGTTACAGGAACCCTTAGGTCGGGTGTTGTTGGAAGCGGCAGCGTCCAGCCTGCCTGTGGTGGCTACGGAAGTGGGGGGGACCCCGGAAATATTTACTTCCACTGGCGCTTGGTTGGTGCCACCGCATGAATCGAAACGACTGTCAGAGGCGCTGATGCAATCCTTGATATCACCCGCAATAGCGGATTCAAAAGCTAAAATTGCTCGCCGGCGGATTGAAGAACATTTTAATCTAAGCCATTTTCAGGAAAAAACGGTTCAGATTTACAGGAAGTGTTTAGGTCTCTAGTCCAAGCAAAGATTACGGGCTGCGATTAACAGTGTGTCGAAGCTTGGATAATTTGAACGTGATACATCATGAAGTGACCGGTAACAGTACGTAGACGAATCTCGCGACATTCATATAAATAAGAATGCCAAGAATGTCCACAATGCCCGCTACAAAGGAATTGCTCATCATGGCAGGATCCAACCCCAGACGACGGAAGAACAGTGGCAGCATCGAACCTGCCAGAGTTCCGCACATAATTACCAAAAGAATGGTGATGGGAATGATCGAGGCCAATGCCGGCGAGGGTGCCGTAAAGTAACCCGCTACAAAACCCAGACCACCGAGTAGGGCTCCCAGAATGAGTCCCATTGCAATTTCACGGCGTATGATCTTAAACCAGTCACCTAAATCAATTTCGCCGCGTGCCATGGAGGAAATGATGAGCGTTGATGACTGTCCTCCGGAATTACCACCAGCGGAAATCACCAGCGGAATGAACATGACAAGCCAGGTGTACTTGCTGATCCAATCTTCGTAATGCTCCAACGCAAAGGCAGTCAATAACGCTGCAACAAACAGAATCGTTAGCCAAACCCCCCGTTTCCAACTGAGCGTCCATAAGGGGGTCTTTAGGTAAGTCTCGTCCAATGGATCCACGGCACCAATTCGTTGAACGTCTTCGGTCGCTTCTTCAATGAAAACGTCAATAATGTCGTCATGAGTGATGATCCCTAACATCCGATTTTGTTTGTTGACGACGGGAATTGCCAACAAGTCGTACTTGGCGACAATTTGAGCAACCTTTTCCTGATCGTCCAGTGCATCCACTTTGACGATGTCTTCTTCCATCAGCGTTGCCAGAGTGCGATTGGGATGAACGATCGATGTTACCAGTTGCTTGGCCGATACGACTCCCCGTAAATGATCCGTTTCGTCGACAACGTATAAATAATAGATTGTTTCCAACTCCGCCGCCTGACGGCCGAGTTCAGTAAGCGCTTCTGAAACAGTCAGATCTTCATCCAATTTAGCAACATCGGTTGTCATCACCGATCCAGCTGTGTTTTCGGGATACTCCCGCAGTTGCAAAATATTACGACGCTCTTCACGCGATACTAAAACCAATATCTCGTTTACAATCGAGTCGTCGAGTTCGTCTAACATGTCCACCCGGTCATCCGGCACCATCGAGTCAATTAACTCGGCAATCTCCGCTCGATTCTCAAATTCCAAAATGGCGCGCTGAGTTTCAGGCTTTATGAACCGAAAGATCTCGCTACGCCGTACAGGATCTGCATGTCGTAATACCTGCCAAACTTCGCTGGACTCTAAACCCGCCATGAAATCGGCAGTCACGCCGGCATGAACGGCTACACAGAATTCTGCTAGTTCCGCACTACGCTGGTCTGCTAACATCTCCCGTAGTTCCGGTAGGTAAAGCGTATTGATCATGTCACGGACCATGGAAGTGTCGGTAAGGATAAAGGTCGATAGGCGTTTGGCAAAAACTGCCACTCGAGGATAGAAATGACTCGAATTGATGCAAAGTGACTTGTTTTGATTGTGAGGTCGATACTTTTGACCGTCAAGGCGATAAAACCTCAATTCGATCCCTTTGAGCTGGCAACACCCTAAAAAGTTAGATTGTACCGGTTCTACGAAAA
>JAYZPA010000055.1:0-21663 GCA_036150515.1 Planctomycetota bacterium
CCCTCAAAACCATGGCACGGCCTTCCTGACCCGCAACGAAGAACGCTATTTTCTGTTTAATGAACAAGGTGAGTTGGTGATAGCTGAATTGTCACCGGCTGGTTACAAAGAATGGGGTCGTGCAAAATTGTTGCAACCGACTGGCGAGGCGTTTGGCCGTCCGGTCGTGTGGTCGGCACCCGCCTTTGCAAATCGGTGCGTGTTTGTTCGCAATGACAAAGAAATCATCTGTGTGGATTTGGCGGCAAAATAGTTACTGCCCGGTCTGATCTGTACTTCAGTAAAATATTGAGGAATCGACGATGAACTATATCCGCTGTGCCCTGTTGCTTGGGATTGTGCTGCTGTCCCGTCCTTTGCCGGTTGAGGGTACACGTCCTGCCAGAAGCCGTCAGCCTGTTGATGCGTTTAAAACAAGAATATCTCATCAGGAGGCAAGTGAGGATCTGGAATGCATGCATTCAATCTTGATTGAAATGCACCCCGGATTGAATTTATATGCGACCCAACAGGAGTTGGATGCGTTAATAGAAAAAGCGCAGGTTACGAAGGGAGAAACGGTGGCCTTGCGATCATTTTTTATGAGTTGTGCACGCATAGCGGATCGCGTTCGCTGTGGGCATACCTATGCAAATATTCCGCTGTCCTGTCAGTTCAAACTGGAATATGCAACAAGGATGTTTCCTGTGCCCATCATGTTTATTGATCAGCGTGCCTATGTGAACCATCATAAATCGGAGATTCCCTGCGGTGCTGAAATTCTGTCAATCAATGGTATCGAGATGGATGCCATTGAAAAAGAACTCATGCCTCTGGTGACCGGAGATGGATATGTAAATACGTTTCGTTACCGGTTTCTTGGCGAGTTATTTTCGATTTCGTTTGCGACAGCTTACGGAGAAAAGAAGGAGTTTCAGGTACGGTATACCACGTTGGGGGGCGAGACAAAAGAAAAACGGATTTCTGCCATTTCATCCGCCGCTTTATCACAGCGGTCCGATCATTTGGCACTGGGCGGATTGGACGACAGTACGTATCGGATTTCCCGACCTCGGAAAGATACCGTACTGTTGGCAATTGATAGTTTTGATAACGGCGATACTGCACCGTCATTTCGCGTATTTCGCAAGTTGATTGATAAAGCATTTTTGTCGATGCACGGTTCCGAGGAAGTGAAAAACCTGATTCTGGATTTGCGACAAAACGACGGAGGTTATACCCGTAGTGAAATGTTTCTGTATTCGTACCTCGCCACCCGACCCTTTAAAGAAATGGCAAGCGGGCAGGCAACCCGTAATAGCATTGCCTTCCCTGAGTTGTTGAGCCGCCAATATCAATCGCGTGCCGCAGCGAGGTACTACGATCGTCGGTTGCAAAAAGAAATGGTGGATGGCGAGGGCGAACAATTGGAATTGCTGTCAGAGTGGATTGTCAGGGGCGTCCCATCGGAACATCGATTTAAGGGCAAGGTGTTTGTTCTGACCGGGGGTCGTACCCATTCCGCGGGATCTGCAATTTGTACACGACTCAAAGAACGTGGTAACGTAATCTTTGTGGGTGAGGAGACCGGGGGTGTGGAAGGAGTATTCACTGCGGGAACAACGTTGATTTATGAGTTGCCCAATACCGGCATTGAATTGGCAGTGCCCATTCTGAAATATAACAATCTTCGTAAGATGCCGGCTCAGCCGGGTAGGGGAATCATCCCCGATCATCACGTCAGTATCCAGCCTGAGGATCTGATAAGCGGCAAAGATCGCGTACTGGAATTCACGCTCGAACTGATTGGAAAGGCGGATAGCCCGTAGAGGTTTACTATCCAGATGAAACGTGTGACGTTTCGAGTCTTTTCAGCATCGAAGGCATCCTACTCGAGTTCGCGGAGGCGAAGGTTTCGCCAGGCTACTTCATAGGGACCGGTAGCTTTTTTGATTCCGTGAACCTGTAGACCAATAAAACCACGGGCATGCGTTTTGTAAATCGCTTCATCCACCAGCGTTTCTATTTTCATGCCATTAATCCATGTCTCAATTTTTGGTCCTTTCGCCACGACCCGGAATTTATTCCACTGTCCATCTTTCATTACCTTATGAGGCTTTAATCGATCCGCAGTTGTCAGCCATCCCCGGCCGGTTGCCTCACCATAAACGTACCCAGCTTCTGCGCCTTTGGCCCCACTTGCCTCGATTTCAACCTGAGGACCGTTCACGCGACCGAATTTCGCTTTGCTGTTGGGAGTTACAGTTTTGGTTTGCGATCGAATCTGGACTCCACTATTCAGTTGGTCCGCAACTTTAACTTCAAATTCAAGCTCAAAATCACCATAGAGTTTTTCTGTGCAAAGAAAAGAATTGGGACTTCCCTCAGCAGTTTTCCCCACAATCATGTCGCCTTCGATACGGTAGGTCGCTGTGCCGTTTTTCTGGATCCAGCCATCAAGGTTCTTCCCGTTGAACAGAGGGGTCCATTCGTCGGCATGCAGGGTGGTGGAAAAGAGCGTAAGGAGGGTTAGGCTTACCAGTGATTTGAACATGAGTCATCCTTTGTGTGAATTGCCGGCATGATGGTAAATTAAGAGCAGGGTGATAATGCGTAGTGTATTATACAAGGTCTATGGAGAGGAAACATCCATGCGTTGCTTGCATTTGTTTCATGATGAAGGTGTGGCTCTTTGATGAATTGTTACGACTATCCGCAATACTGGGATCTCGCGTTTCGCGATGAAACGAAATATGAAGTTGCCTTTCTGAAGGAAGTCATTACCAAATATGGGAAAGGTTCGTTTAACCGGGTGATGGAACCGGGGTGCGGAGGCGGGCGGATGGTGGTTCAGTTAGCAGCCCAGGGGTATCAGGTACTGGCATACGATGTACATCCACCGGCCATCCGGTATGTACAACGTCGATTGCGGCGTCGTGGCTTACAGGCGGACGTTTTTGTTGCGGACATGAGATCTTACACTGCCCGCCCTCAAGTGGATTGCGCTATGAATACGGTGAGTACGTTTCGGCATTTGCTTACCGAGCAAGACGCGGTTTCCCATTTAGAGGCGATGGTTGCCAGCATTCGCAAGGGGGGATTGTACGTGCTTGGAATGCATCTCTTACCACCGGACGCTGATCTGGAAGATGAGGAGTCCTGGGTGGCTCGTCATGGCTCCACAACGGTCGGCATGCATCTGAAGGTGATGCAAACTTCACGGCGACGTCGCCTGGAAACGCTCAGATTCGAAATGGACGTGGTCAGCGGCAATGTGCGTCGCACGTTCCAAAGTGATTATGTCATGAGGATTTATACGGCAAAACAGATTCGCGACCTGTTGTGTAAAGTGCCGGAGTTTGAATTACTCGAAGTCTACGACTATGGGTACGACATCCGTGAACCTCAAATGCTTGACAATCGTCTCGGTGACGCGGTCTTTATTCTGAGGCGTCGATAAGTTCACGAAAATCGGTTTTGTCAGCGTGCCAGTCGCCGATTGGCTGCGACATGGAATCTTCAAGATCCACGCCCAGTCCGTCGGCGATTCGATTGATGTAATTGAAATAACCGATTACCTGTACCGCGATCGTGATCTGCTGATCGTTCATTCCGTGCTGGCGTAACCGGTCAACATCCTGAGCGTTTACCGATTTAGGCACGAGGGTGAGTTTTAGAGCATAATCGCACAATGCCCGGTCTGCCGCAGAAAGATCGGCTTTTCGATAATCATAGATCAGTGCTCTGGCGGTTGTAGGATCATTCGACTCCAGACTGAAGTCGTGGGCATGGGAGAGGGTTCAGTAATAGCAGTCATTGGCACTGCTAACAACGGCTGCGAGCATTTCCTTTTGTTGATTTGATAACGCATTGGGTGATTTCATCAGCCGGACATAAAACTGCATTGAGGTTTCCAGGACTGCAGCATCGTGACTCATGACACGGATGATATTAGCGACACCGCCCGCACGATCCTGTGCCAGTTCAAATGCCTGCTTGAGCAAGCCGGTGGCTTCTGCCGGGGAAATCTGTGAAATGTATGCCATGGAGATTCAGGTCAAAGGTAGAAAAGATTAAAAGGTCGCAATCGGGTTGAGGGGGGATCCGGTACCCCCTTTGATGGGCAGCGGAGCGGCCTGAATAAGGAATTCCCAACGCTTGTATTTCAGAGTGGCATCGTGCAACGCTTCGAGATCGCAGCAGTCGAAAATATGGACACCCATGGCATGCAGCGTTAACAGATGAACCGGATGGGTTACGCCTGCGACGCGTGAGGGCATGACATCACTGGCGGCATCACTGCCCAGCATGGCGATATCGCGTTGCCTTATCCACTTTGCACAGGATGCGTGCAGGCCTGCAGCGCCGGATTCCTGGACATCCCAGGCACCGGAATCCTGGCGGCGTGCCCAGCGACCGGTACGGATAAAGACCACGTCGCCCGGTTGTACCTGAATTCCCATCCTGTTTTCCCAGGCGATCAGTTCTTCGGGGTAAATAGGTGTCCCCGGTTCAAGATATTCCACCCCACGGAGTTCCGGGATGTCGATTAAGATTCCCCGTGTGAAGATACCGGGTTGGATATTGTGGATGCTCAGTTTATTGGCACCCTGGGCGGTCACCTCGGTGCGTGAGAAACCGTTATAGATTTTCCCGTTATGAAACAGATGGCATAGTGAATCCATGTGCGTATGGGCAAATCCATGGTACGAGACGCGTAGTTCATCCACCGCCCATTGTCCTTCGGATGTTCCATGTTTGAGCATGGTATGAAAATAGGGCGAGGGATTGTCTGCGGCCATGCCGGTTTCTGCAATCCGGGCCAGCGAAACGGATTGGCCTAATTTGACCAAACGTGCGGCCTCCAGTCGTTTCTGGGGAGTGATCAGGTTTAAGGTGCCCCGTTGATCATCTTTGCCCCACCGCCCCCAATTGGACAGTTCCTTGATGAGGACTTCAATGTCTTCTTTGTTCTTAGGATAGCGATCCTGAGCTTCGGCGATCGAAGTGAACAGGAGCAGGGTCATGATCAGGTAAGTTAATGGATTTTTCATTTTATGCCACCGTGATAGTGTTTAGTTTTTGTTTAGGTATTCCAGTCGCCGTTGAACCAGTGGTTCTGCAGCACCGCGTATTTGAGAAGCGTCAAGTTTGAATTCGTAGCCATGGTAGTCCTGAAGAAACACGACGGCATTCAGAGTGATGGCCGCTACCGTTCCTGATGGATTGGTAACCAGCACATCTACCAGAGTGGGGCAGGGATCTGCATGTTTAAGAATTCCTAAGAATTCCGCTGCCCGGACGCGAACTAAGTCGTCGGAATCGTCGAGGAGTTTTTGGGCAGCGTCGGAAAATTGAATTGCTTCAGCTCCCAGACTGGCACAGGCCGTCATGGCCCAAAATCGTGCTCTTGGATTACGGGATCGAATGGCTCTTGAAATACCCTGTCTGGCCTGTTCAACCGGTAATAGTGCTAAGTCAGCTATATCGATCAGTTGGTCAATTTCGTCCTGATGCGCGATTCCAAAAGCGGCTCCGTCCTGACTGGCAAGTTCCAGCATCTGGTTTTCCGGGTAAAAACTCAGATCGTGCGTCTGCTTGACATGAGCCTGCAACGACTGTCGAAGTGCTTTGAGTTGTTTTTGATACTCTGGATCCGCAGCCAGATTGTGAACTTCATGCGGATCGGTTGGTAAATGGTACAGTGACTCGGCAGGCTTGGCCTGAAAGAAATGCGACTGCGCTTCATTCAATTGTCCTTTGCCGTTTAATGCACGCCATTGCTGAAACGCAATCATGCGATATCGGTAATTGTTCTGCAGGGAATCCGGATAAAAATTCTCATAGTTGCGGATGTATTTAAAATCTCCTTTGCGGACACTGCGTACAAGTTCGTATCTCTCGTCAAACCGGTCAGCATATCCATAGGTCTCATCCTGACTCGCGATTTGCCTGATACTCACACCGGAACCCAGAAAAGGGGATCCGTCCATGGATGCCGGAATTTCAGCTCCCGCCAGTCGTAAAACCGTAGGTGCAAAATCAATAAAAGAGACGAACCCATCGATGTGGGTTCCCGGTTGCCAGGGGCAAAGCGATTGCCATTTCTCAGGCACGCGTACGATCAGGGGTACATGCAGACCTGATTCATATAAATAGCCTTTGCTGCGAGGCAGGACACCGCCATGGTCGCCAAAATAGAAAATGATGGTATTTTCATAAAGCCCATCCTTTTTCAATTGATCAATGACGTTTCCGATCACGGAATCCACAACGGTCATTCGGTCATGATAGCGGGCATAAGTATATCTAAATTCAGGGGTGTCGGGATGGTATGGAAAAACGGTCACTGCTCCGGGATCCGTTTCTAGCGTTTTGAGGTCCATTTGCTGAGCACGGAAGTGTAATGAACTCTCGTGAGACTGGCCAAAAGACTGCATATGAAAGAAGGGCTGATCTGGATTTGGACGATTACGCCACGAAGCGTTTTTGGATGAGGCGTCCCAGACCTTCTGAGTGACGACGTTGTAATCTGTCTTTACATTATTCGTGCAGTAGTAGCCGTGTTTTCTTAGGGTGACAGGAAACATACTTGCGTTGGCAGGCAATTGGACGGGCGTGATTTTGCGATGATAATGAAAACCGATGCGGGGGCCAAACATCCCTGTCATCAAGGTCGTACGTGCAACGGAACAAACCGGACTATTTGAAAACGCGTGACGAAATGTCAGTCCGTCCCCGGCCAATGCAGAAATAGATGGTGTCGGACCATGCTGAGAACCATAGTGTTGCATGTAATGGATGGAATTATCTTCGGATAACAACCACACAATGTTCGGCCGATCGGCAACGACCTGTGAGGATGCAAACAGAAACCACATTCCCACTAAGAGACCGAGTTTGCTGGATTGATCGTGTATCGCTTTCATGAGATTTCTTTACTTTTTCGAGGAGAACATTGTTTAACGTCGGTAGTGGTGACTCTTGCGCGATGGAGTGTAGGTAACATCGAGGTGTGGTGTTTCCAGAGACTGTCCCAGATGCATGGATTGTAGAGCTGTTTCCACAATCCCGCTGGTCAGCAAGGTTCGTTCCACCCGATAAGGAGCCTTGCCCGTCATGAACATTTGTTCGGCGTTATGCATCAAGGCAGCCGAATAGACGACGTTGGGGTTTGGCGGGAGATAGAACAACGTTGATAACGGCGTTGGACGCCGACGCAGTTTAGCCGCAAATGTAAAGTCGGTGACCAGACCATTCATTAACAGCATCGTTGCTCGAGTCCCATCGCGATAGACGATACGATAAGCAATCGGATCCTGAACAAATTCTTCCAGCTGTTGACGAGTTGGGTAGCGATGGCTGAAATTCTCGCTTTGAGCCAGAGTTTGGCAACGTGCCAGACAGGCTTCAAATAGCGTCGGAGACCATCCTCCACGACTAAAACTACCGCGGTCGAGTGATGCCCAGACCGCATCTCCTCGAATTGCGTGAATGGATTCAATTCCCGTTTCGCCACCTTTACGTCGCTCTACCATGCATTGCAGTGTTTCCAACGCATGAAAATCATAACTGTCCGGACCCCCGTAGCCAATGACCATCGCTTCTTCAATTTCCGCGCCAAACGGCATTTCCACATCGGGCATCCGCCATGTTACCGGCAACGACGAACCGGCCAGAAATGGAAATCTCAATTCCTCCGACTGAGCAACCATGTCTTTGGCCCATTGGAAGTTCCAACTCAGATGTTTGTCGTTGAAAACAGGACAACTCCGTTTGTCCTGCCGATAGACGTCGGTGATTCCGTTGAACAGACGGTAGCGGGGATATAATTTCTGACCGTACTCATTCCGCTCATAATCACCATGTTCACCAATTAACAGGACGCAATCAACATCCAGTTGATCTTTGCCATTGCGAAGAGCCTGTGCAATCGTGGGGTAGATCGTGAACCCAAATTCTTTGGCTCTGCGATGGCTAAGATCATTGTCCTTGACCTGATCCACATAAGCCGAGACCACTTCAATATTTGGACGGTGCCACTGCCCCTGATTCGGGTAGCCGACCAGAAATCGAGTGCCCATGTGCCATGCATGGGAGCGTTCCCACCAGGTGGTGGTTACGATCGCCATCCTCCTGGTGGGTTGACCCGGTCCGTAAGCGGCGTAGGAGGGAGCGGCCCACATGCCGGATGCGAGGGTGCCGGTTGCGATGCTGCTACTGAGAAACGAACGTCGGTCTAACATGGCGATGATCCTGGTTTGAAATCAGTCTGGTTGATCGGCAATCTGCTGTTGCAAACGGCGTATTCCCCGATCGTAGACTTGTTTGACAGCTTGAAATTCATCCTCGGTTGCAAAGATACCTTTGTCGGTCACAAAAGCACGACTGGCTTGCATTTGTTTTAACAGGTCCACAGCAACTTCCGACTGGAACACGTGCCGTCCATTATAAGAAAAATAAACGGGGCTGGTATGAGCATAGAGTGGTTCGTTGAAAAGGTTGTTACTTGTTTCCAACGGAATCCGCAGGGCATACCATCCAGGTTGGTTGATTGGAATTGTCTTTTTCAGAAGAGCGCTATAAAACCCGTCGCGCGATTGCGCTAAAGTGGAATCGATAACTTCGCCGTTGCAGATCAATTGGAGTCCTTTGAAATCCGCACGCCCGATTGCCTGTCCGATCACGTGCAGTGATTGGCCCGTACCCGCAGCCACCTCAGCGCCAATTGGGTGTCCGTTGATTTTCAAATCCAGCAGAGGGCCATTGGTTATAAATGAGCGGCCATTGCGTAGCTGTTCCAGAAATCGACTGCTGCTGGCCTCACCTCGCAGCGGTACGTAAACACGTGAGAAGTCGGTCATGAACCAGTCCGTACCACTGGAGAAAGGAACACGCATTCCAATGTTCAGGTACTTGTAAAAGGTAACGTCATAACTCCCTCCACTCCCCCCGTCAAAGATGTTTTGAGCGTCAACGGTACCTGCGACCCAGTTGGGTATGTCCTCGTTGCCGAATGAGTTGTGGCACCAGACAACGGTGCCTCCGTGAGCACGGGTGGCCTGGATACCCTTTTGCAGGGGTCGACCGTCACTACCGGTGCGCATGATCCCCGGGCCAATACTGACCGGTTTGACTAATTCGGGGATTCCCAGCAACATCACATGTCCAAATCCTTCGCCACCCCGGCCAAAATTATGGCGGTGTTCTTCACCAAATCCCAGTTGTACGTGGCGTGTGGACAGTCGCTGAAGGTCGGCAGGGGTCAGCGTATTGGTAATATAATCAGTCTCATCTGGAATCCTGCGAAGATTCGAAACATAGAGAATGTCCAGGTCGTCAGCAAAGGGCACCTGCTGAATATAGTCGATCATCTCGGCATGGGTGATTCTCATGAGATGCAGGTGGGTGTTTGCTGATACGAGGTTATTCTTACGGCTGTTCGTAAAAGGCAGCAGCTTGATATGAATGCGTTTTTGGCGGGATGCCGTTAAATCCAGATGTTTGATATGCAAACGTGTTTCCAGCCCATGGAATGATTCCAGCACGTACTTTGATGGAGGCAGTGTCAGCTGGTTGCCCGAGGAGAAGGTGTACCAACCGTTCGGGCGTTTGATGCCCGTGGACAAATCCAGAGGGGTTTGGTTTCCAACTTCGGTGATACGAATATTTGCATTGACCCGACCCCCATCGCCGGCTAGCTGAAAATATAATGTTGTTTTGCAGGCGTTTTCGGAAAGAAGATCTTGGGCAGCGATGATGTTCTGCAGGCCGATGAGAGCCATTCCCAGAAAAAGTGAGATGGTTAGGATAATACGCATGTCAGTTCTCCTGAAAGGTTGCTTCGTGTCATCGGCAATCCATGGCACGGGATCACCAATGTTTGGTTAGTTGAGGGTGTGTGCTCTTAAGGATATCCAACAAAGCGATTTTGATTTCCGGGGTGAGATGCTGCAGTTCCGCATCTGTGAAATCAGTCGTCAGAATTTGGTGGAGTCGGTGAGATATTTTTTTAGCCGTCAGAGGAGGGAGTTGTAAGAAGCCGGGAGAATAAATCATGTAGCTCAGCGGGTATTTGAACAGGCGGGTTTGTAAGTCAAGCTGATAGAGACTGCGTCCCCGTTTGTCATGCGGCCCGCGAGCGGAGAATTGGCGTGTAAAATCGGTTGTTCCTTTGACTGGGTTTGTTAGTGAGAATTCGTTGGCGAACAGCATGTAGCGTACTAATGCTTCACTGGCCCGCTGGATGCGACGTTCAGTGAATTCGCTGCGAAACTCTTTGTCTCGTTCCAGAGCAAGATTCATGCTGGCATCATAGGTCGTGCCCCTGAGCTCTTCATAACGGGCAAGTGTGATCAGATTCTGCATTTGAGTTTGGTGCTCCAGTACCATCAACGCAACCAAATCACTGTGATTGGTTAAATAGGGCCGACTGTCAAAGAACTTTTGAAGGTCCGTAATATTCGATCCAGCATTCAAGTCAACCGCATTTCGAGGTTGAGTGTCATCGACCAGAATGTTACCCATATGGCGCATGGCGCCATGAGTACCGGTTACATAATAGCCACCCCAACGGTGAGAAAAGGGACTGGTATGGTCGGATACGTAGGTGCCAAAATTGAAAACAGGTTGACCGCTGGCCGCAGTAAACAGACTTCGTATGACTGGGCCAGGGACGTTTTTCGTCCGGCGTGCCGCGTGGCATTGGAGACATTGCCCCTTGTCTCTTACGAATTGAGGTTTTGGGGAATCTTGTTGTCTGAGAGTGTAGAAGACGGATCCGAGTGTGGCGTCGGCTGCAATGATCTCAATAAAATCGCCTCCCGGCACCCAGCCCAAATAGATTTGATCGTTAAAGTATAAAGCGCGTGGTTGTGTCGGCGTGATTCGACGTAACTGCAAACTTGATTTTGAATAAACCAATGCCTGGGTTGTGGAAGAAATACGTAATTTCTCCAACAGCGAGGGCAGATACCCCTGCGCTCTGTTGAAATCCAAATGGGCTGTATTGCGATCGAGTTGATTTTGAAGGGCAGTGACCAGATTGTCAGCAGGCCGGTTATGGTAGTCAATGGGTTTGCGTTCAAAGTCAAACAAACCCTGCCCATAAGATGGAATTGTATAGAAATAGGCGATGAGCAAGGTTAGAAATAAAGGCAGTAAATGCTTGTGGTGGGATTCGAAAATCATCAGATCCAGGGGTAGGCGTGATTGAAGTGGGAGGGCATGTCCGTCATCATAGACAGTCAACTCTCAATACGGCATGTAGAGCTATTGTAACACATTGAAAAATAAGGGAACCAGCAGATGTCCCATCGAAGATGGTTAAGCGTTATGTTGTTTGGGGTCAGTGGCATGCTGGTCACAAGTTTTGCGGAGGGACATGAAGGTCCTGATCCTCTCAGTCACTGGTATTTGCAGGAACCCTATATCCAACAGGGTGTTCTGACTGCGCGGTTAGGCCCCGATGGGAAATTCGCGTCCGCACCCTCATTTGTTATGGATGCAACAGGTGAAGCGGCTTTGTTTGTGGGACGCAATCCACAATGCCTGATCGCTCAGGATTATAACAAAGTTAAAAAATTTCTTCCCACAAGAGCCCTAACGGTGTCTGCCTGGGTTTCGATTGAATCTCCCAAACCATGGGGGGGGATTATCGGGTGCCTGCAGGATAACGGTGATTTTGAAAAAGGTTGGGTTCTGGGATACGATGAAAAGCGTTTTATGTTTGGGTTGTCGACGGTCGGAGCGGATGATGGTGACGGCGTGATGACTTACTTCAAAAGTAACGTCGAATATGAAATTGGAAAACTATATCACGTTGTGGCAGTTTACGATGGGAAAACCACAGAGATTTTTATTAACGGTAAACGTGATTCCAGTGGTGATCAACAACATGGTGATATTCTTTACCCGGGTACGGCATCCTATGTCATCGGCGGCTATAAGGACGATGATGAAATGCATCCCCATCACGGACGTATTCGGGAAATAAAAGTTTATGATCAGGCTGCGAAAGCAGAATGGGTTGCTCAGGATTTTTCTCATCATCGCCAGTTGGCGGAACAAGCCGCCGTGGTTACCCGACAACCGCTGGAAGTGTTGGTATCTCCTTATCTGCAGTGGGTAACGAAAACGTCGATAACCGTCATGTGGCAAACCAATGAATCGTCGACCTCCGTAGTTCACTATGGTGAAACCAGTGAATGTAAACAATCGGTGAACGCCGGCGATGCTAAAATTCACGAAGTCAGGATTCCTGATCTAAAACCGGAAACACAGTATTTCTACAAAGTTGAATCGACGACCGATGCCGACGAGAAGTACTTCAGTCCCGTTCTGGGGTTCCAGACTGCGGTGCAACCGGATACTCCGTTTGCGTTTGCTGTGATTAGCGACACGCAGGGTAATCCCGCGGTATCGGCGGTTCTGGCAAAAATGGCCTGGGCTCAGCGTCCTAATTTCGCCGTCCATTCCGGAGATCTGGTCTCCACCGGGAGGAATAAAGACCATTGGCTGGATCATTTTTTTCCGGGGATGCGGCCTTTGATTGATCGCGTGGCTTTCTTTCCGGTTTTGGGTAACCATGAACAAAATGCGGATCATTATTACAACTATGTTTCGTTACCGGATCCGGAGTTCTATTACACCTTTCACTATGGAAATACACAGTTTTTCATGGTGGACACCAATCAAAAAGTCAGTGTCGATTCGGAACAATATAACTGGCTGAAACAACAACTGGAAATGTCGACAGCAAAGTGGAAATTTGTCTGTCACCACCATCCGCCGTATTCATCGGATGAGAATGATTATGGCGATCTCTGGAAGACCAATAAAAGTTCGCGGGGTGATTTACGCGCACGTGAGTTGGTTCCACTGTATGAGGAATTCGGTGTGGATATTGTCTGGAACGGACACATCCACTCCTATGAACGAACCTGGCGTATTCGTAAGGGTAAGGCTGTCGAGAAAGACGGACCCTTTTATATGATTACCGGTGGAGGAGGCGGAGGTCTGGAAACTCCGGGACCGGTGCGACCCTTCTTCCAAAACAATGTTCGGTACGGTCATCATTATGTCATGGTGTATATCAATGGTGGGAATTTGGAGATGAAGTCGTTTACACTGGATGGGAAACTGTTTGATTATCATCAAGTACTAAAATAAATTAACTTAACCTTTGAGACCTGATTATGAAAAAATATGGATTACTCGTATTGGCAATTACTATGTTTATTCCCGCGACTAATACTCCAGCCGAAGATCAGGTGGTGTACCTGGCGTCGATTGCGGATAAAACCGTGACGACGTTCAAAGTGAATGCCGACTCCGGGGAATTAACCTCGCTGGCCGTACTGGAGTTGCCCTCGGCCCCAGGAGCAATGGACCTGTCGCCGTGTGGTAAATTTGTCTATGCAGCGATGGCGGATCGTGATCCGGAAACCAAGGAAGCGACTGCGTTCGTAGCCACGCTTAAGCGGGAAGCGGACGGTTCGTTAGTGTTGGCTGGCAACGCACGGATTGCAACCCGGCCGCCCTATATTCGCTCGGATGACAGCGGCCAGTATCTAATGATGGCACATTATGCGACGGGCGAGATCAATGTGTACCGGATTCGTGACGGGATCGTAACGTCGGAGCATCTGGATTATCACAAAACGGAAAAAACGGCGCATTGTGTGGAGATGGACCCCTCCGGAAAATTTGTCTTTGTACCCCACACGGGACCAAATAAGGTGTATCAGTATCGACTGAATGCCGATACGGGAAAACTGATTCCCAACGATCCCCCCTTTGTTTCCGGGCCGGATGAAGATCATCAGTATCATCAGCCACGGCATATTACTTTTGATCCAACGTTACAACGTGCCTATACGTCCAATGAGCGTGGTGGCGGAATCAGTGCCTATGGCTTTGATCCGCAAAAGGGAACGTTAACACTACAGCAAACCCTTTCGGCATTACCCGAGGGCTATCAGGGGGGAGCGGCTGCGGCGGATATCCGCATCTCGCCCAACGGTAAATTTGTCTATGTTTCAAACCGGGATCTGGAAGATCGTGATCCTCATGCGGATAGTATTGCCGCATTTTCAATTAGTCGTCGCGGCGTGCTAAAGCGGGTGGGAACCTATCCTACCGTTTGGTTTCCGCGTTCCATGACGATTGATGCGAGTGGCCATTTTCTCTATGCCGCAGGCCAAAAATCAGGAACGCTTCAGGCTTACCGAATCGACCAAAAATCCGGAGCCTTACAGAGTTTACATACCTATGATGTTGGTGACGGGGCGATTTGGGTGATGTGTGTAAATCGCTCTTACTGATAGGTGTTGATGATGGATGCCGGAGAAAGAGAACCCCGTTTAAAATTGGTTTTGCGAGTTTATGAAGGAGTAAAGTCATGACGAATTCAACAACACGCCGTAAGTTTTTGAAACAGACGTCCGAGGTCACTGCTGCTGTCGCTGCGTTAGGGGCCGTACACACTCAGGCCGCGGTACAGGTGGAAAAACTGGCAATTGGGATTATTGGATGCGGTGGCATCATGAGTCTCCACGTGAAGGGACTTGTGGAACGCGATGATTCTGTCGAGATCGCCTGGTTGTGCGACGTGGATGATGCACAAATGGAACGGATGGCCGGATTTATTCGGTCGGAGTTTCAAGCGGTCGCCCCCAAACGTACCCGTCGTTACGAGGATGTCATTCGGGATAAAAATGTCGATGCCGTTGTGATTGCCACACCCCATCACTGGCATGCGCCGATCGCGATCGCGGCGATGCAACAAGGCAAACATGTCTATATTGAAAAACCGATTTCTCATGTTTACAACGAAGGCCACGCGGTCATCGCAGCTTCGAAAAAATATCAGTGTGTTGTGCAGCAGGGGAGCCAGATGCGCAATAGCCCTGTCACACGCAAAGCGGAAAAGTTACTGCAACAGGGAATCCTCGGGGAAATTAAAATTGCCAAAGCATGGACTGCTGAAATGCGTTCCGTGGTGAAGCCCGTTCCCGATTCGACCGCTCCCAGCGGGGTGGATTATGACCGCTGGCTTGGACCCGCAGGGCGGCATGCATTTAACCGTCACCGATTTCATGGAACGTGGCGAATGTACCAGGATTATGGAAACGGCGAAATTGGTGATGATGGTATTCACGATCTGGATATGGCCGCCTGGGGACTGGGCGTTCAGTCTCTCCCCAAACAAATTACCGCCCGGGGAAGTCGGATGCTATTGCATGGACATGCCAGCGACTATCCGGACAATATGAATGTGACGTACGAATATGAAGATGGGCGGCTGTTGATTTACGAGAACTATCCCTTTACAGCCTATGGATTGCATGGATTCGACAATGGAAATGTGTTTTATGGCACCGAAGGTTACATGATCTTCTCGCGGCGCGGGGCATTTAGTGTATTTTTGGGGCCTAAGAATAAACCCGGGCCGACCGAAGGTCAGGAGATTCGTGGTTCACGTGGTTATGCAGAACATATGCAGGAATTCCTGAGTGCGATTCGAAACGGCTCCGGGACACGCGCCAATGCCCAGACCGCTCATTATAGCTGTGCGTTGGTTCATCTGGGTGAAATCGCTTATCGCACCACCGGACAGGTTGAGTTTGATCCGAAATCAGAAACCTTTGTCGGCAACGATGCTGCCAATGCTCTGTTGTCAAAAGAATACCGACAACCTTATGTTTTGCCAGCAGTGGAACGTCCCGTTTAGGCAGTCGCTGAAATGTGTTGGTTTGCCTAATGTACGATGGTCACCGTCTGACCTGAATCCACCGATTGCTGAGCGGCAATACACATGGCGACCGACCAGCGGCCGTCATCTCCTGTGGCATGCAATGGATTTCCATGCTGAACGGCAGCAACCATCGTGGCAATTTGATCCTGCAATTCAAAAACCTCACCGGTAATTCGATCAGGGGTTAAATCCAAAACCTCGTCCTGCTCCTGATTGAATGCACGAAGTCTGAATTCCGGATGAAGCGTGCGATCCTTGGCACCACTCCAGCTTGCCCATAGTGCCCCCCGGGTGCCCGTTACTTTGGCCGTCTGATGATGTTCAAAAGCACTCAGGGTTTGAGTGATGACCGCATAGGCACCTGAGTCCAGAGTCATTAGCCCACTGAAGTTGTCGTGTAGTTCAGGATGTCCTTGCTGTCGTGAATTGGCCTTCGCATAGATCGTCTGTGGAATTCCGGCCTTCTCCAGATACCAACGCGCCAGATCAAAGAAGTGAATGGGTTCCTCAAGAATCCAGTTGCCGACCCGCTCGATATCAAATCGCCAACCGTCGGCACCCGGACGGTAAGGCCGGCGTGACAATTCCACCAGACAATACTGAGGTGTGCCGATAAATCCATCGTCGATCAGATCCTTGACTTTTTTCCACATGGAGGAAAGACGGAGTTCATGGCCAACGGCCAGCAAACGATCCTGAGATTCAGCGGTCCGAACGATGGCATCACAATCCGCCAGCGTGATGGCCATCGGTTTTTCCAACAGGACGTGTTTTCCGGCTTCCAGTGCCGCGATGGCAACATCACGGTGCATATGGCTGGGGACAACAATATCAACGACATCGATATCATCCCGGCCGGTAAGTTCGAGAAAATCCGTGGTAACGGTGGCATTGGGAAACGCCGTTTTTGCATCCTGGCAGGTTGCTTCACTTTTGGCACAGATGGCTGTGATTTCTGCACCCGGAGTTGATTCAATGGCGTTGGCATGGCAGTTTCCCCATGCTCCAAAACCAACCAGTCCAAATCGTACAGCGGTCGTCATGGCAGGTTATTCTCCGGTCGGTAGGTCGTTTGTCTTAATTGTTGCAGCCTGATAGTGGAAATTTCAACATCTTCCTTGTTAACGCTGTGAACGACGAATAATCGTCGTTTCCAGACGTGTGCATGCGGGTACTGCCAGCCATCCATTTTGTGTTTACCATCAAAACGTTTAACCGCTGGCTCATCCCGTAAAACAAAAGCGCGATTCAGCGTTTTGCCATGGTCGCTGCTTAGCGAGAGAATCAGTGCCCGTCTGTCAAAGCGGGCATAAAGTGCGTTGTTAATTAAATAGCGTTGTCCGTCCGGGAGCTGTCCTGTGGCAAAACGGGCGGTTGAATCCGGGATGACCGTTTTGAAAACGGCAGACCATGCCTGCCCGCCATTGGAACTGGTTGCCGCGAGCAACGTCCCGGTATAGTTTCGTAATAGCATTAAGACATCCTGTTCGCGGACGATAAAATTAGGTTCACAATATCCAATGCGGCTGAGGTCACCTTCCTGGAGGAAAACCTCTTGCCAGCCGACGTTCAGGTCCTTGCCATCATGGATCAGAATTTTAGCCCGACGAACCATTCGTTCATCATCCGTGACCACTTCACCGCCAAGTAACAAACGGTTGGGTGTCAGGCGGACCGGCGGGTTAATAAAGAAACCGGAAGTGATTCTCACCGGTTGACTCCACTGTTGGCCGTCGGATGACTGGCTGTAATGGAGAGCCGTATCCGGATGGAAATTCTTACCACCGGTAATGGTGAAGAATGCCGTTAGTTTTCCATCGAATTCAAAGAGCCCGCTGGCAACGAATATTTTGTCTTCCATCCCGGTGAACATCGGGCGGGGGAGTTCCCAGTTGCGACCTGTTTTGCTGTGAGCGATTAACAGGCGTTGTCCCGTTTCATCTTCATGAATCCTGCCGTTGGACCACATGCAATAGATTCGGTTTTGAAAATGCATCAGACAAGGATGATGACAAAACTTGTAACGGGCGTCCGTGGCTTGATAGATGATCTGTCGTTTACTGGGAATCTTCGGTAATGAAGGTATTACCTGCCCCGGAGATTCAACAGAATAAAGATCGTCCACAACCTGTATCGGATCGCCCAGGGCAATTTGGCATGCCATCAGGGTTAAGACGATGATGAGATGAACCCGTTGTGGTGGTTTGTGCGTCATATCCGTTGTCAAAATAAAAAAACAGTTTGGGTTAAGCTAATTCGGGTTGATCTTTGGTTTCCGGGGCGAAAAGCAACACGACGACTCCGAGTAAATATAAACAGGAGAGCCCGCTTGCGACTTCAAACAATCCTACGTCAAAGGTCGATTGCAGCCAGCCCATGGAAAATAAAATGGGTGCTGCGATGATCCGTCCTGCGTTGAAACAAAAACCGGTTCCGGTTCCGCGAATTCGCGTGGGAAACAGTTCGGGAAAATAAATGGCGTATCCTGCATGCATCCCAAGGGTGAGAAAACCAAAGACCGGCAACAGCACATATAGGTTTGCGGTGCTTAGTGATCCCTGAAAAATGACCAGAGCAATGAAAAACCCACCAAGGTGATACAGCATGAATGTCCGAACTCGTCCTGCGCGATGACAAATGGGGCCAAAGAAAATCAGCCCTAAGCCGCCGCCGGTCGTGGTGATCAGCATCCCCAGCATCTCCCAACTCTTAACCGTCGACTTTTCATTGCGCAAAATGTGAGTGCGGATTTCATCTGCAGACTCTAATGATTCGGTCGTCCGTTCAGTGACCATCTCGGTAATTACCGTTTCTTTGAATACATTCTTGCCGTAGATGTGAGCCCCCCAAAAGGTGGCAAGGCCAATGGTAGATAACGAAACACCGACCAGCGTTTTTTTAATAAAAGGTGCAGTGAAGAGCTCCCCCAGCGATCCCAGTTTATCACCGACACCGGCATCGGCTTGTTGACGAGCGGTTTTCCAGTCGTCCGGTTCCCGCAGACTCAGACGGATCCAGATAATTAAGACCGCAGGAATCACGCCCATCGCAAACCCTAGTCGCCAGGGAATGGTTTCTGTGTCGATCCAGGTAATGTCCAACGAGGCTGCCCATTGTGCGACCGTATCACTCCCAATCAGATAATAACCGGCCGCCACCGCCAAATACGTGCCGAAGACACTGGATGCATGAAAAATGCCACCGACATGTGCCCGCGCCCGCTTCGGAAACACCTCGTAAACCATAGCACTGGCAATGGCCCATTCGCCGCCAACCCCCAGTGCTACGAGAAACCGGAAAATAGCCATGTGCCACCAGGCTTGTGAAAATGCCGATATGCAGGTGAATACCGAATAGAACAGAATCGTGATCGACATCGTGCGGGTACGCCCGATGCGATCACTGACCATCCCAAACAGGATACCGCCCAGCGCCCCGCCCAGCAGGAACGCTCCCAGTGCAATATTGTTGAATAGAGGCACTTTCGTTGCCTGCTCCGCTGTGGTGAGCGAAGGCATGGCTTCATTCATGCTGGCGACAAAGATCTGTCCTTCAAAAACGTCAAACACCCATCCCAGCGAGGCGATGATCAGGACAACCCACTGATAGCGTGTAATGCCTTCGTACCAGCGCTGGTCTTCCCTGGTGATTGTATCCGCATCCAGAGTCATCGTTCGTTCTCCTCTGCGATGAGGGATGCGAGTATTTTACGAGTACCGGTAAACGTTCGGCGCCCGTGCATGGTGACATAGTTATCCACCAATGCGACGTCACCCTGTTGCCAGAAGAGGTCAAACGTAAGTTCTTCGGCAATCCGGCACGCCGCAGTGACCGCTTTGAGATCCAGCTCGGAGTCATCACCAAACGTAATGGGACGGGAGGATTCAGCTTCCCCGTCCCAGCTTTGTGAAGCGGCGATGAGTTGATTAAAAAAAGTGCGTCGGCCATCGGCGAGTTGTCGGATGCCGTCCAGGACGGGAGTGGTTCCGACCACACTGCCATTGGGTAACCAACGAGCGGTATATCCCAGTTCAGCCATCCGGGCCTCACAGTCGTCACGCTCTGTCGCTCGAAACGTACTGCGCCAACTGCGTCCCATACCCGACTGCGGGTTGTCTTCCGCCGGCATTACATGACTGTACTTCAGTCCCTTGGTTTCACAATCTTCAATAAATCGGGGATGCTCCTGAACCAGTCGTTCGACGAGCATATCGGATCGGCACAACGGAGTTGCTCCTCCGGTCGTCGCTGGTTGTTCGCAAAAGAAAAACAGTCGACTGGGGTATATGGGCGTTTGCGCCATTTCATGATGCAAGCTGATATTCACTTCGGCCGGCGCTTCGTTGGCAGTAAAAACCCGTTCCGTTCGGTTGCGACGAACCGCATTGGACAGGGATTGGTGATAGGGAAAGTTTGGCAAATGAAAAGCCTGAACCAGAGCATCAAAATCCTGATCCGTATGAATCGCAAAATTACGGAACAGGATCGCTCCGTGCAAATGGGCTAAATCAAGTAATTCGGATCGTGTTTCCTGAAACCAGATCGCTGCATCTCGAAGCGACGAGACGTGTTGTCCATCGTAAATCAGAGGGAATACGGAATCATGGCAGATGTGTTGTTCTGCGATTTCAATGGTTTTCATAGCTGATTATTCTACCAAAGAGTATAACCACCATCGATCACCAGAGCGGCTCCGGTCATATAGCGTGAGGCATCGCTGGCAAGATAGAGTGCCAGGGGACCGAGGTCCTCCGGTTGTCCATGGGCTCCCATGGGTACCTGCTCACGAAATAAATCAATGACCTCCGGTTTCTCCCGTGCCCATTTTTGATTCGGTTCGGTCATAAATCCCCCCGGCAGGATCGCATTGACCGTTATTTGATGGGGTGCCCAATCGACGGCGACTGCGCGTGTGAACTGCAGGATGGCGCCTTTCGCGGTCTCATAATGACGACCGGATATTTTTCGTCCGGCGACCAGGGAATTGATCGAGCCAATATTGATGATGCGGCCCCCTGCGCCTTTATCAATCATTGCCTTTCCAATCCGACTTGTACAAATAAAGGTGCTGGTTAGGTTGAGATCCATGAGCTCACGCCATTTCTCCAGTGGCATGTCTTCGGTGGGGATGTCTTCCCGGCGACCCCCGACGTTATTGATCAGGATATCGACGCTGCCATGATCCGCGATTACCTGTTGTGCGACGCGTTCACATTCCTCGGGCTGATTCATGTCAGCCTGGATGGTCCATACCTGCCGTCCCAAAGCACCAATCTCCCGTTCGATTTCATCGAGGCTGGTTTGGGTACGTCCACACACGATAACGTCCGCTCCTGCATCGGCCAGTGCCAGAGCCATTTCGCGTCCCAATCCCCGACTACCTCCGGTGATGAATAATTTTTTGCTGTCCAATCGAAAGCGATCAAAGATAGTCATGGCAATTTGACCTGTGAGAATTGTTCGTGTGAGTTTTGTAAAAGCGAAAGAAAGTCATCGGTCAACTCGGAAAGGGTAAATCGAGGCTGCCAATTCCAATCGGTGCGGGCAGCCGTATCATCAATTGTTCGAGGCCATGAATCGATCAGTTCAGCAACCTGATCGTCGACCTGGAATTCAATCTCCGCATCCGGCAGGCGGTGCTGGATCGCTGCGACGAGTTGTTCGGCCGTAGGCGCACAGGCAAACAGATTATAGGAAGAGCGGGTAAGGGTACTGGATTCCGCATGAGTTAACATGTGAATCGCGTGCAGGCAGTCCTTAATATACATGAGGGCTGGATTGGACGTAGGGCGAACCTGCATCACAAAGCGGCCCTCCCGGACCGCTGCAATGAAAACATTGGATGCGTAGGAACTGGCGGCGCCCGGAGATGGAAAAGGTGAAATAATAATGGGTAATCTCAGTGCCCGGAAATCCAGTCCCAAAGT
>JAYZPA010000056.1:0-9045 GCA_036150515.1 Planctomycetota bacterium
CTACTTAAGTCAGCCTATTGAAAATGTGCCTTATGAATATTATCTGGAATTTAAATCTCAGCCGATTCGATATGAGGAATATCAGGGATCCTATTCGTTCAAAGCGATTGAGCAGCACCAGGCGGTGCGGCAGGCAGCGACTTTGAGTCTTTTGGGGTCGGGCAGTCCCGTGTCTGGAATTTTGGGTTTGGTTGCTGATGCGACCCTTCAAAACCAAATGGATCCGGTGTTTGAGTGGAATCGGCCTGGTAAATTTGCGTCGTTTGTTGAATTTACAGTTCCGCTCTGTCTAGGTGACTATTTTGGTCCCTACCGAGTGGTAGGGACAACACCGGAGATGTTCAATTTGTTACATCATGGTGATCAAGGTCAGCATGCCTATACGTTTGAATCCGAAGGACGGAACTTTGAACACTTTGATTCTCAAAATGGGTTTTTTGAAGCGGTCGTGGGAGCGGTCGTTGCCCGGGACCGAAATGTTAAGATGGGAGACAAGATTAACCCATCGCACGGATCTGAAGAAGGTGATTCACACGCTACTGAGTTTACCGTTGTCGGTATTATGGAGCCGACCGGCACTCCCAATGACCGGGCTGTATTTATCAATATGGAAGGTTTTTACCGGATGTCGGACCATGCCCGGCCGCTGGAGAACGAAGATCCCTTTGGTTCGGACCAGCAGGGTCACAAGATGACCCGCGCTGATTATCGGTTGCCCGTAGAAAAACGGGAGGTCACGGCCATGCTTGTTCGCATGGATCCTTTATTCTCCATAGGCGCAGAAAATGCGATTAACGAAGGTCCGGTGGCTCAGGCGGTTTTCCCCGTTATCGAGATTCGACGACTGCTGGACGTGTTTGTCACGCCGGTGAAAATTTTGTTGTTAGTCCTGACGGTGATGATCTGTGTTGTTTCGGGTGTGAGTATTTTGATCAGCATTTACAACTCAATGAATGAGCGTCGTGGGGAGATTGCCGTCTTAAGAGCCTTGGGTGCCCGTCGCTTAACGGTCTATTGGATTGTCTCGCTGGAGTCGATGATCTTGTCGGTTTCCGGTGGCGTTCTTGGTTTCTTAATAGGACATGGTTTGATTGCCATGAGCAGTCCGTTTGTGGAAGCTCGTACGGGTGTTCGTATGGGTTTCTTTGATTTTGCACCACCGTTACCGATTCCCATTGCTTACCTGAATCAGGTTTCTCCCGAGTTGCTGTTGATACCGGGATTGGTCTTATTGGCGGCAATTGTTGGATTTATTCCAGCCTACAGTGCATACCGAACGGATGTGGCCCAATCTCTGGGTAAATAGTATGCGTTTCCAACTTTTGGCCTGATATATCAAAATGGCCAATGAATCCGCGGAAAACCTGGTTTATTCGACCCGTTTTTGAAGGGGCGGATTCAGTTTAGTCATTGAATCGAATTGCCCCATTGATGTAATATAGTAGGAGTACGGGTTGTTTGAAGGATGACGAATTCAGCCATGTTGGCTACGTGATGAGGTGCTTGCACGATGAAATGTCTAGTAAGTCTATGCGTCGGTTTGGGGTTATTGGTTACCAGCAGTGAAATGGTGCGCGCTTGCCCATTTTGTGCCACCACCACACAGACATTTACGGAAGAGATGTCGGCGATGGATTCGGTTGTATTTGCTGAATTAGTCAAGTTACCGCCCCCGATCAAACCTGGTTCCCGATTAGCGGAAGGTGCTGAGATCCCTCGTGCCGTATTCAAAGTCACCAAATCCATCAAAGGTACCGATTTTGTAAAAATCGGTCAGGTTATAGAAGCCATTTATTTTGGTGAAGCCAAGCTGGGTACAACTTTTCTTGTGATGGGTGTGGATCCCCCGAATGTATCCTGGTCGACACCCTTGCAGGTTTCCAAAGTGACACAAACGTACATTGAAAAACTACCTGGCCTTCCGCGAGATCCGGTGCAACGACTCGTTTATTTCCAACAGTTTCTCGAAAGCAAAGAAGAGGCATTAGCACGGGATGCCTATGATGAGTTTGCCAAGACACCTTACGAAGCCATCCTTGCATTGAAGCCGCATTTAAACCACGACGAGTTGGTACAGTGGGTGGGTGACGAGAACATTCCTGCGAGTCGTCGAAGACTCTACCTCACGCTGCTGGGTGTTTGTGGGACGGAAAAGGATGTCGCGATGTTGGAGTCGTTACTCAAATCGGGTGACCGTCGAAAGAAAGCCGGATTGGATGCATTGATTGGATGTTATCTGACCCTGAGAGGGGAAAAGGGAATGCCATTGATAGAGGACTTGTTTATCAAGAACAAGAAATCTGAATATGCGGACACCTATGCGGCAGTTATGGCATTGCGATTTCACGGGACGGAGTCAGATATTATTTCGAGAGATCGGATACTGGTTGCCATGCGTCATATGCTGGAACGACCACAACTAGCAGATTTAGTGATTCCCGATTTAGCGCGTTGGGAAGACTGGAGTCAGGTGGATCGTTTGGTCAAGTTGTTTAAAGATGCGGATGAGCAAACGAGTTGGGTAAGGGTACCGGTCGTTAACTATCTTCGACAATGTCCCTTGCCTGCGGCAAAAGAGCACATCAAGAAACTGGAAAAAATTGATCCTGCCGCCATCAAGCGGGCTAATACTTTCTTCCCCTTTGGGCCCGCGGGTGGTAATCGGCCGGAACCCGTTGCGCCTAAAAGTTCGGGTATCCAACGAGGAGACGAAATATTTGTTTCCTCGGAAACTGTTTTTGATCAGGAAGATCCGCAGCCGGTGGAGCCGACATCGATTGAAACCGTACAGGATACGGCGATTCCGGCAGCGATTCCATCGATTCCTATCGCACCGGTCCAACCGGCAATGGTTGCATCCGAAACAAAAGACGGATCCGCTCAGAACGATGAACCGAACCTTTGGTATGCTCTGGGCGTACCATTTCTAGCAGGTTTGGGGCTCTTATTTGTACAGTGGAGAATCGTGCTCGGTTCGAACGACTAACAAGCATGTTTCTCCGTGCTTTGATGGTTTCTTATGACATTTGGTCCATGGTGCACCCGTTATATTGGTTACAAGAGGTAAAAAAGCATTGGGTTGAGGGCATGGAAACTCAAAGCGACGAAACGTTTACAGCCTCCGCCTGATGGTGTCGATAACTTCAATAGCACCCTGAATTCCATGATTCGTCATAGGGTGCCTGGAATTTTCCTATTTGAAGAGAGCAAAAAATGGTCGAAGACAGTTTGTTTGGTAATGACGATCTCGATGACGATCCCTATGAGCCGCCAAAGCAATCGCATGATTTTGTGCAGTATCGGTCGATCAGTAAAGCGGCGGTTGTGGCGGTCGTAGTGAGTGTTTTAAGTTTGCTGGCGGTATTAGATTTTGGTTTCTGGTGGTTCCTGCCGGCGACGGGACTTGTGGTTGGTTTATTCGCTTTGCGTGTAACGACTCGTTTAGAACAGCAGATATCCGGCAAAGGGTTTGCGTTGGCCGGACTGGGGTTTAACGCGGCCATTTTCCTGGTTGGCAGCACAGTGTATACGATTGAATATTTGACGGAGGTTCCGGACGGATACCAACGGATTAGTTTTTACACATTGGATGCGGAGGGCGTCAGTGTATCGAATCCAATATCCACAGAAATCCTGCAACTGGACAAGAATAATATATTTATCAAAGGCTATATTCATCCCGGTGTAAACGGACTAGGTCGCATTCAGCGTTTTGTATTAGTAGGTGACCTGAAAACCTGTTGTTTTGGTGGTCAGCCTAAGCCGTGGGACATGGTGGAAGTTAATCTAAAAAAAGATCACGAATTGGTTTATGATATGAAAGTCCATAAGTTATGGGGTAAAATGGAAATTACGACAGGTAGTCATTTGGCTGTTGGATCAACCAAAGAAGTTACAGGTGACCGTCCCATGCAGGGCGGCTATTACGCACTTGAGGCAGACGGAGTGAAGTAGTCCGCGACAGCGCGGATCCATCGGTGGGAGCATATTCAATGTTATCGAGTAGGTTTTTAGTAACGACGATTTGTCTTGCGATTCTGCTGCCGAGCGTGGCGGTTTCCCAAACGGTCGACAAAAACCGCATCAAGGATATATCGTTTGATGATGTTAAATTTGACATCGCCAAAGGAGCTGTATTCAAACGGGTCATGTTGCCCAAAGACGTGGAAGCGCTGGATGGTCAGTTGGTTCGTATACGTGGATACATGTTGCCGAGTTTCCAGCAGTCAGGGATCAAGAAATTTGTGTTGGTACGTGACAACATGGAGTGTTGTTTTGGCCCGGGTGCAGCAATTTATGACTGCATTATTGTCGAGATGCAGGGCGCTTCGTCTGCATCCTTTTCGGTTCGTCCGATTGCGGTCGAGGGCGTCTTTTCGGTCAGTGAATTTAAGGGACCGGACGGTAAACATCTGGCGGTCTATGCGATCAAAGGCCGTAACGTTAAGTAACGTTGGTATTCTGTGACGGGAATCTAGTTGTGGTATCTGCTGCGCTATCACTTTATAATCAGGGCATAGACACATTGGTTTAATGGGAGTGGATTATGGCAGTGCAGACCTGGGTCGTTACAGATGTGGATCAGAACCTCCATGTTTCGGAGTTATCGATAACGGCTGCGGACATTCAGGATGCCCCGGCGGGGTTCTCTGTTACGAAGACAACCTTACGTGGCGGATTGAGCGACGGAGTGGAAATCATTCACGTCGCTAATGGTAAGTTGAAATTCGGTATTTTGCTTTCTCGTGGCATGAGTTTGACAACGGCATCATGTGAGGGTGTTGATTTTGGCTGGCAATCGCCGGTTGCAGGTCCGGTTCATCCCAAATTCGTCCCATTGAATGAACCAAGCGGGTTAGGTTGGTTGGATGGTTTTACTGAAATGATGGTGCGTTGTGGTCTGGAAAGCAATGGTGCACCGGAATTTGATTCAGAGACCGATAATCTTCAATACCCGCTGCATGGGCGAATTGGAAATAAGCCGGCTCAGAAAGTAATCATCGCGATCGATTCTGACAATCAGCTTGTGACGATTCAAGGCACGGTCCTGGAGACGCGATTCCATTTCTTTAAACTTGCGTTGGAAACCACAATCACGACTCGATTTAACGATCACGGTCTGGAGATTCAGGATACGGTACACAACCTTTCAGCGAGTCCGACGGAAGCTCAGATGTTGTACCACTGTAATTTTGGTGTGCCGGTATTGGATGCCGGTTCTCAGGTCATCGCCCCGATCAAGGAATTGGTTCCACGAAATGATCATGCGGCTGCTTCGGTGGGTAGTTGGTCCAGCTATGAAGCCCCGCAGGCCGGTTTCGAAGAGCAGGTTTATTTTTTGACATTATTGGGTGATGCGACGGGACAGACAGAGGTCTTACTGAAGAACGCTCACAGCACTCAGGGTGTTGGTTTGGCCTACAATGTGAATCAGTTACCTTGTTTTTCAGTATGGAAAAACACGACCGCGGTGGAGGATGGTTACGTGACAGGGATCGAACCGGGAACGAATTATCCCAATCCACGTTCCTACGAAGGAGAACAGGGTCGTGTCCTGACTTTAGAACCCAAAGCATCGGCGGAATTAAAATTAGGGATTCGTTTTCTGACGGCGGCATCAGAAGTTGCTGCCTCCCAACAACGAATTGAGCAGTTACAGTCGACCGCGAAACCCATAATTCATCCTAAACCGCAGCCGGGATGGTGTGCCCCGTAAAGATGTGTCCATCCGGTCTGCTCAGGGATTTGAAAACTCTTGAGGCACTGTCCGGAGGAGTTCGACTGCAGTAGAATTTTATAACGACCGATGGATTCAATTTCATCAGCGGATGAGAGCGATTGGCCTCATCAACATCGAGGTTATTTCAGGAGGTTCGAAGTTCATGTCGGTTGAAGAGAATATGGTATCGGATAATGTAGCGTCCATTCTGGACAGTGCTTTGGATGCGGGTGAAGGATTACTACGATTGACGCCCACATGGGTTCCCCGGAGTTTTTTGCATCCGGGACGTCGGCTTCGACTCCATACAGATGACTTATATGCCTATGGTGCAGATCGGGGCGGGATTGATGAACGATGGTTTGGTTCAACGACCGAGGCGGCCAATGAAGGACGCGTTTGGCACGAAGGACTTAGTTTTTGTCTGTTTGAAGGTCAGACATTTCTATTACGTGATGCGGTAGCTGAGGCCGGAGATCGTGTGATTGGTTCAGCCATTTATGATCAATACGATCGTTGGCCGATTTATTCCAAGTTTTTTGATAACATGGGTCCGATTCCCCATCACATGCATCAGGGTTTTGAAGATGCTGCTTTGGTTGGTCAGGAAGGCAAACCCGAGAGTTACTATTTTGCTCCGCAATACAACAATGTGGACAATAATTTTAGTTATACATTTATGGGGCTTGAACCAGGTACCACGAAGGATCAGGTACGTAAATGTCTGGAAGACTGGAATAAAGGTGATAACGGCATTCTGGATTTATCGAAAGCGTACCGCTTGCAGCGTGGAACCGGTTGGTTGATTCCGCCCGGCGTGTTGCATGCTCCCGGATCGCTCTGTACCTACGAACCTCAGTGGGGAAGTGATGTATTTGGGATGTTCCAGTCGATTGTTGAAGGTCGCTATGTTCCGTGGTCTTTGTTGGTTAAAGATATGCCGGAAGATAAGCATCAGGATCTGGATTTTATTATGGGTCAGTTGGATTGGGAAAAAAATGTGGATCCCAATTTCAAGGACAGCAACTATCTCGAACCCATTATTGATTCAGAAAAAAGTGGCGATGGGTACACGGATCGCTGGATTGTCTATGGCTCCGTGGATGGGAAACAGTTGTTTAGCGCGAAAGAACTGACGATTCAACCGGGTGCCAAGTGCCTTCTCCGGGACCCGGGCGCGAGCAGTTGGATTACGACACAAGGGAAAGGACGGATCGGACCGCTGGCTTTGCAAACACCCGCGTTGATTCGATTTGGCGAAACGACGGAAGACGAAGTGTTTATTACGCACACGGCAGCGTCGGAGGGCGTGGAGATTGAGAATACGGGTGCGGAGGATTTGGTAGGGCTCCGATATTTTGGCCCGGATGTTCATGACAATCTGCCCAAAATAGGTGCCTATAAAAATAGCTAACGGCTCGTGCCGGTAGTAGAGTGACTTGCTGTTGATCAAACTTAGATGAATGAAACGTTGTAATTCAGGAGACTTAGACCTATGAGTAACGGTTCCCCCAAACTGCATAACGCCATGTGGCCCGGATTGGTTGGTAAAGGTGACGAAGAAGGTCAGGAGCCTCCGATCAGTTTAGACCAGATGTTGCAGTGGACTGCGGCAGCGGAGGTGGACGGCGAAAAATTTGACGGAGTGGATTACTTCCTTTTTCACCCACATACGGATCCGGATGCCAGCGAAGAGGATCTGTGCAGGATTGCAGACCAGATTGCCGGATATGATCTGAAGGTGGGCTCGCTGGTTGCGCCGATCTGGCCCGGGACGGTTGGTGACTCCGCCATGGGAAGTGATGAACAGCAGGAAAAGTTTCTGAGCGCCATTACGAAAGCGTGTCGAATTGCAAAGGTTTTTAATGAACATGGCATTCGTGAATATGGGGTGATCCGAATTGATTCTGCTGAGTTTGGAGTGGATCAATGGCGAGAAGATCCTGCCGGTGGAACCGCGAGAATTATTGACACTTTTTCGAAAGCAGCTCAAATCGCAGCCGATCATGGTGAACGGCTTGCAGCCGAAGGTGAGATCTGCTGGGCGGGCATGCATAGCTGGAAAGACATGCTGGACCTTCTCGAAGGTGTGGGGATGCCGGAAACGCTGGGCTTTCAGGCGGATCAGGCACACACGTATCTCTACCTCATGGGCTACAATGCCCCGGAACATGCGCTGCTGCAGGAAGGATACAGTGAAGAGGAGTTTTATGCTGCTTATGAAAAGCTGACGGATGCGTTACGACCATGGACCATTGATTTTCACGTGGCACAAAATGACGGTACGGTACATGGTGCCGGGACGCATGACAAAACTGGAAAACACTGCCAGGCCGATGATCCGAATGGGAAACTGGATATTACCAAAACTGCCGGATATTGGCTGCAAGGTGCTCAGGATCGTGGAATTCAACATATCTGCTGGGATGGCTGTATGTTCCCGAATGATGTATTGGCTTCACCCAATACCTGGAATGCCATTCTGAAAGCGATGGTGGATGTCCGTAATGCACACAGTTGGAATTGATAACTTCAACCGAGAATGAAACGTTGGTTCGGAACGTGTTGTTCCCAATGCGGCCAACAAACGATCAAATTGAAATTGACTAGAAATCTGGAGAGGGTTTGAAGATGGCAAAGAAACCGTTAAACATTGGAATGATCGGATATGGATTTATGGGTCGAACCCATTCCAACGCTTACTGCAGTGTTGGAAATTTCTTTGATTTGGAATATCAGCCGGTTTTGAAAGCGGCATGTGCCCGCAATCAGGAAAAAATTCAGGAGTTTGCCGACAACTGGGGTTACGAGTCGATTGAAACCGACTGGCGGCAGTTAGTGGCACGCGATGATATTGATGCCATTGACATTTGTGTGCCGAATAACCTGCATCAGGAAATTGCGATTGCCTGTGCCGAAGCGGGAAAGATGATCCTTTGTGAAAAACCGCTTGCGATGAATACGGATGAGGGTGAAGCGATGTGTGCAGCTGTGGAAGCAGCCGGCGTTGCCAATATCGTGTGGTACAACTATCGCCGGGTACCCGCCGTGACGTTGGCAAAACAGCTGATTGATGAAGGACGATTAGGAAAAATCTTCCATTATCGAGCTCAGTTTCTGCAGGATTGGACGATCTCGACCGACTTACCCCAGGGTGGTGAGGCGTTATGGCGGCTCGATGCGGCCGCAGCCGGTTCGGGAGTGACAGGCGATTTACTGGCGCACTGCATTGATACGGCTTTGTGGTTAAATGGTGGATTAGATAGCGTGACGGCAATGACCGAGACATTCATTAAAGAGCGAGTTCATCAGGAAACGGGAGAAGT
>JAYZPA010000057.1:0-41446 GCA_036150515.1 Planctomycetota bacterium
TTTTGGTCGCGGACCATGTGACCGGAAGTTCCGACTCACTTGAAATCCCCTGACCCGTCGGGCCCCGGAAACGCATCCAGTTTTCGCCAAAAACTGACTCACAAACGGTCAACCAGCACACACAACAAACTATCAGCCCAATTCTCGTTTTCATAATCACTCCGGTACGGGTGTATGGATCTTCACGACTGGTTCTTTTCGATTTCACGTACCAACCGTTACAGAACAGATTATAGCCAACACCCTGAGACAATGACAACGTTATCCAAAATGTCGTAAAACGCTTTCTCGACAACGGACTTCTTCATTAAGTTCCCGCTCCCGGACTTGGATTCCTGTCTTCAAAAACTCACGTCCCCGGCCTGATCTCGTCATGCGACATGTGCCACGCGTTCATCGGACCACGCTCCGCCCAACAATACGAAAGAGCATCATCAAACATTTCATGAACCAATATGGCATGTTGTTTAAATTTGATCACGAAAAGATCACATTGAAATAATCTTTTCCACCCTATGTTTTGAAACAACTACCCAGAATCAGCAGGAAGATTCCGTGCATCCTTCTGGTTGCTCGCTTAACGGAACAATTCGTCGATCACGTGCCCATTGTTCACCAGCGTCATCGGTTGCCCACGTTTATTCAGAAGGGGAGCATGGGGATTGATCCCGAGAGAATGGAAAATCGTTGCCGTGAGGTCTTCCGGAGAAACCGGCTTTTCCAGTGGATAGGCTGCATGGCGATCCGATTTTCCATAGACCAGTCCATCCTGGATACCACCGCCGGCAAGGATAGCTGGAAAACAATAGCTCCAGTGGTCGCGACCATCCGCATGACCACGGTTCTGAAAGCCTGGGGTGCGTCCCATTTCGCCACAGCAAACGACCAGCGTATCGTCCAGTAAACCACGTTCCCGGAGATCATCGAGCAGTGCCGAAAAACCCTGATCCAGTCCCGGCAGGAGGTGGTCTCGCAAGCTGGCCGTCAGCCCTTCATGGGAATCCCAGCCTGAGTCGGCACCGTCCGCCATATCCCAGATCACGGTAGTAAAGCGCGCTCCCGCCTCAATCATACGCCGCCCGACGATCAGGGATTGTCCAAACAGATTTCGCCCATAGCGATCCCGCAATTTGTCAGATTCGCTTTTCAGGCTCAGAGCCTTGCGTAGCCGCTCGGACATAACCATGTCCAGTGCCTCGTCACGGAGATCACCAAACTGCTCCACCTTACGCGATCCCGACAATACACGTCGCGACTGGTCGAACTGTTGCAGCAGCGATTGTCGTCGATTAAGTCGATCGATCGTGATTCCCTGATTGATTTCAAGGCCCGCGAAAGAAAAATTTAATTCTTCGTCCGTGCAATCCCGGTAATAGGGGTTGTCGCCAGGTTTACGTTTGTGAATTCGGGTGGAAAAGGCATTGTATTCGGAACCAAGCCAGCCGGCGTATTGCCCCAGTCGATCGTATTGTCCTCCCAGCTGAATTTCACCATGGCGATTAGGCAGGTAGACGTAACCGGGGATCGTACGCATGCCCGATCGTGGCCGTTGGCGGTCCAGATAGTTAATCACGGACCCCATCGCGGGCCAGTCGTTGGGTGCGGCATTCACATTCGATGGCCCGCGTTCTGCGGGCGGCATGGGATGCCCGGTTTGAATGTAATGCGAGGCATTGTGATCATTTTGCGAATGATTGAGCGTACGGATCAGGCAAAAATCGCTGGTTCGTTTTGCCAGCATCGGTAGATGTTCACAAAACCGCAATTCGGGATTGGAGGTGGCCGTCGTCTTGAAGGGACCCACGATGTGACTGGGAGCGTCAGGTTTGCAGTCGAAGGTCTCCAGTTGGCTGGGCCCACCAAAGAGGTAGACAAAGATGACTGATTTTGCACGAGCCTTGTCCGGTTGTTGGAATTGTTCTGCCGCTAATACCTGAGGGAAATTAACCCCAAACAAACCCGCTCCGCCCACCTGCAACAACTGCCGGCGTGTGAGTCCATTACAGACTCGTCGTCGATTGCTCAGGACGGTTAACATCTTAAAACCTCACCTACGGGAAAACGTTTCCGTGGATAACCCCTATATCATAATCATTGCGCTGTTATTGTTGGCGATTCTAACATGGACAATCCCTGCTTATTTTGCTTTTTTGAAAACAGGTTCTGGTATGTATTAAGTGGATACCTTTGTTGCGGGACCGACGTCCTCAATGATCCCATCAGCCGGAAATTGCCTTTTTTTTCAGCTTCATGGAGATATGACGCTGTATCGATTAGAATGATCGTTAATCGCACCGTGCAGTCCCATCATAAGACCACGTTGAGGCCGCTAACCGCCCGACCCTGAATATGATTATGAACAAACGTGTAATGGCCACTGCACAGCAAATCATCAGACGATCAATAATCGTCTTTATCGGGTTAGTGCCGTCAACCCACTTTGTCGCGGGCTGGTCTCTGGCTGCTGAAGTCACGGATCAGAAACGCGGTGACTTCAAAAAAGACATTCAACCGCTATTTGAGAACTTTTGTTACGACTGTCACGGACGTAAGAAAACGGAATCCAAAATAAATTTAACGGAGTACAGGTCATGGAAAGATCTGGAAAACAACCCGCCTCTGGTCGAAAAAATGATCGGGGCATTGATGAAAAAGGAAATGCCCCCCGAGGACCAAAGCCAGCCCTCTGAAGATCAACGCAAATCCATGTTGCGAGTACTGGACAAGACGTTGAGCATTGGCGTAGCGAGTAACGCTCCTGAGGTTCCTTTTCAATTGCGCCGCATGAACCGTTTTGAATATGGTAACGCGGTCCGAGATCTGTTTGATCTTGAATCCTGGGTCTATTCCATTAACGATCGCATTATCCGGGATCATAACAACTATTTCCAACCGGAATCAGGCAAGATGCCCGACGTGGTCGTCGTCGGAAACCGCATCATGGGCCTCCAGCAATTACTGGAGAATCGCCTGCTGGGCGTGATGGCATTTCCCAAGGATGCGCCGGCCGAAAATGGGTTCAACAATCGCGGCGATCATCTCAGTCTGAGCCCCGTGCTCATGCAATCCTTTATGGAATTGAGCCGGTCGGTTGTCAATGCAGAGAATTTCGATGAGAACTGTCGAGTCTGGAATTCCTTGTTTGCAGACCCGTCCGAACCAACGCCTGTGCCGCGTGTCATCGCCATCACGGATCAGGCTGCCGTGACGCGGAGCACCGGTGTCACGATCAGCGCCTGGATTCGTCCTACCAGCACCCCGGATTCATGGCAGACGGTCGTGCGCCGGGAGGATTCATGGCGCCGTCAGTTGCTGGCCATCGGCCGGACCGGCGAGATCTGGGGGCTTTGGATGGGTGCAGGGATTGCAGGTCGGTATGAAGAATTCGGTGCCACGGTACCACGATCACTTTTAGGGGACGGCAAGTGGCATCACGTTGCCGGGGCGTTTGACGGCAAACAAATGAATCTTTACGTGGACGGAAAACAAGTCGGCAGCAAGCCAATCGCCGGCAAGCTCTACACCCAAAGCCAAAGGGCAATGGAAATCGGCGCCTACGGGGGGCGGGAGCCTTTTCAGGGAGACCTCAAGGACATTCGTCTTTATCGGTCCGGACTGACCTCGGGTCAAATCACAAGCATTGCCGCCGGCGACCCGCAGATCGCCAAAGATCAGATGGTTGGCAGTTGGAAAATGAACGAGGATATTAAACCAAAACTAAACGAGCCGATCAGCAATATTGCTCATCAACGCATCGAACATTTTCTCCTCAAAGCCTTTCGCGAACCCGCGGATGAAGACACCACACGGCTGTACACCCAGTATTTCGACAAAAGATACAGCCACAGCGGTAATTTCATCCAGAGCATGAAAGACGTCGTGTCCGCGGCGCTGGCGTCTCCTCGCTTTATTCTCGTCCACAATAAAACAAACACAGACCTGCCAACCCAGGCCTCCTATAACCTGGCAACCCGCCTCTCCTTTTTCCTTTGGAATTCGATTCCTGACAAAGAATTGCTGACGCTGGCCGACGCGGGAAAGCTTCGTGATGCTGACGTGCTGAAAGGGCAGGTGGATCGCATGCTCAACGATCGTCGCGTCAAGAACTTCTGTGATAGTTTCGCGCCCCAATGGCTGAAGATCAATAATCTGGTTTCTGCATCACCAGAGTTTTCCAAACATCGGGAATACTATTTTGGCGGCGACGACAAAATATCCTATAAGCGGGGTATGCATATGATGCTGGAGCCGCTCTTAAACTTTGAAACGGTCTATATTGAGAATAGGTCGATTTTAGAACTCATTGACTCCGACTTCACTTACCGCAGTCACTTGTTGGCGGAATGGTATCAGGGTAAGGCCGCGACGTATCCGATCAACGTGAATTTGCGGGATATTGAATTTAAGCGAACCCCGCTGAATGACAGACGCTATGGCGGAGTGATCACGACATCTGCCGTCATGGTAATGACATCCAATCCGACTCGATCCCTGCCGATCACGCGCGGTTCCTGGGTTTCCTCCGTCATTTTCAACGATCCCCCAGATCCCCCGCCTGACAATGTCCCTGATTTACAAGCGGATGACAGCACGCTTGAAAAGGAAGGCCTGACGATCCGACAGAAGCTAGGCCAGCACAGCAGTAATCCCCAATGTTCCGGGTGCCATAAAAAAATTGACCCCCTGGGCTTCGTGCTGGAAAATTATGACCTGCTGGGTCGTTGGCGCGATACTTACCGCACCGGCTTGAAAGTGGATGCCCGCGGGACCCTGTTTGGCAAACATGATTTTACGGATGTCATCGGATTCAAAGATGCCATCCGCGCTGAAAAACAGGCATTTGCAACGGCCTTTATCAGGCACCTGTTGTCATATGCCCTGGGACGGGAGTTGACTTTGACAGATCGAATTGCTGCAATTGAAATAGCCAAAGTGAGCGAAATAGACGATTATAGAATGAGAGACGTCCTGCGGAATATTGTTCTTCACCCTGTCTTTACCCAACGAGGCCACCAATGAGTTCTTTTGGCAGACGCGAATTTCTTCTCGGCGCAAGCGGCAGCATGCTGGCGCTTCCCTGGCTGGAGATGAATGCCGAATCGAAGCAACCGACTGCACCGGCTTTGCGGTTTGCATCCTTTTATTCGCCGATGGGTTTTGTGAGGGATCACTTTTTTCCCGAAACAGGCAATGAGGACTTCCTCTCGATGCCAACCCTGAGTCCGCTAAAGAACGTCCGCGACAAAGTCACGCTGATCACGGGATTATCCCGAGTCAATGTAAGAGGGACCGACGTTCATAATCAGGCCAGTTCCTGTTACCTCTCTTCGCAGGACCCTCATGGAAAACTCAAATCCCCGTACCCGATGGACAGGACGCTGGATCATCTTATTGCAGACAAGGTCAGCCATCGAACACCCATTCGGTCTCTGGAGTTAAACTGCAACAGTTTCAAAGATCTTAAGGAATCGATTTATCTGGATAATATTTCCTGGTATGGTCCGGAGCATGTGGCGACGTCCATGAAAGACCCGCGGCGGGTTTATCAGCGACTGTTTAAGACCGGGAACTCGGATAAAGACATCACGGATCTGGTTCTGCAGGATGCTGCCAACTTCAAGAGAAACCTGAGTCATCATGACCAACACAAGCTGGATGAGTATTTTGAGTCGGTAAGGGAAATTGAACGACAAATTGAAAGGCTCAACAAGTACTACAGCACCCATGAAAGAGCAGACCTGACAGAACCGGGCGAAGGGCCCATGACGCGTGGGGAGTACATCAGTTTAATGAGCAAGCTGCTCGTCGTGGCATTCCAAAGCAATCTTACGCATGTCGCGACCTTGATGCTCGCGCCCGAGCGTTGGGGTTCGCCGCAACACTATCATGAATTGAAATTCACCAAGTCCCATCACGGACTTACCCATGGCCAGTCGAACGAGAGCGTCAAACAGTTTCTTGTTCAGGTTGATCATTTTTACGTATCGCTGTTCGCAGAATTCCTGGAACGTATGGATGCAGTCAGGGAAGGAGACGGGACGCTGTTGGATCACAGCATCGTTACGCTGGGTTCGGGGCTTGGCGATGGAGAGCATCACACGATGAACGAACTACCCATCGTGATGGCGGGATCCGCCAATGGCAGGCTCAGGACGGGCGGAATCGTCAGTTGCCCTCACAACACACCTCTGGCCGATCTTTGGTTGTTACAGGCTCAATTGATGGGCACGGGGCTTACACGTTTTGCAGACAGCACAAGGCCACTGGAAAGCCTGCTTGTGTAAAGGGCTGGCAAACCGTTGGCAACCTATTCGCAATTCCAACGCAGGGCTTACCTGTCAGGGGGCCTGTTCCGTTGCCAGCGGTCGCGCATCCCAGATCATCACCCTGTGGTCAGAACTCCCACTAACGATGCGCTTTCCATCCTGACTGAACGAGATGCTAAATCCGAGTTTTGATTTTGGATGTCCGTGGAGCGTAAGGATTTCCCGCCCCACTTCGGCATCCCAGATCTTCGCCGTTCCATCATCACTTCCACTAACAATCATCTTGCCATTGGGGCTAAACGCAACGCTGAAGATCTCATCCGAATGGCCCTTGAGGATCAGGAATTCCTCCCCCGTCCCGGCATCCCAGATCCTCACGGTAGGATCATCATGACATCCACTGACGATATGTTTTCCGTCCGGACTGAATGCCACGCTACGCACTGCCGCCTGGTGGCCTTTAATGACTAACGCCTGCTGTCCCGTCCCGGCGTCCCATACCTTAAGAGTATTGTCCTGACTGCCACTAACAATTTGCTTCCCATCCGGACTGAATGCAATGCAATTGAACTCCGCCTGATGGCCTTGGATCGTGCATATTTGCTGTCCCGTCTGGGTGTCCCAAACTTTAAGCGTCTTATCATTACTTCCACTGGCAATTCGCTTCCCATCTGGACTGAATGCGACGCTACGCACGGCATCTGAATGGCCCTTAAAGGTCAATGTTTCCTGACCCGTCTCACTGTCCCAGAGCTTAAGCGTATTATCATAACTACCGCTTACGATTCGTCTTCCATCCGGACTAAACGCGGCGGTCACAACATCATCCGCATGTCCCTCGAGGGTTAAGGCCTTTTCGCCCGTATCGGTGTCCCAGATTTTCAGCGTGTTGTCATTACTTCCACTTACAATCCGTTTTCCGTCGGGGCTGAATGCAACTTTGTAGACAGGCCCAAAGTGCCCTTTGAGCGCCATTGTTTCTTGTCGTGAATCTCCATCCCAGATCTTCAAAGAATTATCAAGGCTTGCGCTAACAATTTTTTTACCATCCGGACTGACCGCTACACGCAGGATGGATCCAGTGTGTCCTTTGAAGGTCTTTAGCTCGTCACCCGTTTCGGCATCCCAGATCTTCACGGTACGATCATCACTACCACTGACTACCCGTCCGCCAAACGGACTGAAAGCCACACTCGCGACGCCGGTTTTATGACCTCTGAGGAAACGTATTTCCTGACCCGTTCCGGCGTCCCAGATCCTTACCGTGGCATCATGGCATCCACTCACAATCCGTTGTCCGGCCGGACCAAAGGCCACGCAACGCACATCCGATCGATGACGCAATGTATGTGTCAATTCCCCGTTGTTGGTGTCCCAGATTTTCGCCGTGTCATCATCACTACCACTGACTACGCTATTTCCGTCCGGGCTAAAGGCTACGGTTACCACATCATCAACGTGACCTGTCAGGGCAAATAGTCCCTGACCGGACTCGGCGTTCCAAATTTGAACCGTCCCGTCATTACTTCCACTTACAATCCGTTTTCCGTCGGGACTGAATGCGATGCTACGCACGGGGCCTGAATGGCCTTCCAGAGTAAATATCTCGCGACCCGTTGCCATGTCCCATATCTTAGGAACACCATCATAACTCCCACTGACAACCCGACTTCCGTCCGAACTAATTGCGACAGTTCCCACATCATCCGAATGGCCTTTGAGGGTGAATGTTTCCTCCCCCGTAGCGGTGTCCCAGATTTTTAGGGTGTTGTCATTACTGCCAGTTACGATCTGTTTTCCGTCCGGGCTAAACACAACAACTAAGACACGCCCTGCATGCCCTTTCAGGGTGAATAGCTCCTGACCTGATTCGACGTCCCAGATCTTCGCAGTTTCATCGCCACTACCGCTTACAATCATCGTGCCGTCCGGACTAAATGCCACGCTACGAACCGGATTTGAATGGCCCTGGAGGGTACTCAATTCCGAATTCATACGCCGATTCCAGTAATCCCATTCAAACCCCTTCCGTTCGTTATGTTCATGACGAGCAAGTAGTTCACGCATCCGGCCGATATTCGCGTCATTCCAATAGACCTGTACGAGCAGCATGTCGGCCAAATACGCATGTCGCAGCGCACGCAATTCATTTCTTTGGGAAATAACTCGTTGCTGTTCCGCCAACTTACGCTGTTTTGCTTCGTTCTCGCTGGCCAGTCTGGCCAGCGACTCACGCGTCTCGGCCAGCACGCTCTGTTGCTGAGCAAGGTCTCGTTCGCCGACCAGCAGCGAGTTGTACCACAGACCCCCAGCAATCAGTGTCACCAACGCCACAGCGATCACGCTGACCATCCCTGCCGCAGCTGGACGTCGTTTGGCCCATTTCCAACTCCGTTCCACTACGGTAACGGGACGGGCCAAAATCGGTTCTCCAGCTAAAAAACGTCTCAAATCTTCCCCTAGTGCTGCGGCGCTCTGATAACGTCGGTGCGTCTCTTTTTCCAGACACTTAAGGCAAATGGTTTCCAGGTCCACTGCCAATGCAGGGTTAAGTTTACGAGGTGCTATCGGTTCCTCAGTCAATACCTGCATGATGGTATCCATCTGAGTTGCTGCCTGAAACGGTGGACGGCCGGTCAGCATGTGATACAAAATTGCTCCCAGTGCGTATACATCGGCGGTTGGACCAAGTGAACTGGTCTTGGCACCGGCCTGTTCCGGTGCCATATAACTCGGCGTACCCATCACCGCACCACTTTTGGTCTGCTTGCTGTCCTCATCCATTCGTTTGGCCAGACCAAAGTCCGTAATCCGTGGTACACCGTCTTTCGTTAACAGAATGTTGGCCGGCTTCAGGTCGCGGTGAATTATGTCATTCTTATGGGCCAGATGGATGGCATCTGCAAGCGTTTCAATTAACTCTGCGGATTCCTTCGCATCCTGTGGTTTACCCGCTATTTTTTGATCAAGGCTTCCCCCCTGAGCAAACTCCAGTGCAATGTAGGGTCGTCCTTCATGCTCGGAGACTTCGTAGATCTGCACAATGTTAGGATGCTGCAGTTTGGCGACCGCTTCTGCCTCGATCTGAAACCGCTGGATGTCTTCATCCGACGCATGTAATCCGCTGAGAATCATCTTTAGCGCCACGATTCGCTTTAGATTTTGGTCACGTGCTTTATACACCACCCCCATCCCGCCGCGACCCAGT
Source organism: Planctomycetota bacterium (assembly GCA_036150515.1). Taxonomy (GTDB): domain Bacteria; phylum Planctomycetota; class Planctomycetia; order Pirellulales; family Pirellulaceae; genus UBA721. Next base: position 9,475 of record JAYZPA010000057.1, read on the forward strand.
TCGCCCAACAGGTCATAACCTGTCACCGTATCTCCATCAACCGTAAAGACATCAATCGAGGCGCCCGGACCAACCAATGTTGCGTCCTCGGGGTTGTTCGCCAGTCCACTGGCCGAGGGCAGGAGGGTAGGTGATTCCTGCCCAACACCTTTATCTGCCCCGGATACCTGACCGCGATCACGCTGTGGTCGGTCGCGGATTTCATCTTCCGCTGCCTCGTTTTTGGCGTCTTCGGGACGCTGTGGGTCGTTCATGCTGAGTTTGCCAGGTTGAGAAGCGTGTTCGTCGCAGGAAAGCTTTGTACGCCATCCTACCGTACCGAGTCGCAACCAAGCAAGGAGACGGGACATGCCGTCCATTTCCTGCCGGGTTTCCGATTCAATGTTTAATTGTCTTCCCAAATAACCATGGAATCTTCAAAAAGTTTGGTCAACTCGGCTTCACCCGCCTCCAGGGGTGATAACTTTGTGACCCGATGTTGCGGCAGCGTTCCCTGAACCAACGCCGGTATATCCTCTGCTTCGTACCCCACCGCATTTAGACCGTTGGGCATATCGGTTAACTTCATAAAGTGAATGACTCGTTCAGCCAATACATCACCAGCAGCTTCCGGAGGAACCCCCGTAACATCTGCACCGAGTGCCGCGGCCGCGCGCAGGTGACGGCCGGGGTCTGTCGGGGCCGTAAAGCGGACAACTGCCGGTGTATTTAAAATTACCGACATTCCGTGAGGCACGATCGGGTGGTCCACTACATATCCCGGCGGCTCAAAGGACTTTACCATTCCTGCAACCGGATACGACATGCCATGAGGAAGGTGCACTCCTGCATTGCCAAAGCCAATGCCCGCGATCGTGGAAGCCATCAGCATGTTCATTCGCGCCTCGTCATCCGTCGTGTCCGCATAGGCCCGCGGTAAAAACTCCGCCATCAGTTCCAGTGCCCGAATCGCCCAAATATCACTGATCGGATTGGTGCCCTGATACGCGGGACGCTCCAGAGGGCGATTGGGTTTAGGCCGCCGATCAAACGGAATTGCCGTATAGGACTCCAAAGCGTGACTTAGCACATCCAGACCGCTGGAAGCGGCAACCGCAGCCGGCATGGTACGCGTGTTGTCCGAATCAACGATCCCCAGTGTGGGTTTGAGATAGCGATGAGCGATGCCGGTCTTCGCATGTTTTTCCACGTAATCAAAAATAGCAACTCCCGTGGTCTCACTTCCTGTACCTGCCGTGGTGGGTATGGCGATCAGGGGATTCGTGGGGCCGGGAACCGGTTTTCCTTCCCCTATGGGCGCATTCACATAGGCAAAGAAATCGGCTGGATACGTGGCATACAGATTTGCAGCCTTGCAGGTATCAATCGTACTTCCGCCACCAACGGCAACATAACTATCATAGTTACCCTCACAGGCCACTTCAGCAGCTCGCTTGAAGCTGGAATCGGTCGGCTCAATGGACAACTCCGAAAAAATGTCAAAACCGATATCGTTCTGTTGCAATGAATTACGAATGACTCCACCGATCGGTAAATCAACGAGAGCGGGATCCATGACCACCAGCGTTCTTTTTACGTCCATGTCGCGCAGATCCATACCAATTTCAGCGGTCACGCCCTGACCGAAGCGTACGTTGGAAGCGGCCATTTGAAATGCTGTATCGGTTGCCATTCTGATATTCCCAGATTCACAATCACACTTTATAAATTTGTTGCTGCTGATTTTACTACGTCTGCGACTGTAAAGGTTAAAATAAGAGTCAAATTTAATCCCTGCTGTTTTATCCCGATCCTATGAAATACGCGCCCCTAACCAACTTTATTCGTGGTTCCCAGGCTCCATCTGCCGGAGTTTCCAAAGACGTCATCTCGCCCGTCAATGGCGAATTACTCGCCACCGTCCCAATTTCAGTTGACTCCGATCTTCAATCAGCGGTAGGTGCAGCGGCCGGCGCCTTTCCTGCCTGGGCAGCACTTACATTACGCCAGCGTTGTGATGTCTTTTACAGGTATCGTAATTTACTGCAGGACAACCTGGATGAATTATCCCGCGTTTGTCACGAGGAGAACGGCAAAACTATTAGTGAATCGAATGCGGAAGTCCTCAAGGCAATCGAGTTGAGCGAACTTGCATGCTCCCTGCCTAATCTCCTCACAGGGGAAACATCCGAAGTTAGCCCCGGATTTAATTGTTCCATCCAACAGGCTCCGCTCGGAGTGGTTTCATGTATCACGCCATTTAACTTTCCTATCATGGTGCCGCACTGGACCATTCCCATGGCACTTGCCTTAGGTAACACGATGGTCTTCAAGCCCAGTGAGCAGGTACCTCTCAGTGGATCCCGGATCGCTGAGTTGTTAACCGAAGCCGGATTGCCTGACGGCGTATTTAATGTTATCCATGGCGACAGACAGATTGGGGAATCCATCTGTGACAACACTCAGATCCAGGCAATCACGTTTGTTGGTTCCACACCGGTGGCCAGGGCCGTCTACACGCGGGCAACTTCAACCGGAAAACGCGCTCTGGCCATGGGAGGTGCAAAAAACCACTTAATCGTGATGCCGGACGCCAACGTGGAACACACAGCCGCCAACGTCGCTGCCAGTGCCTGTGGCTGTGCGGGGCAACGCTGCATGGCAGCGGCCACGATGGTCGCCGTCGGCGACGTCGACCACATCGTCGAACAGGTTGTCATTCAATCCGAAGAACTTGTACCGGGAGACAATCTTGGAGCGGTCATTTCAGCGGACGCGAAAACAAGAATCGAAGGTTATATCACTGAAGCGGTGGAGCAGGGAGCCACCCTGCTTCTTGACGGCCGGGGAGCAATGGTAGAGGGTTGCGAAAACGGCACCTATGTTGGGCCGACCGTTTTAGACAACGTATCGCCCGACATGACCATTGCGGCAGCCGAAGTTTTTGGGCCCGTGCTGTCCATTATTCGAGCCGCGAATCTGGAGGAAGCGATCGCTGTAGAGAATGCTTCTTCCTATGGAAATGCAGCAGTGGTGTATACGCAGGACGGACAGGTCGCGCGCGAATTCACAGATCGGGCGAACGCCGGCATGGTGGGTGTCAATGTCGGTGTCCCGGTGCCGCGGGAACCATTTGGATTCGGCGGATGGAATGACTCGCGATTCGGTGTCGGAGACATTACCGGGCGCGGGTCGATACCGTTCTGGACTCAGTCCAAAAAGATCACCTCTCACTGGGTTGAATGACCGGCGGACAGACCCACTTCAGGACTCGCTCCTGCTTTGGATCATGGATACCGCTACCGAACAGACCGCCTTGAAAGCATGAGGAACATTATGCGTTACCAACGATACAACATCGCCCTGGTCTGCGTCCTTCTTCTGACAACGCACGCGTACGGTCAGACGCGGCCGTCAAAATATAAACGAGTATTGGACTGGCCTTCCTTGCCGGCGGATTTTGAACTGGGTCAGGTCACCGGAGTGGCAACCGGCAACGGGCAATATGTTTATGTATTCCACCGATCGGACCGTACGTGGACAACCCCCTTTCCCCCGGATTCCATCACGGGGCATACCATTGCGGTATTGGACGCCACAACGGGAAAGTTAATCTCTACCCTGGGCGGCCGCAGGTTTATCATGCCGCACGGATTGTCTGTCGACCGCTCAGGCGACTTATGGCTGACAGACGTTGGAGCCCATCAGGTCTTCAAAATGGACCCAAAATCGGGTGAACTGATCCTTACGCTGGGTACGGCAGGTGTGCCCGGTAACGACCATTCCCATTTCAACCGTCCCACCGACGTTGCTTTCGCAAAGGATGGTACGATCTATGTGTCGGATGGCTACCTTAATACGCGCGTGGTTCGATTTTCAGCCGCCGGCAAATATCTTGGGCAATGGGGAACTGCCGGCCGTGGTCCGGGAGAGCTGGATTTACCTCACGGAATCGCCGTTTCGGGAAACCGTGTTTATGTTTGCGACCGCAGCAATCTTCGAATTCAGGTTTTCAATCTGAAAGGGCGGTTTCTTGACCAATGGCAGAGTTCTTTGATTGGGCGGCCTTTTGGGGTCGCGACGGGAACTCGCAAACAGGTGTTCATCGTGGATGGTGGGGATCAACCGAACCACACCCGATCGCGTGTAGTGATACTCAATGCGAACGGGCGGATGCTAACCACGTTTAACGCGGGACAAATCGACGACCCGAAAAACCTGGGCCATGATATCGCCGTGGGTCAGGACAACGCGGTGTATGTAGCGGACGCATGGGCTCGTTGTGTCCGTAAATTCATCCCATGGGATGAATGAGCGATTGTCGAAACGGTTTTCCACACGGGGAAGGGCACCGACTCTTCATGTTTCCCACATTACCCATGGAAGCCAATAAAAATAGAACGAATGTTTTCTTGCTCATTTAACGCTTCGAGCCTAAACTTCATAGCAGGCCTATTCCACTAAGCTTAAGAACCGTTGATTACGCCTGTGCCCCCGTCCACTTATTTTCACCATTCATCAGGGAATCGAAATGAAACGCTATAACACCAATCGTCGGGATTTTATTAAAACCACCGGAGTTGTTGCCGGAGGATACTGGCTGGGTACGTCGGTACCGGACGTCCAGGCACGTTCGGCAAATGAAAAACTAAACATTGCCTGTATTGGTGTTGGCGGTCGCGGTTCGGCAAATGTCGGCGGGGTGTCTGGCGAAAACATTATCGCCATGTGCGATGTGGATGAATCCAAAGCCGGAAAGCGATTTCAGGAATTCGACAAGGCCGGAAAGTTTAAGGATTACCGGGTGATGTTCGACAAGATCGGACAGCAAATCGATGCCGTTGTTATCAGCACGCCGGATCATACCCATTTTCATCCGGCGCGACAGGCCATGCTCGAGGGCAAACACGTTTACTGCGAAAAGCCCCTTGCGCATTCCGCCTGGGAAATTCGTCAACTGACGAGAATTGCGAAGAAGGCGGACGTGGCGACGCAGTTGGGTAATCAGCGACATGCCAATGCCGGCATGGCCCGGGCTGTCGAAGCAGTGCAATCCGGGATGGTGGGTAACATCAAGGAGGTCTACTGTGCCATCGGCGGTTCCCGCGGCATGCCCGCGATGCCTAAGGATTCCCCAGCCATACCAAGTCATCTCGACTGGCAATTGTGGCAGGGCCCGGTTGCCCACCGGGAATATTCCCCGGAATACGTGCCCTACAAATGGAGATTTTGGTGGGATTACGGAACTGGCGAAACGGGAAATTGGGGATGCCATATCCTTGACATCCCTTACTGGGCCTTAGGTCTGAAATACCCTACGCGGGTCGATCTGGATGTGGTTCCCACGACAGACCAGATTGATGCGGAACGGACTCCCAAGTCCATGAAGACGCGTTTGGAGTACAAAGCGGAAAACGGACATGATGCCGTCACACTTCATTGGTGGCACGGATCCATGAAGGAAGTCTTTGAAAAACACCATGCACACGCGTACGGAAACACGCTGTTTATTGGTGAAAACGGTACGATCTCCGCCGGCTTTGATGGATACAAAGCCAAACTGAATGACGGTGGTGCGCCTGTGGTTCCCCGTCCCTCGATTCCGAAGTCACCTGGCTTTTACAAAGAGTGGATCAATGCATGTAAGGGTGGCCCGCGTTCCACTTGTGACTTCGTAAATTATTCCGGTGCGCTTGCCGAAGCGGTGCTTCTGGCCAATGCGGCCTTCCGCGCCGGTGGTGGTTTTAGCTGGGATGCGGACGCCTTTGAATCAGGCGGCAATTCCAAAGTGGACCAATATATACATGCTCAGTTTACCAAGGGATGGGAAGTCGCCGAAATCTGATTTGCCCGTCAATATCGTCCGTAACCGTCCATACCATTATTTTTTATAACCGCCCGCCCATCGCCATGTCCTGTTATCCATTACGAATTGTTCTCACCAGCATCATCGGTCTTTTTATCGTCGTACCACTTATGGGGGACGATGAAAAACCAACGGTGAATTCGCCCCAAAACGGAACGGATCTTGGCAACTATGTACCCACAACGACGACCTGGGTGGTCGTGTCACCAACACTGCCTAAATTCAACGGAAAAAATACGTGTCTGGCAGGCATCTATCGTAAGGAAAAAGTGATTAGCATATACGCTCAGACGGAAAACCCCCACGTCTGGGATCTCCTGCATGCGGTTGATCGCATGCTGCAGAATCATCCGGAAATCAAGTCTTACATTGTGATCCATCCGAGCGGCAAAAATACAAGCGCTGCACGGTTCGCACAAACCAGAAACCTGGCGCAATCCCATAACTACAAACAGGTTGATGTTTCCCTCTGCCGCAGTCCAAGCAAATTATTATTTGACAAAAACACGCTGGTTAAGTTTGTCTACTCGGAAAATCGCATCGTTAAGCTATCGAAAAAATTCGGAAAAGCCGATCAGGCAGTACAAGAAGCAGCGGCACTGATCGAAACCGTCCTTCAAATCTCCGCAGGCAGGTAAATGGACTTCCGCGTTTCCAGCCGCACTTTCATTTCCAGCTCGTAGACGTCCAAAATGCTCCGGGTTCTGCTTCGCCTACAAACGTTTCATTGTTCCTCATTCCAGTGACTTTGTTACAATAAGCGTCAGGTAACTAAATGCGCGAACACCCGCCTTATCATCGGGTGATCGCTTCATGTTTTCCAACATCCATCACTCATTGCTCCAACTCCGCATGCAACGTCCTGCCTTCCAATACACACTGCTCTTGTCTCTCCTGCTGGCATTTTTCAGTATCATCCCCGGTGCTCGGGGCGAATCCGATACCGATTTCTACGAATCGCAAATTCGTCCCCTGTTTATCAAATACTGTGTGAAATGCCACGGAGCTGAGAAACAGGAATCGGACCTCCGGCTCGATTCCCCACAACACTGGGAAACCGGAGGACTCAACGGCCCGGCCATCCTACCGGGGAAACCGGAAGATAGCCTCCTGCTCCGCGCCGTCAAAAAGACGGATCCGGATCTCCAGATGCCCCCCGGCAAACAAAAACTAAACTCACAGGAAATCGCCGCACTTGAAAAATGGATCAAGGCCGGCGCCGTCGCACCACGCCAACCCGTGACTACGCCTCCGGACAAATTAACGTTAGCACAGGCCGACGGGTTTTGGTCCTTTCAGCCGGTAACACGACCCTCGCTGCCAACGTCAAAATTCATTGATTCCTGGAGCTGGTCACCCGTCGACCATTTTATTCTCGCGCGGCTTGAATCCGAGGGTCTTTCGCCGTCCCCTGTTGCCGACAAACGAACTCTCATTCGGCGAGCCACATTTGACCTTACGGGACTCCCCCCGACTCCCGAAGAAATCCACAATTTCCTCGTCGATTCCGACGCGGATGCATTCCACAAAGTCATCGATCGACTGCTGGATTCCGAAGGCTACGGTGAACGCTGGGGACGGCATTGGCTGGATGTCGCTCGTTACGCCGACACCGCCGGTGATGGTGCTGACTATCCGGTTCGTGAAGCGGTCAAATATCGTGACTGGGTCATCAACGCATTCAACGCGGATCAGCCCTACAATGAATTTCTGCGGGAACAGATCGCGGGGGACATTCTCGCCAGAGAGGGGCCCGCATCGCGTTATGCGTCCCGCGTCACGGCAACCGGCTTTCTGGCCGTAGGGAAACGCTATGGATATAAACCATCTCCGGATTACCAGCACCTGGATTTTGCCGACGCGATTGATTCATTAGGACGTTCGCTACTGGGGCTTACGCTGGGCTGTGCCCGCTGCCATGACCATAAATATGATCCGATTTCCACCGAGGATTATTACGCGTTGTACGGTATCATGCAGAGTACAACATGGGCTTTTCCCGGCGGTGAAGAACAGAAACGTCCATCTCATTTTCCGGCACTCGTGCCGCCCGAACAAGTTAAACAACTCGAGTTGGCAAGAAACGCAAAGCTTGATCTGCTGCACACCCGGAAAACAAAACTTCAACAGGAACTCGAGAAAAAGAATGTCCATTGGCACGCCGGTGCTTTGGACCTTGCAATGGAAGCCCAGGAACTCGGCAAACCCTTGCAAACACCATGGGTTTGTGCCGGGCCGGTGGAAGTTCGCCATGAATCGCAGAGTCCCTTTCAGAATGTGCACCCTAAAGGAACGCGTGGTGTCCACCTGGGTAGTGGCCTCAACACGGACGGAATTCGTTACGTCTTTCCAAACGAATTGAACGCTTCCAATAGTAAAACGATCTCCTTCAATGTCGACTTCCGCACGCAACAGGGAGCCAGCCAGGAAGGGGCTTATCGTCTTTATCTGGGCCAGGGTGTAATCCAGTCACTCGCGGTCGAATTCAGTATCACACCGACCCAGTTTGTAATCCGAAACGGCGCCGCATGGGAAAACCTTCGTCCGCTGGAGACTGGAAAATGGTACACGCTCCAGATCGTAATCGACCCTGCAGAGAAAACGTATGCAGGCGTAGTGGGTTCGGTTAATGACCTGACTCAATTCAGCCAGAAGAAGACGGCTCCTAACTGGAATGGCATCGTCGATTGTTTTATTTGCGACGGCATAGGACATGTACCGGGCCCGGCTAGCGCGCGGGACATCGATAACCTTGGCCTGACAGAGGCGCCCTTTGCTCCCCCCGAAAGCCCTCCCGTCACTCCACGAGTTCAAACCGAATCCGACACAAAGCGCATCGCTGAAATTAACACCGAGCTAAAACAGCTGGAAAACCAAAAAACTCAGTTATCAGAAAAACCCGCATACGAAGTGGCCTATGGCGTCTACGAAGGTGTTCCTGTCAACGCGCATGTCCAACTCCGTGGCGAACCGAGTAAGCCGGGAGTACAGGTGCCCCGACGTTTTCTGGAGGTTCTTGGCGCCGACCCATTGCCGGCCGACCACCAAGGAAGCGGTCGCCTGCAGCTTGCGGACTGGATCACAAGACCCGAGAACCCCCTGACAGCACGTGTTTTTGTCAATCGCGTCTGGCAATGGCATTTTGGGCGGGGAATCGTCTCGACACCCAGTGATTTTGGATCTCGCGGAGCGAGACCCACCCACCCACAACTACTTGATTGGCTTACGGCTGAATTTATCGAATCGGACTGGTCCCTGAAACATTTACACCGTGTCATGATGCAGTCTCGCGTTTATCAACTCTCCAGCACGCACCCGTCGGACGCGATTCAGGTTGATCCGGAAAACCTACTTGTTTGGAAATATACCCGCCATCCGCTGGATGCTGAGTCCATGCGAGACGCCATGCTGGCGGTAAGTGGGAATCTGGATCAAAGTAAACCAGGGCCTCATCCTTTTCCCGATGTAAATACATGGGGATTCACCATCCATCATCCGTTTCATGCAGTTTATGACTCAAATCACCGGAGCATTTATTTAATGCAACAGCGCAATCGCCGCAATCCCTACCTTGAACTGTTCGATTCGGCGGATCCGAACGTGAGTATTGGGAAACGTCAACCTACCATCACGCCAACTCAAACACTCTTTTTGATGAATTCCAAATTCGTTCACGATCAGGCTGACGGTCTGGCAAAACAAATCATGGCCGCTGAACAAACGACCGAACGCCGGTTGCAACTGGCATTTGAAATTGGGCACGGACGACAACCGTCCGCGAGCGATTTTAATGCGGCCATCCAGTTCGTCAATGCCTACCGTCAACAGTTTCCCAGCGCAGATCAGGCTGCCACGGAACATCAGGTTTGGTCGAGCCTGGCGCGCGTCATTCTAACCAGTAATAGTTTTCTGTTTGTCGATTAATCATCAACACCCGTCACAAAAATGCCATTGAACAACAATCGCCGACAATTCCTCAAAAACGCCTCTGGCGGTTTTGCCATGACGGCGTTTACCGGAATGTGTGGTAACCTGCAGGCGCAGCCCGCCGACCCGCTGGCATCCCGATCTGCCCATTTCCCCGCAGCGGCGGACCGTGTGATTTTCATCTATTCCACGGGCGGGGTTTCCCATATCGATACATTTGATCACAAGCCACAACTTGCCAAAGACCATGGTAAATCCATCATCGCATCACGATGGCTCAACAAACCAGGGGAGTTTAAGCGGTACTTGATTAAATCACGCTGGAACTTTCGTCAGTATGGAGAGAATGGCATTTGGGTTAGCGATCTCTTCCCTCATATTGGCGAGGTCATTGATGATATCTGTGTTTTGAATGCCATGCATTGTGATAGTGACGGGCATGACAAAGGGACACTTGCCGCCCATACCGGCTCCGCTCAGTTCGCCCGCCCAAGTGTCGGTTCATGGGTCAGTTACGGACTGGGGTCGGAAAACGAAAACCTCCCGTCTTTCATGGTACTCGCTCCTGCGGCACCCTACGCAGGCGCACAGACATGGGGTAGTTGTTTCCTGCCTGGTTGCCATCAGGGCACGCATGTCATTCCGGGGAAGAACCCCATCGCCAATGTGGCACCCAGAGTCGACTCTCGACAGCAGCAGCAAATGGAACTGGGACTAATCAAACGACTCAATCGCAGTCATCAGGATAGTCGCGCGGCCGATCTGGCAATCAATGCCCGCATACGATCGTTTGAGACCGCTTTTGGAATGCAGCAGGCAGCACCCGAAGCCTTTGATCTGTCCGACGAAACCCAGAAAACCCTCGAAATGTATGGTATGAAACCGGCCGAAACCACGGGTTTTGGATGGCAATGCCTGATGGCAAGACGCTTAGCAGAGCGGGGCGTGCGGTTTATTGAGCTGATTGACGTCGGCTCGAACAGCAACTGGGATTCCCATGGCAACATGGAAGATCATGCGCGGCTGGCAAAAAATATCGACCAACCCATTGCAGGATTAATACGTGATTTAAAACAACGGGGCCTGTTTGAGAGGACCCTGCTCGTCTGGACGTCCGAGTTTGGGCGTACACCTTTTAACGTCAATGCGAATCACGCCGGTCGGGAACACCACAATTTCTGTTTCACCTCATGGATGGCCGGAGGAGGAGTCCAGGGTGGACAGGTCTATGGTCAATCTGACGAATACGGCATCCTGTCCGTGGAAAACTCCGCTCACACACACGATTTGCATGCAACGATTCTGTACCAACTGGGTATGGATCATGAACGTTTAACCTACCGACATGCGGGGCGCGACTTCCGTCTGACTGATGTCCGTGGTGAAGTCCTTCATGACGTACTCCAGCGGCATCAGGCTATCGGCTAAGAAGCGAACGATACATCATGCGGGCGCACCCCGCGACAACTCCAGATCAGGGACTTTTAAGATGACCAAGATACAAACAGCCATCCCCTTTTGTTACCAACAACAGCGCACGGTCTCTTTTGCCGACACGGACATGGGCGGCATCGTACATTTTCCAAATTACCTAAAATATGTTGAAGACGCCGAATACGCTTTTCTGGATTCCATCGGCCTCTCCGCAATTCTTGAAGATGATCGCGGAAAATATGGCTTTCCAAGAACCCACGTCGAGTGTCGGTATCACGCTCCGGCACAATACGGCGATGGCTTAGATATTGACCTGGCCTGCTCCATTGAGAAAGGACGGACCCTGATTTATCGATTTCAAATAACGAGACAAACTCATTTAATCGCCAGTGGTTCCATCGAGACAGCATGCTGCCGTTTTCCGGTCACGGAATTGCCGTATGCCATACCTCTTCCTGACAGGGTGATTGAAAAACTGGTGCAAGCCGGAGGCGTACTTCAGAATTAAACAGAAACATCCTAAGATTTCAGGGGTTTATTCATTCCCGACTTGAGAGTCAACTACGCAAAGAGAATAGGTCTCCAATGACAGAAAAAGTAATCCGAGGTTTTCTATTTACGACGGGAATCATTTATATCGCCTTGGGATTTTGGTGTGCAATCCTTCCCCAACAATCGTCAGAAGCCGTTGGTTTCAAGTTGCAAACAGGACAGGGGCAATCAGAATTTCTTACCGTTTATGGCGGGTTAGAAGTTGGCATAGGCTTGCTGTTTCTGGTTCCGATACTTATGCATGGGGATCTCCGTACGGTTTTATTGGGGTGTCTGGTAATCCACGCCGGTTTAGTCTGTTTCCGAACAATCAGCTTTTGCCTCTATACGGGATTGATACCAACCACCTACATGCTGGCTGCGGTCGAGTGGTTGATCTTCCTTAGTTCAGGCCTGCTATTCTGCCGCTATAAACCGGATCACTGAGGGTGCTGAACAAGTGACATGTGTGACAGCAAATCAATCAACCAATAACTTTATCTCTTGCCGTCTACGGTTATCCCGGATTCAAGTCCCAACGAACTAGCAAACCGGATGTTTAAAACCTTCCATCGCACTCTTAAACCATCAGACCAATCATGAAAATCGCCATTGTCGGTACCGGTATTTCAGGCCTTACGGCTATTCACTATCTCTCCAAAAATCATGAGGTGGACGCATATGAGGCAAAGAGTCATCCGGGAGGACATGCAAACACCATTGATATCATGGACGAAGGGAACCCCCTGGCCCTCGACACGGGATTTATCGTTTTTAATGACAGGACTTACCCAAACTTCATCCGCTTATTAAACGAATTGGGAGTAAAATATCAGCCCTCGTCCATGTCATTCGGTATCAAACATGAACCGTCCGGTCTGGAGTATCGGGGCGCCGATTGGGGAGGGCTTTTTGCACAACGTCGGCGTATCCTTTCCCCTCGGCACCTGAGATTGTTGTACGAAATTTACCGTTTCAATAAAACTGCGGGACGATTACGCAAAAACCTGTCTCACGAAATGACGATACGGGAGTTTTTTGCCGAAAACCAGTTCCGCTCAGATCTATTGGAATATTTTTTCCTGCCTATGGGCGCGGCCATCTGGTCTACTTCGTGTGACAACTTTTTAGGCTATCCAATACGCTTCGTCCTGGACTTCTATTTTCATCACGGATTGCTGAACATAAGAGATCGCCCCCAATGGTTTACTGTCAGCGAAGGTTCAAGGACGTATGTGAACGCTTTAATCCAGGAAGCGTCGGCACAGTTTTTTATGGATACACCAGTTACGGCCATAAAACGCCGGCAAGAAGGTGGAGCGGAGTTAATTCTTCCCAAGGGTGAAAAGATAGGTTATGACCATGTCATTATTGCGACTCACAGCAATCAAGCATTAAAACTCGTTGCCAATCCCACCTCCCTTGAGCGAGAGATTCTCGAAACATTTCGATACGAACCCAATATTGCTACGGTTCACACTGACTCCTCGATCCTCCCAAAGAACCAACGAGCATGGGCGTCATGGAACTATCTTCTCGAAAAAAACGTTCAACCTAAGGCATCGGTCACTTACTGGATGAACCGTTTACAGTCACTCGATGCAACTCAGCCATATCTGGTAACTTTAAACGCACAACACCGAATCGATCCTACAAAGATCATTCAAACCATTGAATATCACCACCCTCAGTTTGACGAAAGAACCTTTCGGGCCTCTGGCAGACATAATGAACTAATCAACCATGACGGCATCTCCTATTGTGGTGCCTACTGGGGCGCCGGTTTCCACGAAGACGGGGTTCGGAGCAGTTTAAAAGTGGTCAACCAATTGTTCCCCGACTGCAATCTTTCTGTCCTCGGAGAGGGATATGCATAACAGTTGTTTTTATCGCGGAACCGTTTATCATTTGCGCAAGACGCCCAAGCGCCACGGATTCAAGTTCGGGGTCTATATGTTATTGATTGACCTGGATGAAGTGGATCAGCTATTTTCTCATTGTCGCCTGCTTTCAGTTAAATGGCCCTGGTTCAACTGGTTTCGGCGACGGGATTATTTCGGCAACAAAGGCAGCCTCAAGGATTCCATCCGCAAATTGATCGAAAGACAGACCGGGGACGATCAGATTGTCCGAATTGCCTTATTGACTCAAGTGCGAACCTTCGGGTTCTTTACAAATCCAGTTGCATTTTACTACTGTTACGACCGCTCGAATCACCTCAGGTATGTGGTGGCAGAGGTAAACAACACCCCGTGGGGAGAAAAACATGTCTACCTCCTAAACAAATCACAATGGAGCGGAGTTCCCGCGAATCGGGAAGCCACAGAAAAGGAGCTTCATGTTTCTCCCTTCATGTCCATGAATCACAGCTACAGCTGGTCCATCTCCGATCCCTCAGAATCATTGAGGTTATCAATCATTCTGGACTCGTCCGAAAGAGTTCATCCGTTTATGGCCCGTATCCGAATGACCCGTTTGAAGTTAAATTCATTCAATCTCATGTGGTTAAATTTTCGATATCCATTAATAACACTCAAGATTCTTTTCGGAATCTATTTTCAAGCCATGTTACTGTGGTGTAAAAAGGTTCCATTTCATACCCATCCAGCAAAACTCCGATGAAACGTCTTTAATTCAATGGTAACCATTACCCCCCCCCATCCCCAAAAGCTCGTTCGTATTCCAGGAACGGGAACCATAGCAAGAAAACTTTTACGTAATGCATTCGGTCAACAGAATCGGGTGGGAATTACACTGAAGGATCCCGATGGCACTCACTTCGTGGGGTCGCGCGATGCGGTGCAGCAATACACGATCGAGATCCGCTCGAAACTTTTTTATCAGCGTTTACTTAGTAGAGGCGATCTCGGGGTGGCTGAATCATATATTGCCGGCGAATGGTCCTGTTCTAATCTGGGTGAGCTATTTATCACGCTTTTGAGTCATGCCCCGAGTTTGAATAAAGTCCTTCGAAAATACTCGTGGCTGGGTAACATCCTTCCACGTTTTTTCCATTCCAGACGCCACAATTCTGTGACGAGCAGTCGCAATAATATCAGCAAACACTATGACCTTGGCAACGAGTTCTACAAACTGTTCCTGGACGATACCCTCTGCTATTCGTCCGGTCTGTTCAATCGCGACAGGATGGGAATGCGTGAAGCCTCGGAACAAAAAATGAAGTCCGCCTGTGAATTTCTTAAACTGACCGCAGATGACCATCTGTTAGAAATCGGCACCGGGTGGGGCGGCTTGGCAGTTTATGCGGCTGAGAACTACGGGTGTCGCGTTACCTCCACCACCATTTCAAAGGAACAGTTTGATTTTTCACGGGCCCTAGTACAAACACGAGGCCTTGAAGATCGCGTTACAATCATTGACAGGGATTATCGAGAACTGACCGGTACCTATGACAAACTGGTCTCGATCGAAATGATCGAAGCCGTGGGTTACGAATATCTGGACACCTTCTTTACGAAATGCAGTTCACTGCTGGCTAGGGACGGAAAAATGCTCCTGCAGTCGATCCTAATGAATGACAATGATTACGACAATTATCTGGCGTCTATTGATTTCATTCGATATTACGTCTTCCCCGGCGGGTGTTTACCGTCACTAAAACGCATCCATGAAATTAATCACCAACAGACCCCGTTTCGGCTTATCGAATCTCTGGACATGAGCACCAGTTATGTAAGGACACTCGAACACTGGCTGGACCGTTTCCAAGCGGCAGCGAAACAGGTGAACGATTTGGGTTATGACCCAAGCTTTCAACGGCTCTGGCAATATTATCTGGAATACTGCAGAGCCGGATTTAGCACTCGCCACATTACAGTATCACAAATGCTATTTGAAAGGGCGTAGATGGACTTGCTCATCGTTTTGATCGCCTCCCTGTTCTTGGTAACGATTTCCTACGCCGTGCTGGTAAACACATCGCACACGAGCATGATCGACCTGATCTGGTGTTTCGGTGTTACCCTGGCCAGCATTTTTTACTCAACCTTTCCCGCCGGCGAGATTACGCCCATGGGCTGGCACATTATCGTCCTTCACATCCTGTGGTTTTTGCGACTGGGGGGAATCATCGTCTATCGCACCTTCGGTCTTCCGTCGGAAGACGGAAGGTATTTACGACTGCGGGAAACATGGGGAAAACACTACCGCATCAAATTGTTCCAATTCTATATTTTTCAGGGTGTGGGAATCTTTCTCTTTTCACTGCCTGCATGGTCCATCTCGCACCTGGAAACCAAATTATCACCGACTCGTCTCTTAGCCGTCGCCTTGTGCCTGATCGGAATAACCGGATCCTTTCTTGCAGACTGGACCCTGACGAATTTTCGTCGCCGGAGTGAAAACGGTAAAACCGTCTGCACCCAGGGACTGTGGCGATATTCTCGCCACCCCAATTTTTTCTTTGAGTGGATGTTTTGGCTGGGCCTCGCATTCGTCGGAATCAACGGAGTCGCTTCACTTTGGATCTTTATCTTTCCAGCGATGACTCTGGTTTTTCTCCTGTTCATAACAGGCGTTCCCACAGTTGAAGCTCAGGCGATTCGATCCCGAGGTGACGCTTATCGCGCCTACCAGCGCAGCACGTCGATGTTTATTCCCTGGTTTCCCAAGAAAAAAGTATCTGAGACTACATAAACATGCTAGACAACCTAAAGTTTGGGCTGTGCGACCGGGGCTATATACCGGATTTCGTCTTGCGACGTGCGATCCGTAACCTGTGCCGAAAACGTATCCTTCGGGAACAAAGGAACCAGGAGAAGGGAATTTCCCGCATCGAAAGCGCGGAGATCGCAGTAGAAACGGAGGCAGCAAATGAACAGCACTATGAAGTTCCCGCCGAATTCTATGCCTTGGTTCTGGGACATCATCGAAAATACAGTTGTGGTTGGTGGGAGACCGATACCAACAACCTGGATCAATCGGAAGAGTTGGCATTAAGCAGGACGGTCCGGAACGCCCATATTGAGGATGGCATGTCCATTTTGGATTTAGGATGCGGCTGGGGAGCTCTCACTCTTTACCTCGCCAGACAATTCCCAAACTGCAGCATCACCTCGGTTTCCAATTCCCATTCTCAACGCATATTCATCGAGCAGCAACTCAAGCAACGGGCACTCGAAAATCACGTCCAGGTGATTACCCGGAACATTAATTCTTTTGAGCCCACAAAAAGATTCGACCGTATCGTGTCCATTGAGATGTTTGAACATATACGCAACCATGACCGTCTGTTCCAGAATCTTTCCAACTGGCTAAAACCGGACGGGGAGATTCTGACTCACGTTTTTGCACACCACAAATTCAGTTATAACTTCGACATTACATCTTCCCATGACTGGATGGCTCGCTATTTTTTTACCGGCGGCATGATGCCCAACCATCAGACGTTACCCAAAGCCGCTCAACTATTTCAGCTTAGGGAACAGGATGTCTGGTCAGGTATCCATTATCAAAAAACGGCGCTGAGCTGGTTGGATAAAATGGACGGAAACCAATCAAGCATTATGGAGATATTCAGCCAATGCTATCCAGGCAAAGCACGCGTCTGGTGGAATCGCTGGCGCATTTTCTTTATGGCCGTTGCTGAACTGTTTGGTTTTCATCAGGGAAATGAATGGGGGATCGTGCAACAGAGATTCTCCCAATCCAACCCAAAATGAAAATTCCGAATTCACCCAATAATCCTGACCCTTCGGTTTTGATTGTTTTCAGCCCTGGGGAGATGCGCAATCATTCGTCAGCCCACACCATCCCTATTTCTTGAATTCCCTTAGTTCCTTGTGCAACCTCTTGAGGTGCGTCTGATAAGGCGTGGCGTTATACGGCTTTTCCTGTTTGTGCAGCCGGATATCCTGGATCGCTTCTTCGTCAGGCAAGGCTCGTTTTAAAATTTCTGCCACCGCTGCAAATACGACATTCTTGTCCAGATTCTCACTGCGGATATCATGGTCATACTTCTTTTCACCCAACATCACCCCGGCATGGCCGCAACCCATACATAAATACACGGGTACCACATTCTTACCCTGCTGAAATTCAATTCGTATTCCGTAGCGGATCTCACAAAGGTACCGTGCACCCCACTCGTAATTGCCGTGCGTGGTAAGCAGTTTGCTAAGCTCTTTCTGATCCTTCTCGGTCAGCGTAAACGTTCGCTTCCGGTCGAGCAGGATTTCGGTGCTGTCCATTTCACTATCCAGTGGCAGCAAAAATCCGGTAACCTTGTCCGGCTGACGCACGGCGGTAAGATTGGCTTTTCCGCCAAACATCTCCGCGAGTTGTTTTTGGGGTGAATCGATCGCCTGCTGCAAATCCTCAATCTGCTTCAGAAGGAACCTGTTGGCGAGGTCACTCGAATTCTTATCAAACGCGGGTCCCCGAATACCCTGAGGCTCACATGCAAGGCAGTTGGATAGACAGAAAACAGCGAGGCTGGTACAGAAAAACGCGGATATTGTTCTTTGCATCATCATAGGATTGTTCCCGTTTAATAAGCCCCATTAAAGGTTAAGACGCAATCCGAATACAAAAAGTTCCCAAAAAAAACACCCCGCTCGCCGCTATTAATCTTTGCGATGAACATAAACGTAATAAGCGCTAAAAATCAGATCCTCGCCGCGGAACCATGTGTGCAGCGCGACGGGCCCTTCCTTGAGTTTGACGGTGAACACGACCGATTTGTCACCTGACTTCACCTGCTTTGTCAGTCCCTCGAATCCATAGGGTCGCTTTTGTGAGACGCTCAGGTGATGGTAGTTATTGAGATAGATGCTCGCAGACGTAATCGGCAGTGCTTTGCCACCACCATCGGGCATCGCATCGGCCAGCGGAATGTCCGCGTCGCGAGGCCAGCGACGCAGCTCAAACTCGTATTCACCATCCCGGGCAACGTCAAGCAGCCAGTAGCCGGACTTTTGTTGACCGCGGCGTATTTGACCTTGCTGATCCACGAACACGTCGAGCCACTCACAGGCAGTTAGCCGTGAAGGGTTTTCATGATCACTACCAATGATGACGCGTTGCGGCACGTTCGCATCAGGCCCAACTTCATCCCACCAACGGTATAAGTCGCCACGCATCTTTCGAACCACCTCGGGATGCGCGTCAATGACATTGGTTTGTTGCAGCGGATCCGACTCGAGGTTATAAAGCTCCCGATCTTCCAGCAGTCGCCAGCGCTTCCATAAAACGGCCGCCTGATCACGTGTCATGATGGACTGGGCAAAGGGTGTCGGATAGTTCACAAAATTAGGCATTCGGCTATAGTTGATGATCAGCGTTCGATCCTCCGGAACACGGGCTTTACCACGTAAAACCGGTGCGAGACTGGTGCCGCTGAATTTTGCCTTTGTCCTGATTTCACAAAGGTCAACCAGCGTGGGCAACAGATCCTGAACCTGAGTTAAACCGTCAATATCCCGGGGCGAGTCAAGTTGGCCCTGGGGCCAGCTAATGAAACAGGGGACGCGATGTCCGCCGTCCCACAATTCTGTTTTCCCACCCCGCATCCCCGCATTGAAATAGCGGGGGCCATGAGTGCTGCCGTTATCAGTTAGGAATAGGACGACGGTGTTTTTCCGCAAACCTTCCTGATTGAGAAACATCATGAGCCGGCCGACATTGGTATCGATATTGCGGACCATTCCGAGATAGTTTGCCAGACGTGTTTTCAGTGCCGGATTCATCTTATCGAATTTAGGAGATTCCAGGACTTGCTTCAGTGCATCGCGGTCCTCCTCCTTCGGGTTCAGTGGTCCGTGTGGTGTATTGGTGGCGATATAGGTCAGGAAGGGTTTGCCGGACTTCACCGAGTTCTTCATGAACCGGATCGCTTCGTCAAAGAAAATGTCCGTGCAATAGCCCTCAAACCTTTGGAGTTTTCCGTTGCTGGTATAGGTGTCATCAAAATAGTCGTTGCCCCAGGTGTCAGGCACCGAACCGATGTGCGATGACGGGAACCAGACGGTTTGTTGAAAACCACGGTCTTCAGGCCGAAAAGGGTAGTTTGAACCGAGGTGCCACTTTCCGAAGACGCCTGTTGAGTAGCCGGCGTTGCCGAAAATATTGGCGATGGTGGGAATCTCTGGTCGCAGAAGTGCGCGACCGCTGCTCACATTGATACATCCATTGCGGGCGGCATCCAGTCCGGTCAGCAACTGCCCACGGGTGGGGGCACACATCGGTGCAACGTGAAAATCAGTCAATCGCAGACTTCGGCTGTGCAAAGCGTCCAGGTTCGGTGTCTGCAGGACCGGATTGCCATGAGCGGAAACCTCCGGATAACCTTGATCGTCGGTCATCACAATCACAACATTCGGCCGTTCTATGGCACGGGCCTGGATGCTGAGCATGAGCAATACAATCAGCAAAACGGGGCGCTGGACATGGTTCATGGATCTTTTCCCGCAAAGAGTTTTTTGGCTGAGTCAATGTAAGGTCAATATAACGACCAAACAACACCAGGGAAATGTGCATCCTACACTGAACTGATTCCCCTGAGATTGACACTACGTCCGTTATTTCGATAGTATGAGTGGGTTGAGCAACATGACAGCTATTGTGGAGCAGGCGATATTTTCCAGATTCAACATTCTCGACGGGACGTGCTGCGTTCCACCATTGCGGCCGCCGGATTGACCGTACCAACGATGCTGCAGCTACAGGCTCATGCGTCGGCGAGTCCCCCACGCGCCAAACGCTGCATCGTCATTTATTGCTGGGGAGGCATCAGCCATCTGGAATCATGGGACCCCAAACCTGAGGCACTATCGGATCTGCGCGGTGATTTCAGTGCCATACAAACCGCCACCCCGGGCATCCAATACTGTGAACATATCCCCTTAATGGCCCAACACTCCGACAAACTCGCGATCGTGCGCTCGGTCTATCATCGGCACGGTGGACATCAACAGGGGATGTATACGAGCATCACCGGACACGACCCCCCAGGAGGCGTGAAAGCCAAAAACCGTGATAACTGGCCGTCGCTGGCAGCCATGATTTCCCGGTTTCAGGACCCCCACAGCGGCACTCCCAATGCCATTCGCATCCCTTACAATATGTACGACAACGGCACTTTGATGGCGGGCGAATATGGTGGCTGGCTGGGGTCAGAATACGATCCCGTACTAATGAAGACGCCCGCCGGCAAGTCGTTCCAGGGCGTATCGCGATACACCAACCGCGAACTGGATTTGACTCTGCAACTGGACAAAACGCGCATTCTCCAGCGTCAGCGATTGCAGGTACAGCTGGAACGCCAAATCGGATCCGATACCGATTACGATCGCCTGGATCGATTTCGCAAAATGGCTGCCGATATGCTGTTGGGCTCAGCCGTCCGTGAAGCTTACGATCTGGAGTCCGAAGACCCTCGCATCCGCGCCCTGTACGGGGATCATATCGGTGGGCAAAGCATGCTGCTCGCCCGACGCCTGACCGAGGCCGGTGTCCCTGTGGTTCAGGTGTGTGCCGGTGCCGGCGATTTGGCGGGCGGCGGCGGAGACAACTGGGACACCCACCGTGGACATTTTTCGAAAATGAAAGATCGATTGTTGCCCGTGTTTGACCGTTCCGTCTCCGCCTTACTAACGGACCTAGAACAACGCGGACTGCTCGAAGAAACGCTGGTTGTCGCGCTAACGGACTTCGGACGAACGCCCAAGATCAATAACAACGGCGGCAGAGACCACTATCCGGCCGTCTACTCGATGGCTTTAGCCGGCGGCGGCGTCCGAGGCGGGCAGACCTATGGCAGTAGCGATTCCAACGGGGCGCACCCGAAACGGGATGCCTGTACCCCAGCTGATTTTCATGCAACCGTTCTCACGGCAATGGGAATCAATATTCATACCCAACTGCATGACGAGCTGGACCGGCCCTACGAGATATGTAGTGGCCAGCCGCTACCCCTGTTCTGAATGAATATATCGACCATGAGACAACGAACTTCCTTACTGCTTCTACTACTCTTTTCGGCCCAGCTTGCCGCAAACGAAAAGGCAATCGATGCCATTAAGAAAGCCGGAGGGGAAATCAACCGGAGGGATGACGGGCTGGAAGTGGAATTTCATTTGACCGGCCGGGATCTCAGGGACGGACAGTTAGCCGTTATCACACAACTACCGGATATCACTTCGTTAAACCTGAAACGCACGCGCATCACCGACGCCGGTATGAAACACCTGACAAACCTGACGTCGCTCGAAATGCTGCATCTGGAACAAACGGCCGTCAGCGATCAGGGAGTCGTGCATTTAACCAAACTTGTCAATCTGAAGTACCTCAACCTCTACGGCACGAACGTGACCGATGATGCACTGCCGCACCTGAAGCATCTCAAACACCTCAGGCGACTTTATGTCTGGCAGACAAAGATAACGGACAGGGGTGCCCGAGAACTGGAACAAGCGATACCCGGCTTACAGGTGGTACGGGGACTGAACCGGGATACGGTCATGATCCCTGATCCAAACCAACCGGAAAAAAGACCGACCGCGATACTCAGGTTCATTCCCACCACCAACGCGGCGGAAGCACCCCGTTCCAGCAACGGCGAGAACATCGAGGTCCTGTTTGAAAACAAATCCAAAACCAAAATCAAAATTTACTGGGTCGGGTATAACGGCGAACACAAACTTTATGGTGAACTCAAACCGGATGGTATGCGGCGGCAAAACAGTTACGAAAATAACACCTGGCTGATCACCGACAAGGACGATAACCCATTAGGATATTTTATTTGCAGCGACCAGCCGGCTGTTGCTGTCATCCCTAAATAGAACAAAAAACGATTAAACGTATCTTCAGGGAAATGAATGTACGAGCGTTTCAATTCACCCAAACAGTTCAAGCAAGGGATTGCCCTGAGATAATTGATGTCGTCCTTGACTGGAAGGGACCGAGATCTGGGGGTCGACGCCGATTGCCTGCAGGATGGTCGCCGTTAAGTCCGCCGGAGATACCGGCTTATCCGTAACGTACTCTCCAAATCGATCTGTTTTTCCATAGATATGGCCACCACGAATCCCCGCGCCTGCCAACATAATCGAATATGCATGGGGCCAGTGTTCTCTGCCCGGCGTGGCAAAGATGCTGCTGATCCGCGGACTGCGCCCAAATTCTCCCATCCATACAACCAGAGTATCGTCCAGCATGCCGCGTTGGTTCATGTCCTCCAGTAATGCAGCCAAGGTACGGTCGGCACGCGGCACCAGGCTGTCTTTAATTAATGGAAAATGATTGCGATGTGTATCCCAGGGGTTATTAACCAACATCGGTTTGAAAGAACCCTTCCAGTCCTGGATTTCTTTCCCCCAGTAGATGGTAATGAATCGCGCCCCTGCCTCCAGCATGCGGCGTGCAAGCAGTGTCGACTGGCCGTGCCGGTCACGACCATACGCATCACGGATTTCGTCTGGTTCCTGCCCTAAATCAAAGGCATTTTGAATGGAGGGTTTTTGCAGGATTCCCAGGACCTGCTTCTGAAGCGCCTGAAACTCAATGGATGCGGATACGTGGTGATCCAGATTCTGATTCTGAATTTTCTGCAGCAGTTCATAACGTTGATTTAGATTGGTTTCCGTAGAACGCTCCAGTCTCCCCAGATCCGGGGGAATAACCGTCCCGTCCCGGGTCACATGAACGGGAAATGGATTCCAGCGGGATCCCAGCCGACCGCCGGTTTGTCCCGGTAATATACGGGCGTCAATACGCATCGGACCGGGAATCTCAATCGAACTGGGCAGGGTGTTTGGAGCGGGATCGGCGCGGTAAAAACTGCTGGCGAAGTGGGGATGATCGTTGGGGCTGATTTTAAGGCCACCCGCCTTGATCGCATGCCGATAGCCGGTAAGCGAATGGTAAACCGCCTGATCGTGGGGAACGTCTTTGTGACTCATGGACCGAATTTGGCAAATATGATGGAACTGCTGCGCCACCTTTGGAAAATACTCACCGATGTTGATACCGGGAACCGATGTTGATATCGGTTTGCAGGGGCCGCGGATCTCCCGTGGCGCGTCCGGTTTGAGGTCAAACAGGTCGATGTGGCTTGGGCCACCGTCCATAAAAAGCAACAGGACACGTTTTGCCTTACCCAAGACAGCCGTTGCCGGGCCAGAAGCCAGCGCAGGCCGGCCCATGCCAAAGGATGACAAACCGAAACAGCCCAACGAAAGCAAATTACGGCGGGATAACGAATTGGTCTTTTGCAGCAAACTCATCGTCTTCATTATACAATGATCACACGAAATGTGGTTCCTAACCATCCGGCACATGATACCGTTTTCATTCCGCCTGGATAAGTCAGATTCGCCGTTTCACTTCGGGGACCGG
Source organism: Planctomycetota bacterium (assembly GCA_036150515.1). GTDB lineage: Bacteria > Planctomycetota > Planctomycetia > Pirellulales > Pirellulaceae > UBA721. The sequence goes on from JAYZPA010000057.1 coordinate 33,569, forward strand.
TCATGAAACTAAAAAACTATATCATTCACTCACAGGGCCTGATTTATGATGCTGCGAATGCAGCCGTGGAAGAGGCGATCGCCTACTACACGAGTCTTTGCCCCCTTGCAAATGGAAACTGGCTGGCCGTATGGCAATGCGGAAGGGACAAACATAGCCCGGACAATACACTACGGTTGGGGCGAAGTATCGATGGAGCTAAATCCTGGCAGCGACTGGAGGTGACGCTCAACCGACAATTCCAACAGGTTCAAGGGTCATTTTTGTCCGGCGAGATGGTGGAAGTGAGCCCGGGTAGAATTTTGTTGTTTGCCACATGGGTCGATCGCTCCGTTCCGGAACGGCCATTATTTAACCCGGAAACGGAAGGCATCCTGCCCACACGGATTTTGGTGTGCGAATCGATTGATGAAGGGAACCACTGGAGCGACTGGAGCGAAGTGGAAACCGCCCAACGAACCGGATGTGCGATTACCGGGCCCATCATTCAATGGCCTGACGGCGTTATTGGATGCTGTTTCGAGAGTTTTAAAGAGTATGACGATTTCACGAAGGTGGATCAAATGACGTGGATGGTGCTTTCCGACGATCAGGGGAAGACGTTTTCGGAGCCCATTCTGGTGGCAACGGATCCGAAACAGGAGCAATATTACTGGGACCAGCGGATTTGCCCGTGGGGCGAAACCGGTTACCTCGCTATGTTTTGGACTCATAGCCGCAGCCAGTCAAAAGATCTCCATGTACATCTGGTGAAAGGTCAGCGTGGCGTTCCAAACAGAACCGCACCTTCGATAACATGCATCCCCGGGCAAATAGCCGCCTGCTGCGCCGCGGCGGATAACCGAATCGTTGCGTTCGTCGTCAATCGGGATCGACCAGGTACCATGACACTTTGGCAATCCGATGACGAAGGGTCGAGTTGGCCTGAGCATGCGCGGGTTGTGGTTCACGTTCATGATGAACAGGCCGCGATTACTCAGGGCTTAACCAACATCGATTTTGCATCATTCTGGGATGATATGGGCAAATGGAGTTTCGGTCATCCGGCACTGCGACCGCTTGAAAACGGCTGGCTCGTCGCCTGGTATGCAGGTTCGCCAACCCGCATGAGCATCCACTGCGCTCACGTTAAATAATAGATTGTAAAGTGTCTCGCAAAATCTAGTTTTTTGATTGCTTTATTCCCTCTTTTATTTTAGCTTTTCCGTTAGCAACGCTGCGCCCGGAAACACGACCAGATGAGGATATCGGACGTTCGGATGGCAGGACACACAGGCAACCTTTTAGGAGACCATGACATGAGCGATGAAACGCAATCCAGCATTCGACCTCATCGAGGAGTATTTGTATTCACCTTTGGCATCCTTAGTTTCATCGGTGGGTTGTTCGCAATCATATTCGGACCCATTGCATGGATTTCCGGACGCCGGGATTTGAAAGCGATGGATGCGGGTGTCATGGATCATGAGGGTCGGGCCCTGACGCAGACGGGCTATCTTCTGGGAATGATCATGACGCTGTTCTGGACTCTGCTTCTGATTCTTGGATTGGTGGGTCTGGGGATCGTTTTGATTGTGGGCACCTATTCGACCAGCCATTTTTACGAAGACGATTATGGCTATGAAACGTCTGATGAAGCCTATGGTTCGGGATACGACAGCTATTACGACGACGATGCATCTTCCGTAATGGACATGTCTGGCGAAGATGAGATGGGGATGGTTGAAGAAGCTCCTATGGAACTGGAATCGTTTGAAGGTTTTGATGATTCCACGCCGCTCGGTTCTGCGTTACGCAAAGCGACGGAGCTTCATGCTGAAGGAATGGGCAATGGATTTAACCCTGAATATGATAAATTTGTCCAATCAGGTGACATTCTGCTTAGCTTGGTGGAAACCTACGGGAAAGCTGAATTGGAAAACTATCCCGTGGAACTTCAAACCTTCCTTTACAATGCTGCCTGCGCCTATAGCCTGGATGGAAATGTTGAGAAGGCGCTCACTGCATACAAACTGTCCGTCGAATTTGGATGGGCAGACTTCGCCCATACTGCCCAGGATTCGGATCTTGAGAATCTTCGTGAATCGGATGCGTACCAGCAGTATCAGGGGCAACTGGCGCTGCTGGCTCTGGCCAAAGCGAGAGCGTGGGCCGAATCGGAATTAGAAAAGGGGACTTCTTTTGCATTTGACGTGGAGCTTACTTCCGTTAGCGATGCTCCCGTTAAATTATCCGACCATGCGGGCAAAGTTGTCATCGTCGATTTCTGGGGTACCTGGTGTCCTCCATGCCGCGCGGAGGTGCCATCCTTCATTCGCTTGCAGAAACGGTATGGCGAGAAGGGATTCCAGATGATCGGATTGAATTACGAAGGTGACAATTCAGAAGCGGATGCTGAAAAAGTTCGTGATTTCATCAAAAGCGAAAACATAAATTATCCGTGTGCCCTAGGGGACGATGCAACTCAGCAACAAGTACCTGAATTGGATTCCTATCCCACGACCCTATTCATTGACAAATCCGGCAAAGTACGACTAAAGCTGGTGGGACTACACTCTTACGAACGACTGGCAGCGGTCGTGGAAACTCTCATGGCAGAGTAATGCGAGTCGCGTGCAAGTTCCCGAGGGGACTGTTTCAATCTGCCCGAACAATCTAATATATCCATACGGTAAGCATTACATCGCCCTCCGTTTCCAGAACCATTTCAACTAAGCCATCGACGTCTTTTCTCAAAGATCGTATTTACCATGCCAAAAAGATTGTTAGGTTTTCTTGTCTCATGTTTGTTTCTGTCAGTGGCAACCGTAGGTGCAGTCGGACAAACGCTGACGCTGGCGGTGCCGTTTACCGATAATATGATCCTGCAAAGGCAGACGGAGGTACCGGTTTGGGGCTTTGATACGCCGGGGTCTAAAGTCACGGTCGAGTTTGGCGGCCAGAAAAAGACCGCCATTACCGACAAATATGGCGACTGGAAAGTCAAACTCGCTTCGCTCACCGCGACGCGCGAAGAGCGCAGTTTCACCGTGACCAGCGACAACAACGAATCGATCGTTCTCAACGGCGTACTGGTCGGGGAGGTTTGGTTCTCATCGGGGCAATCCAACATGGTTTGGACTGCCAGCAGCAGTATGTGCCGCGAAATCGCTCAGGAGATTGCCGCTTCGGAACAGGACATTCCCATACGGGAAATTAATATTAACACGGTATCGGCATTGCACCCTCAAAAAAGAGCGACTTCCGATGACGGGTGGAAAACCCATAAAAGCGCCGGCGGTTTCTCGGCATTGTCACTCTCTTTTGCCTATTCCCTCTATAAAGAGATCGACATGCCCATAGGTATTCTTTTGAGTGCCCACAGCAATACCCGCATCGAGGCATTTACCCAGCGTGAGGCAATTGAAACCCACCCCCACATCGGGAAAGATGCCGATCTGATCCGAAGTGCAGACCCGTTGACCGAACAGGGCCGAATCGCATTCGAGCAATATGATACGGATATCCGCGCATGGCAAAAAGTTGCCGGTGAAGCGGCGGTTGCCGGGGGCAGAATGCCGGCCCGCCCCAGCCTGCCCGGTATCGCGGGCATGTGGCGGGGGCCTTCGCAATTCTATAACGGCAAAATCCATCCTGTGGTTCCCTATGCCATTCGCGGTGCAATCTGGTGTCAGGGAACAAGCAACTCGGGTGACGGCCGTATCTATGCAGCAAGAATGGAGGCGCTTGTCCGTGGCTGGAGAGATGCATGGGAGATGCCAGAGATGCCGTTCTACTTCACACAAATGCAGTGCTATGGGTCTCCGGACCCGGATACGGTGGGATTTGCAGATATCCGCCAGGCTCAACATATGTTTTTTATGAATAACCGAAATCATATCGGAATGGTCGTTCAGTCCGACCTCAATTCCGCCCGACCGCAGGGAATACACTATTACAACAAACTCCACCCCGGTATGAGGATGGCCCGCTGGGCTTTGGCAAAGCAGTATGGACGGGATATCGCTTACACCGGCCCCATCTATCGCGGTTATAAAATCAAGGGAGATCAGGTCATTGTCTCCTTCGAAAAAGAAAGCCTCTTTGGTGGCCTGATGGTCGGCAACAAAGGGATGGCCAAAGATTATCGCGAGCCAGAACAGTTTGTTGAACCGGCCAGACCAACGCCGAATGACAAACTGAATCATTTCCGGCTATGCGACGAAAACAAGCAGTGGCATGCAGCCGATGCCGTCATTGTTGGTGACACGGTGGTCGTGACATCTAACAAGGTCTCCCAGCCGACCGGTGTGCAATATGCATACAGTGCGGTACCGGAAAATTCGAATCTGTACAACCGGGCCGGTTTGCCTGCAACTCCGTTTGCAGAGGTCGACCACAAGCTGATTTTTGAACAAGACGACCTTGAAAAAGCGGCTGCATTAAAAGCAAAATATGCCCAGTACACCGACCCAGACTATCCCATCCTTCAGGTGGTTGAATATTTTCGGGACGGTGCGATCATCCAGCGCAATAAACCGATCCCCATTTGGGGACACGCCAATCAGGGAGTCCGTGTCACGGTCACGCTGGGTCAGATCACGAAAACGGCCGTGGCGAATGATCTGCAGCAATGGTCCGTCACATTCCCACCGCTTGAGGCTTCGGCCAAGCCGATCATTCTGTCGGTCACGTCGAGCCATGGCCACAGCAAGACCGTTCATGACATTCTCGTTGGCGATGTCTGGTATCTTACCGGGTCGACGTTGTTAAACGGAGAATGGGCCTACGATCAGCGTGACAAGGAAGCCCCCATTCCTGCAACCATGCCGCTGGTTCGTGAGTTCAGGAGAAAAACCGCTGCCAGTTCGTTTCCCACGCCGCGAAAACGTAAATTCGAGACGGGAGGGGGGCGATACCGCTCCCATTGGTTAACCGCTGACTTTTCTGACCCGGAACAGGGGGTAACCATGTTTGCCTATGAATTCGCGAAGACACTGAATCGCGAAGGAATTCCGCAGGGTTTTATCACCATGTCGTCCGGTCAGGGCAGTGGACGAAGTCGCCAAATGGCTTCGCCTCTGTCGTGGACGTCTTTCAACGGAGTCAAAGATATCACGAATCCGGCCTTTCAGGCCCGCCTAAACGAGTTGTTCATGCAATATCCCAATACAATCGTCGCGCAAGATGCCACCCTCGGTCATCTCCGTGAAGTGCAGGAATTTGTGAGCTCGATTATCGAAGCGAACAAGCGAGGCGCCGACATGGCATACGCGGCACCGCTGGGCGGTCCCCCTTTCCCAGAGGCTGGTAAAACCAGCACGCTTACCGCGGACATGATCCCTACCTACGCTTACAACTGGTGTGTCAGTCCTATGACTCCAATGGCCGTCGCGGGTGTTGTCTGGATCCCATCGGAAAACAACCTTGGATATACGCCGTCGAACTACGCTGCGGAAATGGAGATCTATGCAAAAAGTCTGGCAAACACTTATGGCCTGGACAAAGTACCATTTTTCTATGGCCAGCCTACAGGTTCACTGGTGGAAGGAATCACCGCACCCAGGATTCCCGGCAGCAAGGTTGTCACATTCGATCAATGGCCCAAAAGCCTTAAAAGTATAGCCATTGAAATGGCCAAACAGGCAGAATAACCAGGTTACTTTACTTGATGAAACGCCCCGTTTGGAACGCCGATTACTCCAAATCGTTATTCCGAAGACTTTAAATGTTTGGTGAAAAAGTTCAGGACAATCCTGTTTGATTCGGGCGTGCTGAATTGAGGACCTCCGTGTTTGGCTCCCTTTAACGCAACAAACGTACTGGACACCCCCGCTGCGGTAAGGGCAGCATGAAGTTTTTCGCTTTGGATGATCGGAACGCCCGTGTCGGCAGTACCATGCATAATTAAAAAAGGTGAATCATCCTCCGAGACGTTACTCAGTGCGCTCGCGTCTTTTGCAAGTTCAGGTACGTCCTTCACCGTCGACCCCAGCAGTTTGGCACCATTGCTATTGGCAACATCTTCTTCCGTTCGGCCATTGCCGACATTGTTCGGCGGCATCGTCAATAATTCGGTCGGGCCAAACCAATCTGCCGTCGCCTGCACCCGACTGGAAACTCGTTCTCTGCCCGGGTAAGGTCGCGTACCCATTAAGGCGGCCAGATGAGCACCCGCCGAAGTACCCCAACAACCGACACGTTCACGATTGAATCCGTACTTTTTTGCATTTTTACGAACCCATCGTACCGCAGCATAACAGTCGTTGATTTGATCGGGCCACTGACCCGCATCCGTAAGTCGGTAACTGATACTGGCGATCGCAAAACCATGCGTAACCAACCAGGCTCCGCGCTTTCCCGAGTCTTTGCTTCCGTTTTTCCAGCCCCCGCCGTGAACGAACACAATGACAGGCACATCCCCCTTACTTTCGGCAGGAAGATACAGATCCAGTTTCAGTGAAATTCCATCATGCCTGGCATACTCAATGTCCTTGTGCATTTCAACACCATCGGGCAGTTGCAACCGCTTCTTGCCGGCAGGATCCTGTGCAACGAGATTGGAGTTAACCAGCAGGCAACTCAAGAGCATTACCAACGACCATTGAAAGAACTTCATTATTAAAATCCCTAATTCAAAACACGAAAACATCGAAGCTCGCAAAACGATTTTCCGACAATCAACCTGCTATTAGTCTATATCCAGTAACGACGCTGTCTAGTTTACCGAAAACCAGATTCTCAAATATCTGTTTTCGCGGGAATGTGGGTTCGGTCTGGACTATAATCAACATTAACCGACTTCGCGAAGTGCAGTCGACTTCGAAAAGTAACCGAGGATCACTTTCGGAATTTCTCGATCCTCACACGTGCCACTCGCTCCTTCAACGAGCTGCCTACCTAATTGCTTGCACCCCGCTACGGAGGGTAACAACCATCATGCGACTATTCAAACCAGTAACTGACCTCGCGGTTATTGCGATGGTGGTATTTCTGTGTCTGTCCTATCAATGTGCCTGCGCCGCCCCCGTAGAAAAGCCAAACGTATTGTTTATCGCTGTCGACGATCTAAACGACTGGGTAGGTTGCCTCGGCGGACATCCTCAGGCGAAGACACCCAACATCGACAAACTGGCTCGCAAAGGAGTCCTCTTCGAGCAGGCTTATTGCGCCGCACCGCTGTGTAGTCCATCGCGGACGGCGATTATGATGGGGCTTCGTCCATCGACGACCGGTATTTACGGCAACCTGAACTGGTTTCGCGACATGCCGCAGTATGAGGATTGGGTGACCCTCCCGCAGTATTTCCGCAGGCATGGTTACCTCGCCTGGGGCGGAGGCAAACTTTACCACCAGGCCCATGGCAAATTCTCCGATGCAGACGCGTGGGATCATGTCTATTCCACGCGCACCGGCGCCGTCCCGCCTCCCCAGTACGAGCGGTACCAGCACGGGCTTCGACCGAAATTCGAATCCAACCCCATTCTGGCCCGGCTCATCGACTGGGGGCCGACCGATGCCCCCATGGAAGCCAATCCCGATTGGAAGACCGCGGACGGTGCTGCTCAGTTCTTGCAACGAGATCATGATAAACCTTTCTTCCTCGGCTGTGGTATCTACCTGCCCCATCTTCCCTGGTATGCCCCGAGAAAATTCTTCGATATGCATCCGCTCGAAGATATCGAACTTCCGCCCTACAAGGCAAATGATTTCGACGACATACCCGCCATTGGCCGGCGGATGGGCGAACAGCACATGAAGCACATTCGTGAAAGCGGCAAATGGAAGGAAGCTGTCCAGGGTTGTCTTGCGGCGGATTCATTCGCTGACGCCTGCGTTGGTCATGTACTCGATGCATTGGGAAAGAGCCCCTACCGTGACAACACGATTGTTGTCCTA